>CAYNHY010000076.1:0-8756 GCA_964397225.1 uncultured Ruminococcus sp.
CGAGCTTGAATATATTTCCGACCTCGATACCGCGGTTTATCGTGATATGCGGCTTGCCGCATATGGGGCAGACAGCGCCTTCGAATATCTTTGCAACATCAGCATACTCTACCTCTCCGACATCGCGTGCAATGTTCATTCCGGTGAGGTGGTAGTCAGCCTCATTCGCGCCGCAAACAAGCGACTCTATCCCACAAAGGGACGCGTCAAAGACGAGCTTCACGTTTTTCGGAGCGTCAACGGGACCGATAAAGCCGGCGACGATTCCGGAGTCCTCGGTGATGCTTCCGGGGTGGATCTCGTACTTCAGATAATTGCGGAGCTTTGTCTCATTGACCTCGAGGTCTCCGCGAATGAATACTATGACATAGCTGTCGTCGGAGTTACGCTGATACACTACCGCCTTGCAGAACGAAGCGGGGGATGTGCCGAGAGCCTCGGTGAGTGCGTCGATGGTCTTGACGTCAGGTGTGTGAACACGTGCAAGCTCTGTGAGCTGTCCGGGCTCGTTGCAAAGCTTAACGTCCGCAGCCTCCATATTTGCGCTGTAGCCGCAGTCGGGGCAGATAGCTATCGTGTCCTCGCCGATCTCGGTAAGGAGCATAAACTCATGCGATACATTACCGCCCATCATTCCAGAGTCGCTCTTTACGGCAACGACGTTCTTCGCGCCCGCGCGACGGAAGATGTTCTCATATGCCTTAAACTGAATGTCGTAGTATCTGTCAAGATCCTCCTCGCTCGTATGGAAGGAGTATGCGTCCTTCATTGTGAACTCACGAACGCGGATAAGTCCGCCGCGAGCGCGGGGCTCGTCACGGAACTTTGTCTGTATCTGATATATCATAAAGGGGTAATCGGCGTAGGACGACGCGGTGTCGCGGGCGAGCTGAACAGCTGCCTCCTCATGCGTCATGCCGAGCACCATCTTATTACCGGAGCGATCCTTCCAGCGTGCAAGCTCGCTGCCGATAGAGTCGTATCTTCCCGACTCCTCCCAAAGGGATGCGGGCATTGCGACGGGGAACATAACCTCCTGACCGTCTGCGCGATCCATCTCATCGCGGATGATGGCTTCTATCTTTTTTGTAATACGCTTTGTGGGCATGAACAGCGAATATATGCCGTTTGCCACATACTTCATGTAGCCGCCGCGGATCATGAGCGCGTGGCTCTCGATAACGCAGTCGGACGGGGCATTTTTGAATCTCTGACCGAGAAGCTTTGATACCTTCATTATATTTCCTCACTTTAGTTTACTGAATAATATTATACCTCTGCGGCGAGCCGATGTCAATACAAAAAGCTGCGACCGAACGTTGAAAATTGCCGTGCAGTACGCAAATTGCCTCACCTGCCTTCGTGGGAGCGTCCTGCCTTTGTGCCGTACAGCTTCTCATAAAGCTCGCGCGTCATCACGTTCGTGTGACCTATGCGCGTCTCCACCATCAGCGGAACCGGAACCTCATTGCATGTGTGATGATAGACAAAGCCGAGCTTTTCCTGTACTCTTTTCGATTTTATGTTGCCGTCGTAATACCCGCACCAAACGGTATTCATGCCTATATTCTCGAACGCGTGGCAAAGCAGCTCGCGCGCCGCCTCCACCATGTAGCCACGCCCCCAAAACGGCTTTCCGAGCCAAAAGCCAAGCTCGCACTCGTCGTCGCGCTGTGTCATATCCGTATGGCCGTTCAGCCTCAGCTCGATTGCACCTATAGCTCTCTGTGTTTCCTTCTCACATATCGCGTAGCACTCTGCGGAGCACAGCACATTACGTATTAGGTGAAGGCTCTCCTCAACCGAGCCGTGCGGGCGCCAGCCGGCAGCGGGACCGACGTGTGGGTCACTCGCGTAATAATACAGGCTTTCGGCGTCAGCGTCCGTCCACCCTCTTAGCAACAGCCTTTCCGTGGTAAGCATTGCTCTCTCTTCTGCTTATAAAAGCCGCGCTCGCCGCGTTTTCACGGGACGAGCGGTGGCTCATGCCTTGTTTTTTATGTACTCATCAATTGCAGCAGCAGCGGTCTTGCCCGCTCCCATTGCGAGAATAACGGTCGCAGCACCTGTGACGGCGTCTCCGCCCGCATATACGGCAATACGTGAGGTACGACCGTTGCCGTCGGTCTTGATACCGCCCCATCTCTCCGTATCAAGTCCCTGTGTCGTGTCACGGATAAGCGGATTCGGTGAGGTACCGATCGACATTATGACAGCGTCAACGTCGAGCACGAATTCCGAGCCCTCAAGCTCGACCGGACGACGTCTGCCCGACGCGTCGGGCTCTCCGAGCCCCATCTTAACGCAGCGCATTCCGCCGACGAAGCTATTTTCGCCCTCAAG
This sequence comes from uncultured Ruminococcus sp., assembly GCA_964397225.1. Lineage (GTDB taxonomy): Bacteria > Bacillota > Clostridia > Oscillospirales > CAG-272 > RUG11130. Next base: position 2,344 of record CAYNHY010000076.1, read on the forward strand.
TATCTCGACGGGATTCGTCAGGAGCATAAAGTTAATACCCTCCTCGCGTGCGTGATCTACCTCCTCTGCGCGCGCGGGAAGCTCCTTCTCGGAGCGGCGGTATACAATGTAGACCTCCTCGGCGCCGAGACGCTTTGCACATCTTGCGGCGTCCATTGCAACGTTGCCACCGCCGACGACGGCAATGCGGCGCGCGTGCATTACGGGGGTGTCGCTGTCGTCTCTGTACGCCTTCATGAGGTTAATCCTCGTCAAAAATTCGTTTGCCGAATATACGCCGCACAGATTCTCGCCGGGGATATTCATAAAGCGCGGCAGACCCGCTCCCGTTCCGATAAATACCGCCTCATAGCCGTCCTCGATGAGCTCATCTATCGACAGCGTCTTTCCGATAACGGTATTGCATTCGAAATCGACCCCGAGTGCGCGAAGATTGTCGATCTCGCGAGCGACTATGGACTTCGGCAGGCGGAATTCGGGAATTCCGTAAACGAGCACGCCGCCGGGCGTGTGGAGTGCTTCAAAGACCGTGACGTCATAGCCGAGCTTTGCAAGGTCTCCGGCACAGGAAAGTCCTGCCGGACCGGAGCCCGCAACAGCGACTCGGTGACCGTTTTTGGGAGCCTTTTGAGCCGAAACTCGTGTGCTCTCATTGTGTCGGTCGGCGACAAAGCGCTCGAGTCTGCCGATTCCGACAGGTTCTCCCTTTATTCCGCGAACGCACTTCGACTCGCACTGCGATTCCTGCGGGCACACTCTGCCGCAGACTGCGGGAAAGGAGCTCGAGCGTGAGATCACGTCATACGCGCCGTCAAACTCGCCACGTGCGATATTTGCGATAAATGCGGGAATGTCTATTCTCACCGGGCATCCGCTGACGCAGGGGCTGTTCTTGCAATTGAGACAGCGTGCCGCCTCGTCGAGAGCCATCTCGACGGTGTAGCCGAGCGCGACCTCATCAAAGTTTTTATTTCTGACCTGTGCGTCCTGGGACGGCATAGGCTGCTTATTCGGAGTCATATTTGCCATTTTGGGTATCCTTTCAAGGCGCAGCTGCGCCGAAAAACTGAAGCTTGCTTGCCGTTAATTCGCACTCTTGAAGAGATTACAGGTCTGCTCGTAGGCATGATGCTCAAAGGCTCTGTACATTGCCGCGCGCTTCATGACCTCGTCGAAATCGACTGCATGTCCGTCGAAGTCCGGACCGTCGACGCATGCGAATTTTGTTTCGCCGCCGACCGTAAGGCGACAGCCGCCGCACATTCCCGTACCGTCTATCATAATGGGGTTCATGCTGACAACGGTCGGTACCGAATATTCCTTCGTAAGCATGCTCACGAACTTCATCATCGGAAGCGGACCTATTGCGATAACGCGGTCGTACTTTTCTCCGCTTTCTATCATGGCGCGGAGCGCATCCGTAACGAGACCGCGCTCCCCTGCGCTTCCGTCGTCTGTCATAAGAGTAAAGCGTGAGCTGACCGCACGGAGCTCGTCCTCAAGGATAACAAGCTCGCGGCTTCTGAAGCCGACGATCCCGTGGACCTCACAGCCGCGCGCGAAAAGTGCCTTGGCTATCGGGTATGCTATCGCACAGCCGACGCCTCCGCCGATAATTGCTACCTTCTTCAGTCCGTCAAGCTCCGTCGGTCGACCGAGCGGACCGACAAAATCGCAGAGGGCGTCGCCCTCGTTCATCGCATCGAGCTTTGCGGTGGTTGCGCCGACAGTCTGATAAATTACCGTAACGCTTCCTTCCTTTCGGTCGCAATCCGCAACCGTCAGCGGAATTCGCTCGCCCTCGGAGCTGACTCTGAGAATGATAAATTGCCCGGGCTCCGCCTTGGCGGCAACGCGGGGAGCGTTGACCTTAATAAGTGTCACTGTCGGATTAAGTCGTTTTTTATAAATTATGGTGTACATTGAGACACACCGTGCCTTTCTGACATTAGATAAATACAGCTTATATTATAGCAAAACCGAAGCCAATTGAAAAGAGGTTTTTAATAAAAAAGTTAAATTTGGGTACTGCGTACTGAGCTGTGCGAATATACTTGGGCGATGGCTCAGACAAGTGCCGAGGAAGCCTTATTGAGCATGCATATTCCGCGTCGGTTTACAATATCCTCGCGATTGGCATAAAGCTCACCGCCGAGGGCATCTGTCACACAGCCTCCCGCCTCGCGGCATATCAGCTCCTCGCCCGCGGTATCCCATTCCTTGGTATAGGGTGCAAATTTATAATGCACGTCAGCCGTGCCCTCGGCTATCATGCAGCCCTTAAGGCAGCTTGACATGCGCTGCACCCGACCGACGCGGCGAGAAGCGGTCTTGGAGCGCTCAAAGAGCTCCGCACCGTCGTCGCGGTTTCCGATAAGCACAACAAGCTCACTGTCGCGTGCAGACACCGACAGCCTCTGTGAAAAGCGCGCGTCAAAGGGCTGCTGCATTTCGCTGTCGCTCACGTCCGTGCGCCACGCGCCGTGCCCGCGTGCAGCGTAATAAAGCACGCCGCGCGCCGGTGCAAGTATTACAGCCGCCTCGCCTACGTGCTGCACGGCGTAAGCTACTGACACCGCAAATTCATCGCGTCCCTCGATAAACGGGCGCGTACCGTCAAGCGGGTCGATTATAAACACGCCGTCCTCGCGGCAGCGCTCTCTGTAATGTGACTCGCCGTCATAGCTTTCCTCGCACAGCAGATACGCACACGGGTAGCGCTCCCGAAGGACTGCCGTTATCGCCTCGGATGACGCAATATCCGCGTCGCTGACTGGCGTGAGGTCTGCCTTTTGCCGAACGGTGTATTCACCGCGGTAGCGCTTCATTATTTCACGCGCACCGCACTGCGCTGCAAGGCTCATACACGAAATCAGCTCAATATATTCGTTTTCCGTCATAGCATTTCTTCCCTTCGTGAGGTGATAATATGAAAAAAGAGTCACACGACTCGCAGAGAGTGCTTCGCACCTTTTGTGTGCTGCTTGTTCTGTCGGCTATGTTTTTTTCCACGACGGTAATTTTTCAAAAGCCGTCACACCTTAGCCTTCAGCCGTTGAAGACCGAGGTCCTTGCACCAGTCGGCGAAGGTCATGCCTCGGCAGAGCCCTTCGGATATTTTATGGGGGAGTGGAATCTGTGGGAATTTATCGGAGACAGCATCGCCGCTCTGCTTTCGGGAATATAACTGCGGGCGGTATCGCGACACTCGCGATACTCGCGCTGTCAGTCGTATACCGCCCGCGTGTCGGAGCGTTTTTAATTGCGGCGGCGCTTCACGAGGCGGGGCATCTTGCGAGCCTTCGACTGTTTGGCGCACATGGCTGTTTTACCGTGGGGCTCCTGGGTCTGCGAATTAAATACACGTCCTTCTCGCTCGGCACAGCCAAAAGCTGCGCGGTATGCGTTGCGGGGAGTGCCGTCGGGACAGCTGCGGCTCTTGCCGTGCTCCTCAGCCCGCTGTCGGAGCACGGAGCGTGGCTCTGCTTTTCCCTGGCATCACTGACGCTCTCGCTTGTAAATATTCTCCCGATAAGAACTCTCGACGGAGGCGCGCTGCTTGAACTGCTTACGGAGCGCTTTATGCTTCCGTCGAAGGCGGCAGTGCTGTGCCGCGCGGTATCGCTTGTCTTCGCCGTAATGTTCTGGATGCTCGGCGTGTACGTATATTTCACTCACGGCGCCGAGCTGTCGCTTCTGCTTATCGGAGCTTATTTTATATTTGTGTCAATTCTCGAGCCTTAGCCGACACACTGGTGCAGGCAAGGGCTGTATAGCCGCGACGTGTCAGCTCGTCTGCCGCACGGCACGCACTGCTTCTGTCGGCGTATATTCCGAAAACAGCCGGTCCGCTTCCGCTGAGAAGTGCGGCGCGGCAGCCGTCGGAAGAAAGCATATATTCCTTGGCAAGGCGCGCCGGCTCGTGTCGCTCAAGTATTACGGACTCAAAGGTATTGTGCAGCGAGCGTGAAAGCGCGAGCTCGTCCTCAAGGCACATCGCCGAGGCTACAGCCTCAAGGCTTCCGAAATCCTCCGCAAGGTCCGCACCGAAGCGCTCGTCGAGCATTCCGTAAGCCGCAGGCGTTGAAATGCCCTCCCCTGCCTTCGCTATGACAAGCTCAAGCACAAGCTCAGAAAACAGCACGTCGAGCTCCTCTCCTCGACCGAGTGCGGCACAGGTGCCACCGACAATACAGAACGGCACGTCCGAGCCGAGTCGAGCGCCGAGCATACAAAGCTCATGCGTTGAAGCATCGCAGCCGAACATTTCGTTCAGAATAACAAGAGTTGCGGCAGCATCGGTGCTTCCTCCGGCAAGTCCTGCCGATATCGGAATATTCTTTTCAATATACAGCTCGACTCCCGCGTCTATGCCGTAATGCTCGAAAAACAGCTTTGCCGCGCGGTACGCGAGGTTATCCTCTCCGCAGGAAAGCGAGCTGTCGCTGCATTCAAGTGAAATCTTACCGACACGTGTACTTCGCTCGCATGATATAACGTCGCAAAGCGACACGCTCTGCATAACGCTCTTAATATCGTGAAAGCCGTCTGCTCGACGCGCGAGCACGTCAAGGTAGAGATTTATCTTCGCAAACGCGGATGTCTTCATATTTTACCTCCGAAAATCAACAAATATACTGTTCTTTGAATCTGTTAAATACCCTTGCCGCATTTCAGCACACTGAACACGAGCCAAAACGCGTTGTCTCTTGCCGTTTCAGGCTCCTGCGGGTGCATTATCTGCTTTCTCGCCTGACCGAGCACCGTGTCGAGAATATGATGTAACACCGTTGCGACCTCTGCACCCGGACGGCATGCGGGACGCATCTTATCGATAAGCACCGCATAGCGGCGCATGTGGGCATCGTAGGAAAGCTTCTGGAAGGTCGACGAATAGTAATACCTTACGTAAAAAACAATCCAATCGGGTCTCCGCATTATGAAGTCCCAGCAGCGGTTGAACAGCTCGCGACAGCGGTCCTTGTAGTTTTCGTCAGCATAATTCATGACATCGAAGTTATCGAGTATAAAGCCGAGTATGCGCTCGTCGGCAAACTCGAAGGTCTTCGATATCAGATCGTTTTTATTGGAAAAATAGCGGTATATGTAAACCTCGTTAACACCGCTTAGAGCACCTATCTTACGCGCGGTGATGCTCGTAAGTCCGCCCTCCACAGCCGCCTTTACGGCAGCCTCCATTAGTGCAAATCTCTGCTTTTCATGAGTATCTTGTGACAGCATGATGACCTCTCCCGATTTTGTCGAATATGTTGTAATTAAGAAAGAAATGCCGAAACGCATATCAAAGCGGTACGGCACGTGTCGCATTAAAGACCTTTGCAGTCCTCGGGATGTTGTCCCTTTATTATACAATTTTTTTCATCCCGGCGCAAGTGCTTTTGGCGAATAAATGACAAATTTATTTCTGTTTTTTCTCTCAGCAAATCAGAGCATTCCCGAAGACGACGGTACTGAAAAATGACGACCCGTCAAAAGACGGGTCGTCATGGTCCTATTCAAGTTCGAAGGCGCCGGTGTACAGGCTGTAGTACTGACCGCGCTTTGCGATAAGGTCGTCGTGGCTTCCGCGCTCGATTATGCGACCATGGTCAAGCACGATGATAACATCGGAGTTCTTGACCGTTGAAAGTCTGTGAGCGATAACGAATACCGTTCTGCCCTTCATAAGCGCATCCATACCGCGCGCGACTATCGCCTCGGTGCGTGTATCGATGGAGGAGGTCGCCTCATCAAGAATCATTACGGGTGGGTCTGCGACCACGGCACGAGCGATGGAAAGAAGCTGGCGCTGTCCCTGTGAGAGGTTTGCACCGTTATCCGTAAGCATCGTATTGTAGCCCTCGGGCAGACGGGTTATAAAGTCGTCCGCTCCCGCAAGCTGTGCCGCCGAAATGCACTCCTCGTCGCTCGCATCGAGCTTTCCGTAGCGGATATTGTCCATTACGGTGCCCGTAAAGAGGTTTGTATCCTGAAGTACGATGCCGAGCGCACGTCTCAGGTCGTTCTTCTTGATCTTGTTTACGTTGATGCCGTCATAGCGTATCTTGCCGTCGGCAATATCGTAAAAGCGGTTTAGCAGATTTGTGATCGTGGTCTTTCCCGCGCCCGTTGCGCCGACGAACGCAACCTTCTGACCGGGCTTTGCGTAGATCGATACGTCGCTGAGCACTGTCTTGCCCTCAACGTAGGCGAAGTCGACCGAATCAAGTACGACGTCTCCCATGAGGGGCGTGTAGGTCACGCTTCCGTCAGCGGAATGAGGATGCTTCCATGCCCACTCGTGGGTCTTCTCCTCACATTCCACAAGCTTGCCGTTTTCGTGCTTAACGTTTACAAGAGTAACGTAACCCTCGTCCTGCTCGCCTTCCTCGTCAAGCAGATCGAATATTCTG
>CAYNHY010000077.1:0-8734 GCA_964397225.1 uncultured Ruminococcus sp.
ACGTTGTCGACCGCGGGATCGATAATATAAACAACATGGGCGCGGCAATGGCGCCCGCCGCTGCCGATACTCTGCTTCGATATTTCGAAAGCGGACGGCACGTCGAGGAGCTTGACATGATAGTGACAGGTGACCTCGGTCGCGAGGGCAGCGAAATACTCATCGAGCTGCTCGCAGGTGAGGGCATTGACATCTCAAGGCGTCACGTCGACTGCGGAAATATAATTTACGACGCCAAGGGTACAGACAAGCACGCGGGAGGCTCCGGCTGCGGATGCAGTGCCATCATCATAGCTGCAAGCATTCTGAAGAATATAGCATGCGGCACACTGCACGATGTGCTGTTTGTCGGAACGGGCGCGCTGATGAGCCCGCTGGTGCTCAATCAGGGCAGCACTATACCCGGCATCGGGCACCTACTTCGTATTACGGGAGGCGACAGGTGATATGAATACCCTTCTCGGATATCCGGCAGCCTTTGCGGTCGGCGGCACGCTGTGCGTTATCGCACAGCTGCTCATCGATAAAACAGGGCTTAACCCCGCGCGAATTCTCGTGTCCTACGTTGTTGCGGGAGTCGTGCTCGGCGCGCTCGGACTGTATGAGCCGCTGGTAAGCCTTGCGGGCGCGGGCGCCACGGTCCCTCTTACGGGCTTCGGCTACACTATCGCCTCGGGCGTAAAAAAAGCAGTCGACGCCGAGGGCTTTTTCGGGATTTTGAAGGGACCGCTCACGGCAGCCGCAGGGGGCATTTCGGCAGCGCTCGTCTTTGGACTTGCCGCTGCTCTCATCTTCAAAAGCAAGCCGAAACGGTAAAATTTTCTCTTGTTGGAGTTGCACAAAATTCGACCTTTATTTTTGTGCAACTCCAACAATGTGGTTTTGGGGCAATCAGGCGTCTTGTGCAGTGCTCCAAATTAAAAAAATCCGCCCAAAAACGCTTGACTTCGGGCGAAAAAAGGTATATAATACGTGCTTGGACGAGGCGAAAAGCAATATTTCAGCCTCATCGAAAGGAATGTCGTATGGACAGATGCTGTAAGTACCTATACCGTATTCGACTCGACACAACCGCGGATGTTATTGAGTTCAACAAAGCCGCAACGCGTATCCCCGGCAAGGTTTATCTTGTAAACGGAAACCGTAAGCTCAATGCAAAGAGCTTTCTCGGAGTTCACCTTGCAAAGCTTTCGTGGGATGAGATCTACGTTGAATGCGAGGACAACTGCCGCTTTGAGCTGAGAAAGTTCATCGCGTAACTCCCACGGGAGAAAGCAATGCGGCTTGCGCCGCTTCAATATATATTACCCCAAGGCATACTCGGCACATCGGACAGCTCTGATGTGCCTTTTTGCGTTTAACAAAAGCATCCCCTGCACCTTGCGGGTACAGGGGATGAAGCTCAATCGTTCTTTTCGGGACGCTTTACGGCAATGCCGACGTCGAAGGAATGCTTATCACTGTCGCGGCTGTCACCCTCAGCACGGATCTCGTCGAGAGTCACGACCTTTGAGTGGCTGATAGGCTTCCACTCCACCTTCTTGAATATAGCCACAAATGCTATCGGAATGTACGTCAGCATGAACAGCGGGAAGGTAAAGGTATAAAATATCTTCTTGTAGGTCTTCGTGTGGATGTTTCTCCACTCGGTTATCGTTGTGATAAGCCCGACAAGGAACACGACGATGCTCGCGTTAAGTATCGGCATTGCGATGAGCTCTGCGGCAAGCGAGAACCTGCCGAGGATAGCCATCACCACAGCACCGACAATATCGCTCACCGCGACAACACCGGAAAGTATCATTGCGGGCATTATCGTCATCGTAACGTCAAAGCAGGAGAAGGAGCTCTTGCGTCCTCTGCGCTCTCCAGACACCTTTCTTCCGAAAAGTCCGCGGATAAGCCTTCTGCCGTAGCTTCTGAATACCTGTAGGAAGCCCTTCGCCCAGCGGATACGCTGATCCCAGGACTGCTTGAAGGTAATCGGCTGCTCGTCAAAGAACATCGCGTCGTCGCAATAGCCGATTATCTCGCCGTCAATGACCTTTGCCGTGCTGAGCTCGATATCCTCCGTGAGGAGAAAATACTTCCATGTGGCATAGCCGTCATCGCCCTCAAGTATGGAGCGGTCGACAAGGAAGCCAGTACCGGACACGGCACAGCTCGTGCCGAGTATCATTCTTGCATTGTTAAGATATTTTGCCTCGCGCAAAAACCACAGCGCATAGCCCGCCGATATCCAGTTATCACCGTAATTCTTGGAGTTTCTGTAGGAGGTCAGCGCCTTGTAGCCGTCGCTGTAGGTCTTGTTCATCTCCGTTATGTAATTCGGAGTGAGAATGTTGTCCGCGTCGAACACGAAGTACGCGTCAAAGGCGTCGCGTGGGTAATCCTCGCGCAGTCTCGCAAGCAAAAATTCAAGCGCGTAGCCCTTACCGACGCGCGTCTTATCCTGACGCTCGTACACGACCGCGCCCGCCTCACGCGCGACGCTCGCCGTGCTGTCCGTGCAGTTGTCTGCTACAACGAACACGGTAACAAGCTCCGAGGGGTAGTCCTGCTTCTTTATACTGTCGATAAGCCCGGCTATAACACTTTCCTCATTTCGCGCGGAGATCATCACCGCAAAATTATGCGGCGTGGGCTCGTGGGTATGAGGTCTTTTCTTTTTGACGAGGGAGACACCGATGTAAAAAAGCTGATATGCGTAGCAAAGCAGAAAGAGAACTCCGATGCAGGCATTTATTATATACATTGTACTCATAGTAAGATCATATCGGACAAAGACTGTCCGTTTCCTTTTTCATACGGTCGTGCGACCGTTATTTTCAGCGTCCGAGAGCTGCCGACAGCCTCGGATATGCGATTTTCGAATTACGGCTATGCTGCTCTATATATAATATCACAAAATCGGAATTTTTACAATAGTTATATTTATTCTTTCGCTGTATAATAACGCCGAAAAAGCTTTTTTACTGCGATTTTTCCTGCAAATTTACATTTTCGCTGCTACTTGCGACAGGGAGCTCGAACCAGAACGTGCTTCCGTGCCCCACAAGGCTGCGTACACCGAAGCGTGCCTTATGCGCGGCAAGGATGTTCTTCACTATCGAAAGTCCGAGTCCTGACCCTGTGACAGAGCGCTTGTGGAACTCGCTTGAGCGGTAATATCTCTCCCAGATAAGCGGCAGCTCGTTTTCGGGTATTCCCTGCCCGCTGTCGGATATCTCGACACGGCAGAAGCCGTCTGCGACGCTCTGGCAGATAACGACCCGTCTGTCATCTCCTGTGTAGTTTATCGCGTTCGTCAGAAGATTGTATATTACCCTGAGTATCGAAGCGCGGTCACCCACGACCTGTGCTTCGCCGTCGCACTCGAAGTCGATTCGGTATCCCTCCTGCGAGCACATTTTCGAGTAACGACCTACCGTCTCGCGAACAGCCGCGGTTATATTGAATTCGCTCATGCTGTAGTCATAGCGACCCGAGATAAAGCGGGACATGTCGAGCATGTCGTTGACAAGTGCGGTAAGCCGTGCGCTCTCGTCGATGATCAGCTGCATGTTTTCCGGCGTCATCTCGCCCGGAATATCGCGCATTACCTCGCTGTAGCCGGAAATAAGCGTCAGCGGCGTGCGAAGATCGTGCGATACATTCGCTATCAGATCCTTTTGCAGTCTGTCGAGCCCCGACAGCTCATGTGCTGCGTGATTGAGCGCGTCGGACAGCTCCGACAGCTCACGCACCGTCCCGCCGTCAAAGCTTACACTGTAGTCTCCGAGCGCAAGACGTCCCGCGGCACTGCTCATTCGGCGCACCGAGGAGGTCAGAAGCTCCGAGAGAATAAGCGAGGCTCCCGCCGCAACTATCACGAGCGCAAGACTTATGTAGATAAGCAGCATTCGCATGCTCGACACCGTCGAGTCGAGTGGGTATATTTCCGTATTGAACAAAAGCATGTATCTGCTTCTGCCGACCGTGACGACACGTGAGTAGAGAATATCCCCTACAAAGGAGTCGTCGCTTCGCGCCTCGGGTATCGATACGTTCTCCGCATATCCGTCGTCTCCCGCCTCTACTGCTCCGTTATAAAGCCCGGTCAGCAGGCTGTCGCGCCTCGCACTGTCGGATATGAGATTGTGAATAAAGCAGCCGCCGTCGACGTGAGCATTGACCACAGGGCGTCCGACGCCCCCCTCAATCTCATATACGGTGATGCAGATATTGTACCTGCTGCTGAGCTCCTCAGCTGCGCTCTCGTAGCTCTCGGCATCGGTCTTGGCAAGCCTGTCGGCACATTTTGTAATTTCGGACATCCGAACATGCTTGTACAGGTCGTCCATAAACACAGTCTGCGACAGCCAAAGCAGCGCGAGCACGACCAGCGAGAAGATTACAAACGCCGAGAATATCATTCTGCGCACGGAGATCTTTCGCTTTGCTCCCGCACAGATCGTGGCCGGCTGTGCCTTACTCCTGCTTCTCTTTTGCATTGCTGTCAAATCTGTATCCGACACCGCGAAGTGTCACAATAAAGTATGCATACCTGCCGAGGGTCTTTCTGAGAAGCTTGATATGCGTATCGAGCGTTCTGTCGTCCCCGTAATAATCATAGCCCCAGACCTCGTTGAGGAGCTGCTCGCGAGTGAGCGCAATATCGCGATTTCTGAGCATAAAGACAAACAGGTCGTATTCCTTCGGAGTCATAGCAGCCCTCTCGCCGTCCACTGTGACGATGTGTGCGGAAATGTCAGCCTTCACCCCGCCGAACTCATAGATCTCGCGGCGCTTTTTTGCCTCCTCGGTCTCGAGCGCTTCGCGCTTTTGAATGCAGCGGCGCATTACGGCATCGACTCTCAGCATAAGCTCCTTCGGGGAGAAGGGCTTAACCACGTAGTCGTCTACTCCGAGCCCGAAGGCATTGATTCTGTCATACTCCTCACCGCGCGCGGAAAGCATAATGATGGGCACGTCTGAAAACTTCCGTATCTCACGGCAAGCGGAGAAGCCGTCAAGCTCGGGCATCATTATGTCAATCACGGCAATGTCCGGCTTTTCGCTTCTGCACAGCTGTATTGCCTCAAGACCGTTTTTTCCCTGAAGCACCGCATGTCCCTCATAATGTGCGTACTTTGCGATAAGCAGGCGTATTGCCGGCTCATCATCGACAATGAGTATCTTATACATACTTTATCTCCTGTCCTGTATTATCTCCGAAAACAGCTGTGAGGGCAACCGAATACGGCTGTCCTCGTTCAGCTTGATTTTATTCTGCCGTGCCGTCTGAGGAGAAGCACTTAACATCAACTGTCATAAGCTTTCCGTCGCGGTAAATTGTGAACTCAATGGTGTCTCCGACCTTGTGACTCTTTACGATATCCGATACATCGGAGCCGGAGGAGATCTCCGTACCGTCAACGGCGATTATACGGTCCTTGTACTTGAGCACGTCGTCGTTATAGCCCTCCTCGACGCTGTAAATATACACGCCGAGAGCGTTAACGTTGAACTGACGCGCGTCGGATACGGTCTGAATATTATATGTCGTGATACCGACTACTACTGTCGGCTCCTTTATGCTGCCGCCGTTTTCGATGATTTTCTCTGCGGTCTCGAGCGCGTCGTTCGCGGGAATTGCAAAGCCGATGCCCTCGATCTCGGTTGCAGAGGATTTTGCGTTAACGATACCGATAAGCTTTCCGTCCATGTTGAAAAGTCCGCCTCCGGAGTTCCCGGGATTGATCGCGGTGTTGGTCTGAAGCAGATTCATCGTAACGCCCTCGACCTCTACCTCACGTGCAAGCGCGCTGATAATACCGTTTGTAAGCGTGCCGCTGAGTGTTCCGAGTGGGTTACCGATGGCTACGACCTCCTCGCCGACCGCAAGCCTGTCGCTGTCGCCGAAGACAGCGGGAACAAGCTCCGTTCCCTCGGGAAGCTCGACCTTTATGACCGCGACGTCAGCATCCGTGCTGCCGCCGATGACCGTTGCGTCATACTCGTCGCCGTTCTTCATGCGAACGACTATCGTGTCCGCAAACTTCTCAGAATCGTCGCTTCTTGCGACAACGTGATTGTTTGTGATAATATAGCCGTCGGCACTCATTACGACGCCGCTGCCGGCTCCCTGGGAAACATAGCCCCAGAAGCCCTGGTTCATGTATTCGGTGGAAATTGCGACAATGCTGTCGCCCACAGCCGCTTCTACGTCGGAATAGGTGAGCTTTCCGTTTTCGGCAGATGTCGTAACCGTCGTGTCGCGGTGAATAACGACAGGAGATGTATCTGTCCTCTCGACGACGCTGCCGTCGTCAATTATATACTCGCTTGTAATGTACGCACCGAGCATTCCGCAGCCTGCGGAAAGAAGCATTCCCGCGACAACAAGAAGTGCGACAAGACCTGCTCTTGATGACTTTTTCTTCTTTTTCACAGGGGCGCTATCAGCCGATGCGTATGTTACGCCCGCACCTGCTCGGCGAAGCTGCTCCGCATTCATGTGATATGCGCCGTTTATGCGAGGCTCCTCCGTACGCGGCGGCACGGTCGAGGCGCCCTGCCCCGACGCATCCGTGCGGTATGATATTACATGCTCGCTTGCGACGTTATTCCCATCTGCGGCACTTGTTTCGGGTGTATTCTGAATGCCCGACATTCCGTTCTCGTTTTCGGGTCTGTTAAAGAATTCGTTGCTTTCCATTTTTGCATTTGTCCTTTGCGTTCGAACTCGGATGACCTTTTCTCTCACCCTGTGCCTATATTATACCTTCGTATTGTGATAATTATTTGAAGTGTGACGGAAGTTTCGTTGAACAATACAGAATTATTCCGCGACGCCCGCGCTGTCGAGCGACGCTGTTCCGAATGCCACCGTCACAATGAAGCCGTCGGAGTTGTTTCCCGAGAGCTTGTACGCCGCGGCGTTCTTCGGAATCGAAACGGTGGTCGTGCCGTCGGCGGCGGGAACGTAATACACGGCATAGCCGTTTTCGGGCAGGCTGTCGAGCGTGATATCACTGAGTGCTCCGTCAGCGCCGACACAAAGCAGCTTGCCGTCGAGCGTATAGTCGCGCAGAAGGGCAATATATTCCTCAAGGCAAAGTCCGAGCTCAGTCGCGGCATGCGCGTGCGGCACTCCGACATATCTGTAGTGCCACGGCTCATGCGAAATTCCCGTGTAGCGCTCCTTGGAGGTCGGGTATCTGTGGATAAAGCCGTAGCGCGGGCACAGCTCGTTGATATCGTCGTAATGCTCGTAATCCGACATCAGCGAGTAGGTCCCATCGGCAAAGCGGATCGTCAGATCCATCGACAGCCCCGTGTGGTGCTCACTGTAACCGGGCTGCGCGACGTATTCCTTAACGTATGCCTCGCCGTTCGAGGCAAGGTAGCTGTCGTAGGTGTCCTGCTGCGCCTCAAGCGAGCGGTAGGTGCTGTTAACAAGCAGACATTTTTCGCCCGTCAGCCTTGCCAGAGCCTCAGAGAAGGCATTGAATGCATCAAGCACCTCGCTGTCGAGAAGAAAATCGTTATACGCGACAGCATACGAATCCGTCTTGCCGCCATACACGTTCACGAGAGAGTCCTCTGACGGGAATACATATGCGTTTTCGAAATTCACAAGTATCAGCTCGCCGCGGTGCAGCTCATCGCGCGTCAGCTCGACTGCTTCAAGCTCAACCTGCGCCGCGCCATCCTTCTCCGGCGTCACGATGTCGGACACGGTGTCTTCAGAGCGCTCCTGACGTCCGAAGGAGTGCCACTGCGGCAGTGACGCGATCTGAATCACGGACACGGCAAGCACGGCGACAAGAAGCACGGTCACGAGTACGAGCGCAATATTAGCTCCTCCCGGTCGACGGCGCCTGAAGCGTCCCGTCGCGCTCTTATATACCTCCTTCTCGCTGACAGGCTCCTGTCGGCGCTCCTCGCGGGAGCGTCTGACGGTAATGCGCGGATCCTTATTTGCCATAATGTACTCCTTTCGCCATCGGCGGTGTAAACAAAGCGGGGGGAAAGACCGTGATCTCTCCCCCTTTTTTTGTAATATTAAAATTAAAGTGCGTCTCTTCTGGAGAGGTTCATACGACCCTTCTCGTCAAAGCCGAGGAACTTGACCTTCATTTCGTCGCCGACGTTGCAGACGTCCTCAACCTTCTCGGTGCGCTTCTTGTCGAGCTTCGAGATGTGGACGAGTCCTTCCTTCTTCGGAGCAAACTCAACGAATGCACCGATCGGGATGATTCTCGTTACACGACCCGTGTATATCTCGCCCGGAACGGGCTCGAATACGATAGCGTCGATAGCAGCCTTTGCAGCCTCGATAGACTCCTTGCTCGGAGATGCGATGTAGATCGTTCCGTCGTCCTCGATATCGATCTTGGCACCCGTATCGGCAACGATTCCCTGAATTACCTTACCCTGCTTACCGATGACCTCGCTGATCTTCTCAACGTCGATCTTCATTGTGAGCATCTTGGGCGCGTGCTCGGAAACCTCTGCGCGAGGGGCGGGAATAGCCTTGAGAATGATCTCGTCAATGATATAATCGCGGCCCTTGTGAGTTACCTCAAGAGCCTCCTTGATGATCTCGGGAGTAAGTCCGTCAATCTTGAGGTCCATCTGAATGGAGGTGATACCCTTGTGAGTACCCGCTACCTTGAAGTCCATGTCGCCGTAGAAGTCCTCAAGGCCCTGAATATCGATCATGGTCATGAAGCGGTCTCCCTCGGTG
>CAYNHY010000078.1:0-8678 GCA_964397225.1 uncultured Ruminococcus sp.
CTGGCTGATGGGGAACTTGTGAGAGCAGCTGTGAGCGAAATAATTCACTCGAAGCGCTCCCGACACAAAGTAAACCGACCGTAGCCACGGCTTACCGGAGAGCATCGTGGCTCTTTTGCTGGCAGCATTGAATTTCGCTCATCCGGCTTTTGAAAAAGCCCTTGACATCAGAGCTGCTTTGTAGTATAATTAATTGGTAAGCACAGCACGGAAGGTTATCGAAGCGGTCATAACGAGGCGGTCTTGAAAACCGTTTGGGGCAACCCACGTGGGTTCGAATCCCACACCTTCCGTAAACACAAAATCCCCCGATTCTCGGGGGATTTTCTGTTTTTTGGTAATTTTGAAAGCTGACCGCTCCGCCCGTCATCGGTGCTGTGCATAAAAGGCACGATTTTTTTGCCCGAAAAACAACAAAATTCACAAAAGGGCTGTACAACGGGGCAATTATGTGGTATAATAGACTTGCAAAAGGAAAGCACGGCTCTCCAAAGCAAATTAATGCAAAGGCGGTTGAATTTATGAACATTTCAATCAACGGACGTCATCTTACGGTACGGCAGGATCTGAGAGATCTCATTGCAAAGAAGCTTTCCAAGTTCGACAAATTCTTCCCCGGCAGTGCTGATGCCTCCGTGACGTGCAAGCACGAGCACGGAGCCAAGATAATCGAGATCACCATCACCGTCGGCGGCACGATATTCAGAGCTGAGGAGGAAAGCGACACCTTCAAGACGGCTCTCGACGGCTGTATCGACTCGATCGAGCGTCAGATCCGCAAGAACAAGACCCGCCTCGAGAAGCGTATGAAGTCCGACATTGTCGTTCCCGCGCCTCAGCTTGAGGATGACAACATCGACGAGGAGGTAATGTTCGACATACGTAGAAAGACCTTCCCGATAAGACCCATGACGCTCGAGGATGCTATCCTTCAGATGAACCTTGTCGGTCACGACTTCTACATGTTCTACGACGCTGACACGAGCAAGATGTCCACCGTCTACAGACGCCACGACAATACCTACGGTCTTATAACCCCCGAGGACTGAGCACAATCTGCCTTCACGGCAAGCATATAAAAAAGGAGCACTGCGGTGCTCCTTTTTTACCCCTTCCCGTCCCTCTGCGACAGCCCGAGCGCGGTTTTTGTAAGGTAAATCAGCATCGGCGAGAGCACGAGCCCCCACAGACCGAACAGAGAATAGCCCGCAAACGCGCCGCACAGCGTGAGCAGCGGATGTATTCCCATAAAGCGTCCGACAAGGCGCACCTCGACAAGCTGGCGCGTAATGTATATCACCGCAAACAGCACGAGCATCCCGATGCCCCTTCCGCATTCACCGCCGACGATCAATATCACCGCCCACGGAACAAGCACCGCGCCGACTCCAAGCACCGGCAGAATATCGACCACGGCTATCAGCAGTGCGGCAAGAAAGGCATACCTTACCCGAAGTAACAGCAAACCGACAAACAGCTCGCCGAATATTATCCCCATGAGCGCGCTGTACGCCTTGATATACCCGCTCGCTGCCGTGCCGAGGCGAAGCATCACCTTGCCGAGTGAGCGCGACATGCGCTTCGGCAGCAGCTGCACCAGGGCGCGCGTCGCATTATCTGTATCTGCCGTGAGGTAGAACACGGCGATCACGCACACGCTCGTCGAAAAGAGCGTCCGAGGCAGCGCAGCGACAAAGGACGTCATTCTCTCGCCGGCTCGTGTGCCGAACGAGCTCAGCAGCTCAAGCGCACGCTTCGACAAAAAGGCGTACAGCTCGTCACAGTTCACGTTGCCCATTCTGTGCGGCATTTTCTCAAGCTTATCCGCCACAAAGGCGAGCGCACGGCGTATTATATTGTCCTCGCTCTCGAGAGCGGCGGCTAAGGCACGCGCAGTCTGTGCAGCCTCCCGCGCTATTCTTCCACCGAGAAGCACTGCCGCATACGCTGCGAAGAACAGCAGAAGCGCTGCGGTCACTGCCCCGCATACCTTCCTCGGCATGCCGCTTTTTTCGGCAGCCCACGCTGCCACTCGGCGCGTTACGGAGGAAATAAGCAGTGCCGCAAGGAACGGAGCTGCCGCCGCGAGCAGATAGCGCATGAATATATATATCACCGCCGCACCTCCGAAGGCGACAATGCACAGTCGAGACAGCCTCGCCAGTCTGTCGTTATCCATGCTAACCTCCGTTTCCCGTTACAGCCGAAATTCCGGCGTCCGACACAGCTCTGTACGCAATGTGTATTATATAGCTGTATTAATATGTGCCGCGCGCTCGGGATATAATCGTTTTTTAGCAAAATGCGCCCCTCTTTGAGCAAAAAAACAGCCGCACGGCAAGAAAATCGGCGCAAAATCTTGACGAAGTCCGATATATGTGGTATCATTAAATGAGCGACGTATACTTCATCGGAGGTAAGAGTTGAAACGTACACTAACACTTCAGGAATATTGGATGCAAATGGCTGAGGAGCACCGCCCGAGCCTTTCGTATGCAAATGCGGGACTGCCGTTTGACGCGTGGCATGAGCGCGCCTTGGAAAAGCTCTCAGACCTGCTCGGTCCGTTCCCGGAAAAAGTCCCTCTCGAGCCTGTGATCGAGTACAGTGTCGACCAGGGCGACTATATCAGACAGCGGGTTCTTCTAAACGCGGACAAATACATGACGATAACAGCCGTCGTGCTCATTCCGAAGGGCGCGAAAAGGGACAGGAGCACCCCAGCAATTTTGTGCAGCCACGGACACGGTCCGTTCGGAAAGGACTCCGTTGTCGGTATGACCGGCAGCGCGGAGCGTGCGGCTGACGTTGCCGCGGCAAATTACAATTACGCCGAGCAGCTGGCGCGCGCGGGCTTTGTTACGATAACGCCCGACCTTCGCGGCTTTGGCGAGCGACGCGACCGCTACGACCCCATCGACATACCGCGCGACCCGTGCAACCTCAATTATGTCAAGGGCTCGATATTCGGCATATATCCGCTGACGCTCAACATTTTCGACATGATGCGCTGCATTGATTATCTCGAGACGATGGATGAGGTCGATCCGTCTCGCATCGGCATGATGGGAATGTCGCAGGGCGGCACGATGACGACCTTCACAACGGCTGTCGAGCCCCGCATAAAGGCATGCGACATTATAAGCTACGTCAATCCCTTCGCCGCCTTCGGCATTCGCGACGGCAACTTCTGCGGCTCGCAGGTCGTACCCGGAATATACAGATATTTCGACACCTTCGACATCGCGGGACTTATAGCACCCCGCCCGTGCCTTATGGAAATGGGCATTTACGACGCGTGCTTCCCCTTTGAGGATCTTTACCGCGGCTACGAGGGCACACTCGAAATATACCGCGCGGCAGGCGCTGAGGACAAGCTGTTTACGGATATTCATCCCCACGGTCACGCCTTCTCGGGAAATGTCGCATTCGACTTCTTCAAAAATAACCTATAATAAAAATTCATCATTCTGAAAGGAAATATTACAATGAAAATCGTAGTAAGCAAGGACGCTAAGGCGCTCGGCGCAAATGCCGCCGACTATATCGCGGAGCTCATCAACGATGCTATCGCAAAGAAGGGTGAGGCGAGAATCATTCTCTCCACAGGTGCATCTCAGCTCACAACTCTCGAGCCGCTCATCGAGCGCGACATCGACTGGTCGAAGGTTACAATGTTCCACCTCGACGAGTACGTCGATCTTCCTGAGACACACATTGCAAGCTTCCGCAAGTATCTCAAGGAGAGATTCATCAGCAAGATCAACCTCAAGGCAGCTTACCTCGTTGACGGCACTCCCGAGTGCATCAAGGGTCTTACAGAGGAGCTTCGCCGCGCACCCATCGATGTTGGTCTCATCGGCATCGGCGAGAACGCACACATCGCATTCAACGACCCGCCGGCAGACTTCGACACCGAGGAGGCTTATATCATCGTTAACCTCAACGATACCTGCAAACAGCAGCAGGTCGGCGAGGGCTGGTTCGCAACCATTGACGACGTGCCGAAGCAGGCTGTTTCCATGACAGTGTACCAGATACTCAAGTGCGAGAAGATCGTCTCCTGCGTTCCCTACGCAGTTAAGGCTGACGCCGTTAAGAAGACTCTCGAGAACGATAAGACGAACCTCATCCCCGCAACCATCATGAAGGGTCATGACAACTTCGCTCTCTTCGTTGACGAGGACAGCTTCTCCAAGGTAGATGAGTCGCTCATCCGTCCCGCAGAGGGCAAGAGCTACACTCTCACACGCGCATAAAATAAGGAAAGGCGGCACTCTCATCCCTCTGATGAGGGTGCCGTTTGACAGTTTTTGAAATATGAAGAACATCAAACAGACCTGTGAAAAAAAGGCACGCCCGATCCGCGTGCTTCAGTTCGGAGAGGGCAACTTTCTTCGCGCCTTTGCCGACTATATGATAGACCGCGCCGTGTCCGGCGGCGTATATGACGGCTCGGTCGCCGTAGTCCAGCCGATAAACGCGCCGCTTCTTCCCGCCTTTGCCGAGCAGGACTCCGTTTATACGGTGCTGCTTCGCGGCAAGGAGAACGGCGAAACCGTAAATGAGCCGTACACGGTGACCTGCGTCGACCGCGTGATTTCCTCCTATTCCGATTACGACAGCTTCATGAGCCTCGCCTCGCTCGAGACTCTTGAGTGCGTAATCTCGAACACGACCGAGGCGGGCATCGTCCTTGACGAGAGCGACCGCTTCGAGCTCACACCCCCGCAGAGCTATCCCGGAAAGCTCACGAAATTCCTCTACGAGAGATACCGTGCCTTCAACGGCGACATGTCGCGCGGACTTGTGATCTTCCCCGTCGAGCTTATTGAAAATAACGGACGACGCCTTCGCGAGTGCGTGCTGTCACTTTGCCGACTCTGGTCACTTGAGCCTGCCTTCGCCGAATGGGTCGATAAGGCATGCATGTTTTGCAGCACGCTCGTCGACCGCATCGTCACGGGCTATCCGAGAGGCAGCGGAGACGCCGCCCGTATTTGCGACAGCCTCGGCTACGACGACGGTCTGCTCGACATATGTGAGCCGTTTGCGCTTTGGGTAATTGAGGCTGAGGACATCGAAAGAGCAAGAAAGGCTCTCCCACTCGATTGCGCGGGACTTCCCGTGATATTCACCTGTGACCAGCGCCCATATCGCGAGAGAAAGGTCCGTATTCTTAACGGAGCGCACACCTCGTTCGTGCCTGCGGCATTCCTTGCGGGCGAGAGCATCGTTCGCGACTGCATGGCTGAGCCTACCGTTCGGGCGTTTATCGACCGCTGCATCTACGGCGAGATAATTCCGACTCTCACCCTTCCTCGCGAGGAGCTTGAGCGCTTCGCCGCATCCGTATGCGAAAGATTCGAAAATCCGTTCATCGACCACGAGCTCATCTCGATCTGCCTCAATTCCGTGTCAAAATGGAAGGCGAGAGTTCTTCCGAGCCTTCTTGACAGCCTCAATGCCAACGGCAAGCTCCCGCCGTGCCTTACAATGTCGTTTGCCGCCCTGTGTGAATTTTATTCCCGCGGCAGGATGACAGACGACGGCTTCTGCGGCACACGCGTGTCGGGCGGCTGCGAAGCGGACTACAGGATCTCCGACGACCGCGCCGTTATCGATTTCTTTGCCGAAAACGCAGAGTGCGACGGCATTGTAAGACTCTTTGCGGCAAAAGAAGAGTTCTGGGGACGCGACCTCACGGCTCTTCCGGGCTTTGTCGAAGAGACAGAGAAAATGCTCGCGCTCATCAGGCGCGAGGGCACGCTCGCGGCAATGAAGCTCGCCGTCGACAGGTCCGAAAACAATTAAACGCCTTTCGGCTGAAACAACCTTTGGAGAATACAATGAAATTCGTTAAAATATCACCCGCGGACAACGTAGCCGTCGCTCTCCTCCCGCTCAGCGCGGGCGAGGAGGCTCTCGGCGTAACGCTGAAAAGCGACATTCCCGCAGGACACAAGTTTGCGCTGACCGCGATAAGCTGCGGCGAGCGCGTTATGAAGTACGGCGCACCGATCGGCAGTGCAACGTGCGATATCGTCCCCGGAGACTGGGTTCACACTCACAATGTAAAAACAGGTCTCGACGGAATACTCGAGTACAAATACGAGCCCTGCGAAATACCCGAAAAAGAGGGAAAATGCGTAAGCTTCAAGGGCTTCCGCCGCAAGAACGGCAAGGTCGGAATACGCAACGAGATATGGATAATTCCCACCGTCGGCTGCGTGAACTCTCCCGCTGAGCTCATCGCCGAGAAGGCGCGCACGTTCGTTTCGGGCTCCGTTGACGGAGTATTTGCGCTGACTCATCCCTTCGGCTGCTCTCAGCTCGGCGGCGACCACCGCAATACACAGCTCGCACTTGCGGGACTCGTGCACCATCCTAATGCAGGCGGCGTGCTCGTGCTCGGTCTCGGCTGCGAGAACAACAATCTTGAGGAATTCTGCCGCGTGCTCGGCGACGTCGATCCCGAAAGAGTTAAATTTCTTAACTGTCAGGACGTGTCCGACGAGATCGAGGAGGGACTTGAGATCGTCCGCGAGCTCTGCGAGCGTGCAGCTCTCGACGAGAGAAGCGACGTTCCCTCGTCCGAGCTTATAGTCGGTCTTAAGTGCGGCGGCTCCGACGGTTTTTCCGGAATTACCGCAAATCCTACCGTCGGCGTTTTCTCCGACATGCTCGTATACGGCGGTGGAACGGCGATACTCACAGAGGTCCCCGAAATGTTCGGCGCGGAAACGCTTCTCATGGAGCGCGCCGAGTCGCGCGAGGTATTTGACCGCACAGTCGAACTTATAAACAACTTCAAGGAATACTTCATGCGCTACGGTCAGGTCGTTTACGAAAACCCCTCCCCCGGAAACAAGAAGGGCGGTATCACAACGCTCGAGGACAAGTCGCTCGGCTGCACTCAGAAGTGCGGAAGCGCCGCTGTACGCGCGGTCATGAGCTACGGTGAGCGTGCAAGCGTCAAGGGACTGAATCTCCTTTCAGCCCCCGGTAATGACCTTGTAGCCTCCACAGCCCTCGCCGTGTCCGGCGCACACCTCGTCCTATTCACGACAGGACGCGGAACACCCTTCGGCTGCCCCGTGCCGACCGTCAAGATCTCCTCGAACACTCCCCTTGCCGAAAAGAAGCCCACATGGATAGACTTTGACGCGGGCGTCGTCTGCGAAAGCGGAGACATTGCCTCATGCGGCTCGGAGCTGTTTGATTACGTCATCTCCCTTGCATCGGGTGAAACGCACACAAACAACGAAAAGCACGGCATGAAGGGCATCTCCATATTCAAGGACGGAGTCACACTTTAATAACCATGAGAACACTTATTGATAACGTGCGCCTGGTAACGCGTGGCGGCGTGACGGACGGCGCCGCGGTAATTATTTCAGACGGCACCGTCGAGCGCGTGCTCTCTCCCGATGAGCCCCGCGACAAATCGTGCGACGAGACAGTTGACGGAGGCGACAGTTACCTTTCCGCGGGCTTTATCGACATTCACGTACACGGCGGCGGCGGTCACGACTTTATGGATGCGACCGAGGAGGCGTTCCGCGGTGCGCTCGCGTCGCACATGAAGCACGGCACGACCTCGTGCGTGCCTACAACGCTCACAGCCGAGCAAAGCGAGCTGTGCGAGGTATTCGACACCTCACGCCGAGTCAAGGCGTCAAGCGCTGCAAAGCAGCTGCCAGAAATTCTCGGTCTTCACCTCGAGGGACCGTTCGTTGCACCCGAGCAGGCGGGAGCGCAGGACCCGAAATACATCCGCGTTCCGAGCGACGGCACGTGGCGCGATATCGTGCGCGAGGCGGACGGAGAGCTTAGAATTTGGACTGTCGCACCCGAGCTCGACGGTGCGGATGAAATGTGCGCGGCACTGCGCAACAGCGGAATAATATTCTCCGCAGGTCACAGCAGTGCGCGTTATTCCGATGTTACTCGCGCTATCGACGCGGGATATACGATGGCGACTCACCTTTACAGCAGCATGTCCACAATAATCCGTGAAAACGGCTACCGCGTGCCCGGACTTTTGGAGGCGGCGCTCCTGCACGATGAGCTCGCCGCAGAGGTTATTGCCGACGGTCTTCACCTGCCCCCCGAGCTTCTTCGACTGATAGTCAAGACAAAGGGTGTCGCTCGCATTGTCCTCGTGACGGACGCGATGCGCGGCGCGGCAATGCCCGACGGTAAATATCTTCTCGGAAGCCTCAAGCGCGGTCAGGAGGTATCGGTATTCGACGGTATCGCCCATATGCCGGACGGCATTTCCTTCGCCGGAAGCGTGTGTACGGCAGACAGGCTCATCCGCACGATGACGAAGAAAGCCGGCGTATCGCTTTCCGACGCTGTCGTCATGCTGACAGAGAACCCCGCCCGCGAGATAGGAGTTGACACTCGCAAGGGTAAAGTCGTCGCGGGATACGACGCTGACATTGTGCTCTTCGATGAGGACATAAATGTGCGCGGAGTTTGGTGCCGCGGCACACGTACGGTTTAAGATACGGCAAAGCTCGCGGCGCGCCCTGCCCCGCGGGCTTTTTTCGCGCACTGTATCACTTTAACGAATTAAAGCGCATTGCGCGAGATTTTTTTGAAAGAAGCCTTTATAATGTCGGCGAAATATGGTACAATATAATATATTACATACTCGGCAGGGATGCCGA
>CAYNHY010000079.1:0-8604 GCA_964397225.1 uncultured Ruminococcus sp.
ACCAGTGACCCCTTGCATGTCAAGCAAGTACTCTAACCAGCTGAGCTATGCCTCCGTGGAACGTGTTATATTATATCACATAAGCGGGAGAAATGCAATACCTTTTTCGAATTTTGTATCGAAAAATTATTTTTCAATACGCAGTATGCGACAGCATTTGCGCTGCACGTGGATTATAATAAAATAAAAAACGGAGGACAAAATGCTGTATTCGGATGCAAACGTTAAGACAAAGCTTGAAAACGGGACGCTGACGGCATATATCGGCGGGGATATAGATCACCATAATGCAAAGGCGGCACGCCGTCGAATCGACCGTGAAACCGAGAGCGCGCGACCCGCTCACCTTGTGCTTGATCTGTCGGGAGTGAATTTTATGGACAGCTCCGGGCTCGGGCTGATACTCGGAAGACTGTCGAGAGCCCGCGAAATGGGCATAGATTTTGCCGTGAAGGCACCGACTGTCGCAACAATGAAGATACTCGAGCTTGCCGGCGGCGAGAGACTTATCAGAATCATAAAGTGAGGTTAGAGGCGTTATGAAAAAGAGAGAATGCATTAATGAGCTGAAATTCAAGCTGCCTTCGTACTCGGTGAATGAGTCCACCGCACGTGCAATGGTCGGAGCCTTCTGCGCGGTGCTTAATCCGACGGTCGAGGAACTGTCCGACATTCGCTGTGCCGTATCCGAGGCCGTGACAAACTGCATAGTACACGCCTATCGGGACACCATCGGGAGCATAACGGTAGACGTGCATCTGTATTCCGACAGGTCGCTGAAGATAGATGTCCGCGACCGCGGCTGCGGGATCGAAAATATTGAGCGCGCGATAGAGCCGCTGTTTACGACCGACCCTGAGGGAGAGCGCAGCGGAATGGGCTTTACGGTGATGGAAAACTTCATGGATCAGATGTCCGTAAGCTCAAAGCCGGGGCGCGGAACACGCGTCAGCCTCCGAAAGCGACTTTCCGCGTTGCCCATGAAGAAATGATACATAAATCATTCATCGGAGGCAGAATATGGGCAACGCAGCTGACATATGTGAGGAGAATATCAAGTATTTAAGGCTTTACGCAGACGGCGACGAGAGCGCGGCAGAGCGCCTTATACGGCTGAACATGGGTCTCGTGAACCGAATAGCCTCGCGCTTTCGCGGTCGCGGTACGGATATGGAGGATCTTGTTCAGATCGGCACCATCGGGATGCTGAAGGCAATTCGAAGCTTCGACCTGTCGAGAGGAACGGCTTTTTCGACATACGCCGTGCCACTTATAATGGGAGAGATTCGAAAGCATTTGCGAGACGACGGACCGCTGAAAATTTCGCGAATGCAGAGGCGTCTCGGTGCACAGCTTCTTCGCGAAAGGGAAGAGAGACTACGCGACACGGGACATGAGCCGCGTATTGAGGAGCTCGCAGACGAGCTCGGCGTTTCCGTGCAGGATGCAGCGGCTGCCCTCGAGTGTTCCTCTCCCGTTCATTCGCTGTCGGAAATTATCGCCGGAGACGATATGCCGCTTGAAAGTGTGCTCGAGAGCCGCGACGACTCGATAGGACGCGCTGTCGAATATGTAGCTCTTGCCGAGTCGGTCAGAACACTTTGCCCGCTATGGAGGAGCATCGTTGTCCTACGATATTTCAAGGACAAGTCACAGCAGCAGACGGCGGACATACTCGGGTTGTCGCAGGTCAAGGTGTCGCGTGAGGAGAAGAAAATATTCGAGCTGCTGCGTCACAAGCTCACATGAAGCTAAAGCCAAGGCCTTTTTGACCTTGGCTTTTTTTCGGTGCTGTCAGAGCGAGCCGGTCGGATCACACGAGCATTTTTTTATGCGCTCGCCGTCAGCCTTACAGTGAGCAATGTCTGACGGCGGGCAGAACTCGCCAATGGGGAATGCCATATTGCGGAAAAGACTGCACGGGTCGTCATCGGCGGGAGCCGTGCATTCCTTTTCGGGCACGCAGTACTCGACGGCATTAACAAGATACTGAGCCGGACGCTCGATGCGTATTACAGAGAACAGTCCAAGCGACACAAACAGCTTGTTTGAGCCCTTGTCGTCGGCAAGCTCACCGGAGACGCAGGAGCATACGCTGTCGGGAAGCTCATCAATGCTGCACGGGCAGCAGCATTTGCAGGGCTGCTGAGGCTCGACGACGCGCGAGGAGAGAACTATCGGGTCAACCGTCTCAAGCACTGCTATAGGTAGGTTGCTCGACTTTTCCGAGCGGCAGCTGCCGCCTGAGCAGAAGCAGGCTTTCTGCGCTTCGCTCTTGAATATGCTGACGTTTCCTTCGCTGCCGAAAAGAACTACCTTCTTTTCGACTACGGCAATTCCGTCAAGCTCGCGCAGGCTTCCGGGACCGAGGCATGCCTCGCAGAGCATCTTGATATATATCTTTATGGACAGCTGGTAAAAGCCCTTGCTGAAGGGCACCTCCGTGATGTCAATGTATGAGGTAAGCACATGAGCTCCCTTTGCCCGAACGACGGTGGTTCTGTCGAGAATTTCCTGCCCGCAGCAGGTAAGATACACCCGAACGTCCTCAAAGCAGTCCTTATCGCGGCAGGAGTCAAGTATTCTGTAGGTATCGATGCATACCATATCACGCTCGCGTCCTCTCTCCGAGGAGCAGAGGAAGCTTTTGTTATCAGCCATTGCAATAACCGTTCCTTTCTTTGCCTTTGATGCTTCAACGTTAGAGACACGCACCGCGCGAGGGCTGTGTCTCGATAACATAATATGCATCAGCGTCTGCCTTGCCACAGGAGAGGCTTAATAGAAAAGCTCCGATGCCGCGTGAAGCGGTATCGGAGGTCTGTCAGTTATTAAGAGCCTTCAGCGTTTCCGAAATAAACGGCTGTTGCCGAAAATAAAAACGTGTGTCTGCAACAGGACTTACGTTCACTGACAAACAACACGTTACATATGTGGGCAGTAAATTGAAATTTGTGCCTGTGAGTTGTGTGTAAAAGATACGATGCTCTTGACGCACGTGCCAAATAAGTGTATAATAAAACTAAAGGTCACGTGCGACGTGAATCAACGGAAATTACGCCCGATGCGGCACAAAACGGAGAAAAATATGAAAAAGCTTATTACCTACGACAACCTCAGAAGCTATGCTTACTCGAACGACAGGCTCATTAAAGGAAGCATTCGCGGAATAGTTCTTGACTTTTTCGGACTCGGCGATCAGAAGATGTTCTCCGAGGACACCGATAACGGACGCTTCTACGCTGAGCACGGTATGATATTTGTTGTCCCTTACAACAACCCGTGGGCGTGGATGAACGCGCAGGCTATCTCGTATACGGATGAGATAGTGTCCGTGCTCCTCGAGCACTACGGACTGCCCGAAAGCACACCAGTTATTTCGACCGGCGGAAGCATGGGCGGACTGTCTGCGCTCGTATACACAAGATATGCGCGTATTACACCTGTGCGCTGCGTTGCAAACTGCCCCGTGTGTGACCTGCCGTACCACTTCACCGAGAGAGACGACCTCCCGAGAACGCTTTACAGTGCATTCTGGAATGAGGACGGCGAGCTCAACGATATTCTCGAGCGCTTCTCACCGCTCCACCTTGCGGAGACAATGCCTCGCGTAAGCTACAAGATATTCCACTGCGGCAGCGACAACGACGTAAATATCAATGCTCACTCCGAGAAGTTCGTTTCCGCTATGCACGGCTGCGGTCAGGATGTCGAGTACAGAATAGTCGAGGGACGCGACCACTGTGACCTTACAGAGTCTGAGTGGCAGAGGTTCCGCGAGTTCGTTCTCGACGCTGTAAAGTAATACATAATGAATATCGTTATCGTTACGGATTCCTTCAAGGGCAGCCTGACCTCACTTGAGGCAGGCTGTGCCGTGCGCGACGGCTTTCTTTCCGTGCTTCCCAATGCGGAGATCACGGTTTTGCCGATAGCAGACGGAGGAGAGGGAACCGTTGAAGCACTCACCTCGGGAGGCAGGGGAGAAATAATAAAATGCAAGGCTACCTCGCCGCTCGGCGAAGAAATTACCGCAGAGTACGGCATTCTCAAAAACGGGACTGCCGTTATTGAAATGGCAAGTGCCGCGGGACTTGCACTCGTGCCGAAGCAGCTGCGCGACCCGATGCGAGCAACGACGAGAGGTGTCGGCGAGCTGATACTTGATGCGCTCGAGCACGGCTGCCGCAATTTTATTATAGGTATCGGCGGAAGTGCCACAAATGACGGCGGCACCGGAATGCTTCTGGCGCTCGGCTACAGCTTTACGGATACCGACGGTCGTGAGCTTACCGACGGCTGCGCGTCATTGGCGTCAATTGCGCGAATATCCGCAGAGAACGCCGATGTGCGTCTTGCCGAATGTCGCTTCCGCGTCGCGTGCGACGTTACGAACGGATTGCTCGGTGAAAACGGCTGTAGCGCCGTATTCGCTCCGCAAAAGGGCGCGCGAGAAGAAGACCTTTCGAAAATGGACTCAGCGCTCGCACACCTTGCCGCGCTCACACGCGAATATATTACGCCGAATGCCGACGACAGCTTCCCGGGAGTCGGCGCCGCAGGAGGGCTCGGCTTTGCGCTGAAGTATTATCTCGGCGCGACGCTCGAGCGAGGCTGTCCGCTGATCATCGACGAAACGGGCGCCGAGAAATATATATCGGAGGCGCAGCTCGTTGTTACCGGAGAGGGCAGACTTGATAAGCAGAGCCTCATGGGTAAATTACCGATGTGCGTAGCCTCGCTATGCAGCAGCTACTCTGTTCCGGTGATAGCGCTCGGAGGAGGAGTCGACGACAGCTGCACGTCCTTTTGCGACAGCGGTATCTCGGCATATTTCCCGATAGTACACGCGCCGTGTACGCTCGAGCGGGCAATGGATGCAGATCTTGCACGGCGAAATCTTACCCGCACGGCAGAGCAGATAGCGCGTGTGATGCTCGTCGGAGCGTGCCTTGGAAGCTAATAACTGCCGATACGGCAGATGAAAGGAAAACATATGAAAAAAAGCAATAAGCTCATGTCGGGCGCGCTTGCCGTGCTGTTGCTTGCGGGAACGCTCGCCCTTCCAAAGGCGTCCGCAGCGGATACTTCGCTTCCGTTCAAGGATCTGAAGCGCAGCTGGTACAGGGAAGCAATCACGTATTCCTACGAAAACGGACTTATGGACGGCACGTCGAAGACGACCTTTGAGCCCGACGGAAAGATGACCCGTGGAATGTTTGTGACAGTTCTCGGACGTCTTTGCCGGGCGACGGAGAAAGAGACCGACGCCTTCAGCGACGTAAAGCGCGGAAAGTGGTACGCAGGCTATATCGGCTGGGCTGTCGAAAACAAGGTCGCAAACGGCTTTGAGGACGGCACCTTCCGTCCCGACGAGAATATAAGCCGACAGGACGCGGCGACAATGCTTTCGCGCTATCTTGAGTCGGACGGTGTGCTGCTTGATTTTGTCGATGAGCTCCCGGGAGACTATAAAGACGATAAAAAGATCGGCTCATGGGCGGCAGACAGCGTCGAAAAGCTTAGCTTTTACGGCATTTTCAAGGGTGACGACCACGGTAGGTTCAACCCTCGCGAGACATTGAGCCGCGCAGAGGGCGCGACAATGTTCATGCGTCTTCACATGACGCTTACCGAGGCTGAAGCGGCGAAGGCTGTCGTATCGGCTTACGATATCATGAACACGCCTGAGTCCTTCTACAGTAATTTCGACTCGAGTCTAAATGAGGACGGTGAGTGGCCGACGCTCTCGCTTGTTCCGCATAAGTATTACAGCGCACCATGGTATGTCGGTATGAATCTTCGTGAGTCGGATGTAACGAGCGGCGCGCTCGAGTATGTCAAGGTGTGCTACAAGAGCGCCGATACTGTGACACCTACAATGAAGCTTGAGACGCCGGTGTACACAAGTGACGCGCAAAAGCCCCTTGCAACCGACAGTGAAAACGGATATGCCACAGCAGTATTTGCGCTTGGAGACCTGATACGGGCTCACCGAAATGCGTATTTTACCGCTGAGCAGCCGTTTAAGTCGGCAAGCACGACAACGATCAAGAATCTCGACCTCAGGCTTTTGTACAATACCTACCTGCGTGTAGCATTCTTCCCGTTTGCGGACACGGTCGGGGAGGCAGAGCTTCTTTATATTGCTTACTTTGCAACGGAATCCGAGGCTCGCGCGTTCACAGCAGACTCTGCTGAGTCGTACATTAAGGGAGGCACGGACGAATATCCCGCAGCGGATATTCGCGAGGTCTCAGAGAAGGATGTTACACATTACACAGACGAGCTTAAGGCACGCGGTAAGGAAATTCTCGAATGCGAGAGCGAGATCACGCCGGACGATATTACCGGCACGGCATATTATATTTCGTCAAAAAACGGCAACGATAAGAACGACGGTCTCAGCCCCGAGACTGCATTCAGAACGCCTGAGGCGCTTTACAAGAGACTTAACTCCTCAATCGCCATCCCGAAGCTCCAGGAGGGCGACGGAGTATTCTTTGAGCGCGGCGGTGTATACAACGCGACGGACAACACCTTAAACGGCGGCGGCTGGCCGTTTATTACAAACAGCTCCGGCTTCAGAACGCTTTTCCTCCAGACCTCGAATGTAGTCGTCGGTGCATACGGAGAGGGCGCAAAGCCGATGCTCACGAATTGCGTCGATATCAACGGCTCGAAGAACTGGGAGTCGACTCAGTGGGATAATGTATGGAAGCTTTCCGAACAGATGGCGGGCTACAACGGAACCTTGGATTACCACGATATCGGTAATGTTGTCGTATACGACAAGGAGGGCAATGTCGGCTTCGGTGTAAAGATCGCGCCGAATGTTCCGGGTGACCCCTACGCAGAGGGCTCAGTGACACCGAATCTCGGTATCGCGTCGAACGGCTTTGAGATCTTCACGGTCGAATCCGTCGAATGCCGTGATCCGTCGGTCATCAGGCATAATCTCGAGTTCTTCCATGATTACACGGACGGCTCTGTATACATTTACTGCGACAAGGGTAATCCCGCAGAGGTATACGATAAGCTTATTCTCGTAAAAAGCGGTGATATTTTCGGTATAGATATGGACGTACACGACGTAACGGTAGATAATATTACCGTAGCCTACGGTGCGACAGGCGGTATTTATACCGCAGAGGCGAAGAATATCACGATCCGGAACTGCACCTTCGAGTGGGTCGGCGGACGCGGCGGCGCAGCTACGTCAGGAAGACTCGGAAACGGCTTTCAAAACTGGGGCACGCTCGATAACGTAACGGTCGATAACTGCCTGTTCTATCAGATCTATGACGGCGCATGCAGCACGCAGGTTTTTTGGGGTGAAGTAAGCTATGTCAACGGCTTCTACATCACCGATTGCGTGTTTGTGGACTCGAACTCACCTGTCGAGATATGGAATATCGCGCATGAGGAACGTACCGCAAACGTTACTGTTTCCGGAAACTACTTTATGAACGAGAATGTCGAGAAGCGCTTCGGAGCACAGCGCGAGACGTATTACGGCGGCAGCGTGCCATATACATATTCAAGCTTTATAGCGCTGTCGACGCTTGACGCGCTCGACAATCAGCGCTTTATAATCGAGAACAATGTATTTGACATGAACAGCAGCAAGGTGTACGACGGACGCCAGTATATATTCCGTGGCGACAGCAATGGAGTTATCACGCGGAACAATATTATGTTCGGCGGCGTAGACGGTGCGTCGGACATATTCATGACGCTTTCCGACGTCGACTGGCGCGACGCATTCGGTCCGGAGAACGCATATGACTGCCGACGGATATTCTACGGATACAATACTGATATTCTTAATAAGTGGACATCGCTCGGCATGGATCGCGGCAGCGTATTCTATTTTGTAAAGTAATATAAAATGAGGTCACGACAGTATATGCCGTGACCTCATTTTTGCAGCAACAAGAAAAAAAGCCTTCGATGTGCGAAGGCTTTTTTGTCATTTGACTCAGATAAGTTCCTTAACCTTGGACTTCTTACCGACTCTGTCGCGGAGATAGTAGAGCTTGGAGCGTCTGACCTTACCGCGTCTGATCACGTCAACCTGAACGACGTGAGGAGAGTGAAGAGGGAAGGTCTTCTCAACACCGCAGCCGTAAGCTACGCGGCGAACCGTGAATGTCTCGGAGATACCGCCGCCGTGACGTGCGATAACAGTGCCCTCGAACATCTGGATTCTCTCTCTTGTACCTTCCTTGATCTTGTTGTGGATTCTTACCGTATCACCGATGTTAAACTGAGGTACGGTCTCCTTGAGCTGCTCACTTGCAAAAGCGTCGATCTTGTTCATTTTCGACTCCTCCTTTGATTTCGGGACATTCGTGCTGAGCTTGGCAGAGGACTGTCCTGTTTTTGTGTAACACACAGGCTATATGATACCATATTTTGTGCCGGATTGCAATAGCTTTTTGCGAAAAAACTTAAATTATTCGTAATCTACCACGTTGCACCATGACAGAAGGAATTCGCGCTCCTCGGGATTGCCCTTGACGGACTGAGAGGCGGCTACGATAGGAAGCCACTTCTGAACGTACTGCATCGGTGTGTCGCTCTTCTTGCAGAAAAGCTTCA
>CAYNHY010000080.1:0-8582 GCA_964397225.1 uncultured Ruminococcus sp.
GCAGACCACACGAGTCCGACCCTCATTCCGGGATACCACCCCTGCTACAGCGGATCTCAGGTACAGGGCACCGCTACTTCCCCGGCTGGTATGGCCTTATTCCACGGGTCATCCGCAGAATAAGCTTTACAACGGTCTCAAGCCCGCGCAAAGCGCCGACCCCTCGGTCGGTCTATGTTAGTATATCATATTTTCGTCCCACTTGCAAGTGCTATATTGAATTTTGTGTGTTTTTTTCAAGTCTTTGCGCCGAAATTAACGTCCTGTCTCTCTGTAATGCGGCAACGGGCATAGCATAATGCAATGCCGCTCCTAAAGCTCTTCGGCTTATATTTCGTACACCGTCACCGCATCACCGAGCTTGCATGCAAAAAAGCCGTGACGCAGGCAGCTTGTATTTTCGTATATGTTCGGTATGATATTTCTCCGTCACGTGATACAAGTCCGACCGTATAACGTGCCCCTGTCCAAAAAAAGGACAGGGGCACTCTGTTGCTGTCGCGCTGATCGCCTTCGCCGTAATTATCTTTTTGCCGCGTTCTTTGCTGCGGTAAGGGTGTTCTCAAGGAGCATTGTAATGGTCATCGGACCGACGCCGCCGGGAACCGGCGTTATCGCCGACGTCTTCGGCTCGACGGCTGCGAAATCCACATCTCCGACAAGTCGACCGTCCTCAAGGCGGTTCACTCCGACGTCGATGACAACAGCGCCCTCCTTTACCATATCGGCCGTGATAAACTCGGGCTTTCCGACAGCGGCGACAAGTATGTCCGCGCGGCGCGTGATATCGGCAAGGTCGCGTGTTCTCGAGTGGCACATGGTAACTGTTCCGTTTGCGTGAAGCAGCAGCATTGCCATCGGCTTGCCGACGATATTGCTGCGTCCGACGACAGCACAGCGTCGTCCGGCGATCTCTATGCCCTCATGCTCAAGCAGCTTCATTACGCCTGCGGGAGTGCAAGGCAAAAAGCTGTACTCGCCAATCATGATCCTGCCGACATTCGCTCTGTGGAAGGCGTCTACGTCCTTCTCGGGCGGAAGGTGCTCGAGCACCGCTTTTTCATCAATATGTGCGGGAAGCGGCAGCTGCACAAGAATTCCGTGAACCGTGCTGTCGCTCTCAAGCGTCGAAAGCTTATCAAGAAGCTCCTCGGTCGTCGTCTGTGCGGGAAGCTCTATCGTGAGCGAGCGGAAGCCCGCTTCGATGCATGCCTTGTGCTTGTTTCTTACGTATATCTTTGAGGCGGGGTCGTCTCCGACGATAATTACCGCAAGGCACGGCACAACACCCGTCTGCTTTGTAAACTCGGCGGCGCGCGCTTTAATGTCCGCTCTTACCTCCGAGGCTATCTTCTTTCCGTCAATCAGCTTCGCCATTTTCTTCTCCAGTTGTTTTTTGTATCAGTTTCTTTTTCTGTATTCTCTGCGGCTCTGTCCTCTGCTTTGACCTCGCAGCCGGAGCACGTCTCACTGCACTCGGCTTCTCCGGCAACGCACGCAGAGGCACCTCCGGCGGCCGCGACAGCTCTGCGTGTACGAAGACTCATATACACAGACATTGTCGCGCCGAAGGCAAAGGTAACGAATGCCACAAGCTGCGACACGCGAATTCCCGTGCCTCCTATATACAGGCTGTCCGTTCTCAGCTGCTCGATAAACATTCTGCCGAAACCGTACCAGCCGATGTAGAAGAAGAATATCTGCCCGTCGAAGCGTTTTTTTCTGTATATGATATTAGCCACCGCGAAGCCCAAAAGGTTCCATAGTGATTCATAGAGGAAGGTCGGGTGAACATAGGTCTCACTGATCCACATGTCCATCTGAGGTGCATTTTCGAATTTGGCATTCGGAATATGGATACCCATTCTCCAGGGGAGCGTACACTCCGAGCCGTATGCCTCGACATTAACGAAATTTCCCCATCTGCCGATGAGCTGACCGAGCATTGCCGCGGGGGAGGCAAGGTCGAGCACCTTCAGCGTACTTATCTTCTTTATTTTACAGAACAAAAGGACGGTTATAAAGCCCGCGATTATTCCGCCGTATATCGCAAGGCCGCCGTTCCACACGGCTACCGCGTTCTTGAGTGTGCCGAGAATATTCCCCCAAACGCCCTTCCCCGCGACGACGTAATTTTCAAATTCGAAGATCACGTAGTACAGTCGCGCGCCGCATATTCCGAATATGACAAGAAAAAAGGCAAGGTCGGACACGGCGTCGACGCTTATCTTCTCGGTAAATTTCGCTCTGAGCATCGAATATGTTACGGCAAGGATAATGCCGGCGCAAATTATCACGCCGTACCACGCGATATCGTGTCCGAATACGCTAAAGCCACGAGTCATTGAAAACGGCTCAATGCCGAGTCCGGGAAAAGATACATATTTCATAGTACGCGCTCCCTTCATGTTAAATGGCGGGAGGAAAACGATCCGTCAATTCCCCCCGCCGAAAAATTATTAAATCAGTCGCAGTTTTCCCAGTTGTGATAGATATTCTGCACATCGTCGCTGTCCTCAAGGTGCTCGATAAGAAGATTCATGTTCTTGATATCGTCCTCACTCTCCAGAACAACGTAGTTCGAGGGGATCTTGTCCTTGTCGGCACTCTCAATGGTATAGCCGGCAGCCTCGAGCTCATCGCGTACAGCGTCAAGGTCGGAGCTTTCCGTGTAGATCTCGAATACCTCCTCGTCAGCGACAAAGTCGGCAGCACCTGCCTCAAGAGCCGCCTCCATGAGCGCATCCTCGTCGACGCTGTCATCCTTGAGAATGATGATAACACCCTTGTCCTCGAAAAGATAGCTTACGCAGCCGGACTGACCGAGGTTTCCGCCGTACTTGTCAAAGTAGTGACGGACGTCGGAGGCTGTTCTGTTTCTGTTGTCGGTCGCGGTCTCGACAATTACAGCAACTCCGGACGGACCGTAGCCCTCGTAGAAGATCTCCTCGTATACGACGCCGTCGGCACCGCTCGCCTTCTTGATGGCACGCTCGATGTTGTCATTCGGCACGTTCGAGGCCTTTGCCTTTGCAATGAGATCCTTGAGCTTGCGGTTGGTATCGGGATTTCCGCCGCCCTCGCGAACGGCTATGGCAATCTCCTTACCGATCTTGGTAAATACCTTTGCCTTCTGAGCGTCGGTCTTTGCCTTTTTGTTTTTAATATTATTCCATTTGCTGTGTCCTGACATGGTTTGTTAGTTCCTCTTTGTGAATCAGATTTTTTCGGGCGTCTTCATGCAGATAAGATGAAGCGCCGTGGCAAGCACGGTATTGACAGCGGATGTAATACGCAGACGCTCTGCGCGGACGGACGCGTCCTCGGCTGTCATTATCGGGCAATTGTGGTAGAAGCGATTGAACGCTGTGCAAAGCTCGATGATATATCTTGTGATATTCGAGGGCTCGTACTCATCGATAGCCGCGCGAACTCTCTCGGGGAATTTCGCGAGCGTTCTGAGAACGTCAAGCTCCTCGGGGGCACTGACATGCGCCGGAGCGGCAGTGCCCTCCTCCTTCGCACGGGAAAGAATGCTGCACGTGCGCGCGTAGGTGTACTGCGCGTAGGGACCTGTGCTTCCCTCAAAGCTGAGAGCTGATTCGAGGGTGAAGCTCATATCCTTGATCCTGTTGTTGAACAGATAATTGAATACGATAGCGCCGACGCCGACAGCCTCCGCGACCTCGTCGCGGTTCTCAAGGTCGGGATTCTTCTCGTCCATTATCTCGCGAACCTTCTCTATCGACTGACGGAAAAGATCCTTCAAGAGCACAACGTTTCCTGTACGTGTCGCAAGCTTTGCGCCGCCGATGCTGACGGTACCGTAGGGAACGTGGACAAGCTCGTTGACCCAGTCGTAGCCCATGAGCTCCATGACCTTGAACCACTGTGCAAAATGTAGGCTCTGACCCGCGCTTGTAACATAGATGCACTTATCGAAGCTGAAATTGTTCTTTCTGTAGACAGCTGCCGCGATATCGCGTGCGGGGTACAGAGACGCGCCGTCGCGCTTCAGAATTAGGCAAGGCGGCATGCCGTATTCGGAGAGATCAACAATAGATGCGCCGTCGTCGAGCTTCAAGAGACCCTTTTCGCGCATGATGTCGATCTGCGCGTCCATCTTGTCGGAGTAAAAGCTCTCTCCCATGTAATGGTCGAAGGTGATGCCGAGCTGCTTGTAGGTTATATTGTACTCCTTGAGGCTGATATCAAGGAACCACTTCCACAGCGCGATATTCTCGGGATCGTGCTGCTCAAGCTTCTTGAACTCTGCTCTTGCCTCGTCGTTGAGAGAGGGATCGCGCTCCGCCTCCTCGTGGAACTTTACGTAAAGCTCAACGAGTCCGTCGCAGCCCTTCTCCTCGACCTGCTCCTTATTTCCCCAGCGCTTGAAGGCAACGATCTGCTTTCCGTTCTGCGTGCCCCAGTCGCCGAGGTGATTTATGCCGATGCACTTATAGCCCTCAAACTCGTGAAGAAGCTTCAGGCAATGACCGATAACGGTGGTTCCGAGGTGACCGATATGGAAGGGCTTTGAAGTATTGGGAGAGGAATAGTCGAGCACGACCGTCTTTCCCTTTCCGCTTCCCGAAGAACCGTAGGAGGAGCCCTGCTCCTCTATCTCGGCAAGCACGCCCTCAAAGGCGTCTGTCGATATCTTGAAATTAAGGTATCCGCCCGCGGGAGCTATCGACTCGAAGGTGTCGTTGTGCTCGGCAAGTGCCTCGGCAAGCTGTGCCGCTATCTTCGGCGGCGCGCAGCGAAGGTCGCGGCTAAGCTTGAAGCACGGAAAGGCAAGGTCGCCCATTGCGCTGTCCGGCGGATACTCGAGCATTTCCGCGTACTTATCGGCGTCGGCATCGTCAGCAGCGTCAGCGCTGTTCCGGATCTTATTTACGGCATCGGCAATAAGCGCGCCTGCCGCATATTTGAATTTCTGCATTACAAAAGCCTTTCTTAATCCTCGATCTTGATCTGCTCGCCCTTCTCGAGAGCTCTCTTGCGGTTCTGTGCGTCGAGGATGGAATGTATCTTCTTGATGGGGTTAAGAAGAGTTCCGATGGATTTATTCTGATTGAGTGTATCGATAAGGAGTGCGACGTACTTGCACATATTGACCTCCGCATACCACTCGCGATCCATAAGTCCGTCAGGATGGTATGTAAGGTTCGTAGTGAAGCACTTGTCGAAAATGCCGTCCTTGTATGCCTTGTCAAATACGTCAAAGCCGTTGACGAACAGGCCGAAGGTGACAAAGAAGAATATTCTCTTTGCACCCTTCTCCTTGAGCTGCTTTGCAACGTCGATGATGGAGTCTCCGGAGGCTATCATGTCATCGATGACGATAACGTCCTTGCCCTTGATATCGCGTCCGAGATACTCGTGTGCCTCGATGGGGTTCTTGCCGTCAATGATAACGGAGTAGTTACGTCTCTTGTAGAACATACCGAGCTCGAGACCGAGAACGGAGGCATAATACATTGTTCTGGAGATCGCGCCCTCATCGGGAGAGATGATAACCGTGTCGTCGTGGTCGAGCGAAATATCGGGAATATTTCTGACCAGCGCCTTGAGCATCTGATAGGTGGGACGGATATTGTCAAAGCCTGTCAGCGGAATAGCGTTCTGAACGCGCGGGTCATGTGCGTCGAAGGTGATGATATTGCTTGCGCCCATGCTGACGAGCTCCTGAAGTGCAAGAGCGCAGTCAAGAGACTCACGAGAGCTTCTTTTGTGCTGACGTCCCTCGTAAAGCATCGGCATAATGACCGTGATGCGGTTAGCCTTACCGCCGATGGCGGCAATAACACGCTTGAGATCCTGATAGTGGTCATCGGGACTCATGGGTACCTCTTGACCGAACATCTTATATGTTACGCCGTGGTTGAAGCAGTCGGAGATAATATAAACGTCACGTCCTCGCATTGATTGATGAAGGAGACCCTTAGCCTCTCCGGAGCCGAAGCGGGGGCAATCCGCGTCAACAACAAAGGTTGCGTCTGTGTCGTGGCTGCGCCACTCCTTGAGGTAATAGTCGACCTGGTTGACAAATTTGTCGCATCCTCTCATTCCGATCACGCTGAGCTCGCCGTACATACTGTCTTTCATTTGGATACCCTTTCTCAATATGAATTGTTCAGATTTTATATGGTAATACGTGGGATAACAGTGTTTTACCGCGTTATGCGGGCTTTATTCCAATGCTTTTCGGTATTTTACCGAAAATAAGATAACGCTGAGGAAGAGCCGAAGCGCAGCGTCGACTCTCCCGTGCATTATTAAAGCTCGATTCCACGGAGAATTCTTTCCTCCGCCGCGGGGCACCAAAGTCCGCCCGCTGCCTTACAGATATTATCAAGATCGGCAAAAAGCTCGCCGAGCTGCGTGCCGGCATTCTTCTCAGCCGCCGCACCAAAGTCCTCAATAGCCGTCATCGGCATTGAAACATGAGTATAAACAAGCTTCTTCGCGCCCTTGATGGTGGGAAGCGCGAGAGTTGTCTCGGCGCACGAATCAAGACCGCCGACGTGAGTAATCATACCGGAGGGGTCAAGCATGCCCTTCTCCATCATTGCGATGGATTCCTTCATATCGTCTGTGTTTCCGCCGCTTGTGCCGACGATGTGTGTTGCGCCGTAGTGAACATTATAGAAGTTAAACATTGCGGAGAACTCGGGGTTTGTCGGACCTGCAAAGAAGTTGAGACAGCCGTCGCGTCCGAGGATCGCGTCACCCTGCTCGACAACGCTCTTTACGGGAGCGTAGACAAACACGTCGTTAAAGCCCTCACCGCCGGTAAGCGAGCGGAGATATTCGACGGGGGACTCCACAGTCGCGGTATTGACATACATAAGCTTTACACCCATGCGCTCCGCTTCCTCGACGCTGACGATCTCAGCCGCTCTTGCAAGGCGAGCGTCGTCTATATCGGTAACAACGAGCAACGAAGGACGTCTGTCGCAGTGAACGGCATAATCGACCGCTCCGAGTCCCATCGGACCCGCGCCTGCGAGAATTGCACAGGTGCCGCCCTCGACGATGCCCATCTCGTGAACGTACACGCCGGGCTTGATGTGATAGTTTGCGTGATATCCGCCGACAATGCAGCTCATTGGCTCAGCAAGGCTTCCATAGAAATACGCGTCGCCGTCATACGGGAGAAGGCAGCCACACTCCATTACCTCGTTCGGCATTATAACATAGGTCGCGGCTCCGCCGACATAGCGGTAGGAATATCCGGGAGCTGCAAGGCTGCCCTTATAGTTGAGCGCAGGCTGAATTACGAACTTATCGCCCTCCTTGAAGCTGTCCGCCCACTTTGCGCCGACCTTCACAAGCTTTCCACAGAATTCGTGACCGATAATTACAGGGTTTTCCGCAACGTCGTCGGGTACTCTCTTATGAGCGGAGCCCTGAGACGCCGCCTTATACGACGACATGCAGATGCTGTCCGAAACGACGCAGGCGAGTATCTCGTCGTCGGCTATCTCGGGAAGCTCGAATTCCTCGGTACGGAGATCCATTTTTCCGTAAAGTCTTACTGCCTTTGTTTTCATGATCTATAATACCTTTCGTTATTTTTCGCTTTTATGATTTTTCGGATTTTTCGCAAAGAGGCTCGAAAGTCTCCTTTGGTTTCTCTCACAGTCGGGCACTGCGCGCGTCTCGAGCGCTGTGATATTTCCCGCATCGTCAAGCATACCGTACAGTGCGCCGCCCTCGCGAGTGTCCGATGGAAGAAGTGCGGCGTCACACTCGAGGACACAGCCGGACTTATCGGTGAGCACAGCCATACACTCCTCAATGCGGTCGAGTATCAGCTCGTGTCTCATCTGCGCGGAAGCTCGGTAAAGCCTACCTTGCGTCTGACCTTCGACATTGTTCTTGCGGCACTTCTCGCAGCGTCCTCGGCGCCGGCGAGCATTACGCTCTCAAGGTAAGCCTTGTCTGCCGAAAGGCGTGCGAATTCATCTCTTACGGGAGACAGTGCATCGGCACACGCCTCGCCGACGGCAAGCTTAAAATCTCCGTAGCCGCGTCCGGCAAACTCGCGCTCTATCTCCTCATCGCTCTTGCCGGTGAACGCGGAGTAGATCGTCATAAGGTTCGATATTCCGTCCTTGCCCTCGGCGCGGCGAACCTCGCTGTCGGAGTCGGTCACGGCGCGCTTGAACTTACGGATGATGACATCCTTCGGGTCAAGTATGCGGATGACCGCGTTTTCGTTCTCATCGGACTTCGACATTTTCTTCGTCGGCTCGGCAAGCGACATAATA
Source organism: uncultured Ruminococcus sp. (assembly GCA_964397225.1). Taxonomy (GTDB): domain Bacteria; phylum Bacillota; class Clostridia; order Oscillospirales; family CAG-272; genus RUG11130. The sequence continues at coordinate 8,280 of CAYNHY010000080.1, forward strand.
CGTGCCGCATTCTGCGGAATATAGGGCTCGGGGATGACGAATGTATCGCCGTAGATTGCATTAAATCTCGCGGCAACGTCGCGCGTCAGCTCGAGGTGCTGCTTCTGGTCGGAGCCTATCGGCACGACCTCGGTCTGATAAAGTAAAATATCAGCCACCATGAGCGTGGGGTACGTGAAAAGACCGGCGTTGATATTGTCGGCGTTTTTCTGAGATTTATCCTTAAACTGTGTCATACGCGAAAGCTCGCCGAACATGGTATAGCAGTCGAGTATCCAGCCGAGCTCCGCGTGTGCGGAAACG
>CAYNHY010000081.1:0-8461 GCA_964397225.1 uncultured Ruminococcus sp.
GGACCGCTACGAGGCTAACTGGAGCATGGTCGAGCTCGGCTGGAAGACTCACGTGCTCGGCGAGGGTCGCGCCTTCTCAAGTGCCGCAGATGCGATCAAGACCTACAGAGCCGAAAGCGGCGTCATCGACCAGGATCTGCCCCCGTTCGTTATCGCCGAGGGCGGACGCCCCGTCGGAACGATCGAGGACGGCGACAGCGTAATTTTCTATAACTTCCGCGGCGACCGCGCCATCGAGATCTCCCGCACCTTCGAGGGCGGCGAGGACTTTGACAAGTTCGATCGCGTTCGCGTTCCGAACGTACTCTACGCAGGCATGCTCGAGTATGACGGCGACCTCCATATTCCTTCAAGATACCTCGTATCTCCTCCGGAGATCACAAATACCATGGGCGAGTACCTTGCAGACACCGGCATCAGTCAGTATGCGATCTCCGAGACACAGAAGTACGGCCACGTAACATATTTCTGGAACGGAAACCGCAGCGGCAAGTTCTCCGACGAGCTCGAGACATACGTTGAGGTTTCCTCCGATATCGTTCCCTTCGAGCAGAGACCGTGGATGAAGTGTGCCGAGATCACAGACCTTCTCATTGAGGCTCTTGAGAGCGGCAAGTACGACTGCCTCCGCGTCAACTTCCCGAACGGAGACATGGTCGGTCACACCGGCAGCCTCGAGGCTACCGTTTGCTCCATGGAGGCGCTCGACCTTCAGATCGGACGCATTCTCAAGGCTGTAGACCGAGTCGGCGCTATTGCTATTTTCACAGCCGACCACGGTAATGCCGACGAGATGGCTGAGACCGACAAGAAGACAGGCTCGCTCAAGCACAACAAGGACGGCTCGCTCAAGGCAAAGACAAGCCACACGCTGAACCGCGTCCCCTGCATTATTTATGACAATGTAGCAGGCGACACCTACACCGTTCGCGAGGACGACGGAAGCTTTGGTCTTTCCGCCGTTGCCGCAACCGTTGTTAACCTTCTCGGCTACGACAAGCCCGAGATGTGGGACGACGGAATCATCACACTCAAGTAATATCAAATGACTCTGCCGCCGTCTCTCGCAAAGCTTGCGGGAAGCGGCGGCAGTCTGCATTATTTTCGAAAGGACAGCGCAATGTTTTATAACGACGGCTACGTTACCCGCTCCACAGTGCTCGAGCTGTCGGGAGTCGTTCACGCCTTTTCGACACGGCTCGGCGGTGTCAGCACGCTCGACCATACAAAAAGCATGAATTTCGCACCGAATCAGGGCGACAGCGACGAAACGCTCGTGCAAAATACGCACCTTTTCGCCAAATATCTCGGAGGCTTTAACGCCGAGGACACTCTCTGCGCGCATCAGATACATTCCTCTCGTGTGCGCCTTGTTGACCGCACAAATTGCGGCGAGGGTGTTCTGCGCGAGGCGGGAGAGGCTTGCGACGGCTTTGTAACAGAAGCTGTCGGTGTTGTCCCGTTCGTTCGCACAGCCGACTGCGTACCGATCATAATGTGCGCCACACGTGGCGGCACGTCTCCGGTGGCGGCAGTACTGCACGCCGGCTGGCGCGGAACGGTCGCGGACATTGTCGGACGCGGCGTCGATATGCTGCTCTCGCTCGGAGCCGCGCGTGAGGATATTCGTGCAGCCATCGGTCCGCACATCGGCTTTTGCTGCTTCGAGGTCGGTGAGGATATGCGCGACACGGTGAAGGCAGCTCGCGGAACTGATTTCGCCTCACGTCACATCAAAGAGCTCGGCAGCTCGCTCCACGCAGACCTTACCGGCATGAATCTTGAGCTGCTTGCCTCGGCGGGCGTGCTTCCGCAAAACACGGATGTCTCCGACGAATGCACCTTCTGTCTGTCGGAAAAATATCACTCCCACAGGCGAACGCACGGCATACGCGGAGCCATGGCAGCCGCGGTCGCACTGCTGTAAATTAAGAATACCTCTGTCGAGCAACGGTCGGCAGAGGTATTCCTTATTTCAGCAGCTCGTCTGTCAGACGAAGTATCTCGGGGGCGATCCTTTCGCGTTCGCGCTTAATCATCGCCTTGTACACGGGATATGCCGCGCAGACAAATACGATTCCGCATATGCCGATGATAATCCCCGCCGTTCCCGCGCGAAGCACGGAAAGACCGAGACGTTCGCCAAGGTCGGTCATTGCGAGGCTCATTCCGAGCCCGAGCAGCAGCGCTCCGGCAGTACCGAGTGCAATTGACATCGCATTCCCCTTGCGTGTCACGGCTGCATCCATACGGCGCAGGCAATCGAGCTTATCCTCGGCAGGCGAGGTGTACTTGCTTCTTATCGCCTTAATTTCGTCCTGCGCTCCCGCAGAATATGTGTAGCTGAATTTATCCTTATTCTCCATCTTTCTCTCCGTTTACGGGTAAGTGTTTTAGTTTATCGGCAGCGCCGACTATCATGCGTATCGCCGCAAGTATCAAAAACAGCGAGACTGCCCCGCCCGTCAGCGCCAGAAACAGCACTCGCGAACGAGGGGTCATGTTTTCCGATGAAAATGTGGCAAGCATTGTATCCTCGAGCGTAATGAGAGACACGCAGCCCGCAACAAGGCTTATAACCTTCGATGCCGAATACACTGGGCTGTTGTATTTTCTGTATCTGACGGTATTCACGATTGCAAGCGTAAAGGTCGTGAAGGTGTATGCCGCCATTGCTATCACAACGACCTCATGGTGAGCGACCGAGCGGTGCCCGCTTATCGTAACGAGCATCACAGCCGACAGCGCGAGCTCCATCACAAGCAGCGCAATGCCGCATGCGCGATATTTTCGAAGCTCTTCTCGCATTCGCTCGCACGCTACGTATTTTCGCGTATGAAGCGTAAGAGACAGCCTCACCGCGGCAAGCAGCGCATAATAAAAGCCAAACGAAAAATACCACAGTGAGCGGTAATACACGCCGAGCGCGAATTGCAACGCCGAATAGGCGAGATTCCACAATAGCGACGCCGACAGTGAGAGCCCGACTCGAAGGCGCGTATTCTCACGCCATATGCGTATGTATTTATTCGAGCTTTTAATGCTTTTTACGGCTGCCACAAGAGTCGGAAGGCGCATACACCATACTCCGAGCGTATAGAATGCCGTGACATACGACGCTACGGCAACAGGTGATGCGGAGCTCATGTTGAGCATCGCCCATACGAGAAATACCGCAGCTGTCGGCACGGCTGCCGCCATTACGGCAATCGGCGGAAACAAAATGTGACATAGCACTCGCCTAAGCTTCAATTTCACTCCTCCTTGCCTCACGGACACAGCTTGATCCTGACGGTAAAGCACGAGCCATGACCCACGGTGCTCTCAACGGAAATCTCTCCGTGCATAATATCGACCACACGCTTCACGAGCGCAAGTCCGAGCCCGTTTCCCTCAGAGGCGTGCGATGTGTCGCCCTGATAAAATTTCTCAAATATATGCGCGCCGACGTCGGCACTCATTCCGCAGCCGGTGTCCGACACGCAAACGCTGACCGTCTCGCCGTCGGAGTGCATTGAAAGCCCTACCCTGCCGCCGTTCGGCGTAAACTTAAAGGCATTGGAAAGCAGATTGTTCCACACAAGGCAAAGAAGCTCTGCATCGGCACTGACCGTAACGCTCTCGTCGAGCTCGCATTCAAGCTCGATATCCTTCTCCTCCCAGACTCTCTCAAAGGCGATAGCACATTCGCAAAGCTGCTCACCGAGGTCGAATTCGGTGAAGTTCGGATATATCTGCTGATTCTCAAGCCGATTCAGCTTCAGTATGCTTGTGAGCATGTCAGCCATGCGCCCGGCGCCGTCCGTCACGCCGCGTGCATATTCGACTCTCTCACTCTCGCTGAGGTCCTCGCTTTGCAGCAGCCTGCCGTAATTTTGTATTACGGCGAGCGGAGTCTTCATCTCGTGCGACACATTGGCGATAAAATCGCATCTCAGCGTTTCCACACCGCCGAGCTCCTGCGCGAGCTTATTGAAGCTGCCGGCTATCGCGTCGAAGCTGTCGTCCGAAAAAAGCGCCGAGCCCTTCGGAACGCGTGCCGTGAAATCTCCGCGCATCAGCCTCTCCGCCGCGTCCGATATTCTCCTTATCGGTCGGCGAAGGAGAAAGCGGCGGCGCAGCCCGTCCACTGCCGTAAATATCAGCGAAATGAGAAACACGTTGGCAAGCGTCAGCTTCGCCGCGCGTCCCATGTTGGCGTCGGTGAGCGGTATTTCAAGAGCCTCGGTGAGCGTCGATACGAACAGCGTCATGCAGCAGGTGACGACAAACGCCGCGACGAGAAAAAATAAGAAATATCGGTACAACCACTTCAGTACCGTGCCGAAAAGCTGTCCTTTTTTCACTTTATTACCGCCTTATAGCCGAGACCGTGGACAGTCTTTATTTCAAGCTCGTCACAATCGGCAAGCTTCGCGCGGAGCTTTGTCATGTAGACATCGACCGCGCGCGGAGCGCTCTCCGTATCCGCATCCCAGAACTCGTCCATAAGCTGCAACCGAGTGAAGGTGCGCTTCGGGTAGCTGAGAAGCTTATAAAGTATTCCGAATTCGCGGGTGGTCAGCGGTATCTCCTCATCTCCGAGGTATGCCGTGTGCTCATCGGCGTCCATTGTAAAGCGACCTATCTCAAGGCGGCGGCTCGAGGCGATCCCCGCACGGCGCAGCAGAGCCTCGACGCGAAGCAGCAGCTCATCAAGGTCGATAGGCTTGACCATGTAGTCATCAATTCCGAGGCGGTAGCCCTTCTGCTTCGAGGCGATATCGTCCCTTGCCGTCATAAACAGTATCGGCAGCCCGGAGTTGTCCTCTCGAATGCTCCGCGCAAGCTCGAAGCCGTCGCTTCCCGGCATCATAATGTCGGAGATCACAAGGTCGAAAACGCCGTCGCACAGCGCGTCGTATGCCGCGTCCGCGTCGTAGCAGCCGACCGTATCATAGCCCGCTCTTTTCAAAAACGAGCACACCGTATAATTGAGTTCGCGGTCGTCCTCGACGACAAGAAGCTTAAACATAGCTGCACCTCCGGGCTTTGCATTTATTCGAATAAATTATACCACATGAATGTTTAAGTTTTGTTTACGTGGCGGGCACATTGTGCCGTGCACTGAAAAAGGACGGGCAATACACCGCGGTATTGCCCGTCCTTCATGCTTTTGAGAGCAGCTTGCGGCTGCGCGGTGCTTATTCCGTATATCCGTCGGGATACTCGAAGCCGATTATGTTCTTAAAGAGCGCAAGGTGGTCGCGGTGCGACTTCTCCGCCTTCTTTCCCTTGAGCTTCTGTGCCGCAGTCTCGCTTCTTATCGCAATTACCGTGTCATCGGGCAGGCGGTTGAAGGCGCTGTAGTACTTCGCGAATTTTGTCTCCTTGAGGTATACCGCGCAGTCGTCGGCTGCCTCCTCGGGCACATATCCGAGTGCGTCCTCAAGCGGCATGAAGATGCCGTCGCCAACCTCAGCGTAAAGCGAGGAGTCCATAATGCAGATCTGCGACTCTCCGACCATTATCTCGTTTTGGAATCTCTCATACTCCTGTGAGTTGAAGGCACGGTCGAATTCGAATTTCTCGCCGACCTTTTCAGCCTCCGCCTCGAGAAATGCTATCTGCTCCTCGTTGTAGCGCACAGTATGAAGAATATTGACGATCTTCTCGCCGTCTCCGTTGCAATCCTCGTCCATAGCTTCGGCGAATATGCGCATCAACGGCTCGGTGTTCTCGTAAAAGAAGGGACCCGAGAGCATTATGTAGATATCGGGCTCGACACGCGATGCAAGCTGATGTACGCCGACACCGATAACGGCTACTGCCGCAATTATCGCGATCGTCGCGAATTTGTAGTGGTACCAGAAGTTTTCAAGGAAGGACTTGAGACTGCGCTTTTTCGGCAGCTCCTCCTTTTTCTCCTCCTCGGCTGTAATTCCCATAAGGCGGAGCCTGCGCGCGGCGTTCGACTCGCCCTCGAGCTCGACACTTTCGCCTGCACCGTTTTCGACATTTGTCTTGCGTTCCTCTTCGTTCATTTTTGCCTCCTTAAGAAGTTTATTTGTTATCCTCACGAGCCCCGGCGGAATGTCCGATAAGGCTGAATATACGAGTACTGAACGAGCCGCCGTTCAGGTCAAGGATGCTCTTTGTGTTCGGGTCGTAGCTTTTCGACACAAGGTGGATTATAAGCTCCTCCGCAGACGCTGCGGCGCTTATCGAGCATATCACCCAGCACAGGAAAATATCGCACGGCAAAAGCAGCACGAACGGTATCGAAAACACCGCAACTCCCGTCAGCTTGTTGAGCCAGGTGTGGGTCGAGGCGAAGCGGTGATACTTTACCGCCGCCGTAATATATGAAAGGCCTCTCACGACAAGCACTATGCAGAGCAGTCCCCATATTCCCGCGGGCAAAAGCTCCCACAGCACCGGAAATACGGAGATCAGCATCACAGCGTAAAAGAGCATATCCGCGACACTGTCCAGCTTCGAGCCGAATTCGCTTGAAATGTGCAGTCTTCTCGCTATAAAGCCGTCAAGAACATCAGTGAGACCCGTTAAAAAATACAGCAGATAAAAGCCTTTCGACAGGGGCCTGATAAACACGATTGCCGCTGTCCCGACGATACGCAGAGAGGTTATGATATTCGGTATATGTCTGATAATTGCCATTAAAGCAGACTCCTTTCGCGTCTCTGTGTACTCATGGGGAGCACACCTTATATTTTACTGTATTTTTCAAAAAAATACAATGGGATTGTTGAAATTTTTACATCAGGGTAAAAAAAAGCTCACGGCGGCTCGCGCGAGCCGCCGTGGTGTGTCTTAATATCTGCCGATATTGTAGAAGGGGATCTTGAAGAAGTCCGCGTCCTCTCTTATGCTGTAATCGCCGCGAGCGGGATTTGTGAAGAGCGGATTTTCGTCCTGTGAGAACTCAAGGTTATTCTCAAGCGTGCTGAAGAGATATACATCCTCGTCTATATTGTGTCCTACGTCGACAGTAAATGTATAGTTGTTCTTTATTACATTATACGACGGGTTGATGATAAAGTCAATATCGTCGACAAGCTCCTCGGCACGTGACATATCAACCTTCATCTTCACAAGCGTCGGCCAGCGCTGCTCCCATATCTTGCGAGCCTCGGTCCCCACAGCGGGGATCTCGCTGAAGCTGTTATAGTAGGTCGGCCATGTCCACTTGCTCATGTTGTCAAGGCTCGGGTTTCCGCCGCCGAGGTACATTCCGCGGTACTTTGCCTTTATAAAGAGCGACTGGCAGGCCTCAGGGTGGGATTTTTTTCTTATGAATAAGTTGTCACAGATTGTGTTATCACGTCCGTCGGCACGTATGCCCTCGGTTCCCGCGTCATAGAAAACATTGCCGTATATCTGCTGACCGGAGAGTGCGTCACCGTAATAGATACCCATCTGCGCGCCGCTGCCGCTCGCTATACTCGAGAAGATATTGTATCTGACAATATTGTCGCGGTTCGATACGGAGCGGTCGGAATAGATTGCGCCGCAGTCGCCGGAATGCTGCAGGAGATTCATGAATACGTTGTACTCGATAATGTTGTCGATACCGCGTCCGCCTGCCTTGTCGGGCATGTAAGCATTGCCCTCTGCCGCATGAGCGAGGATAACTGCGCTGTGCGATGCGTTGTAAAGCTCATTGTGAGAAACAACTGCACCGACGGTGTTGTAGAGTCTGACAGCGGGGAGGTAGACCTTGTAGCGGAGCTCAAAGTCGTGAATCGAGTTGTTGTCGATGACGCTCTCACAGGGAATAACGTTGTTGATAGCCTCGAGCGAATCCTCGAGGAATATTCCGCCGCCCGCAAGGTACGACAGCTCACACTCGCTGACCGTGATCGCGCGACCTGTTGCCATAACGGCAAACTTACCCGCAGCGACGTACATATCACAGAGCTTTACCGTTACGTGGTCTGCATCAATGTCGAAAAAGCCGTCAGACGAGCCGCGGAACTCGAAGCCGACAAAGCTTACGTAATCAGCCGAGGTGGTAATGTAGTTGCCGCGCGTCGTAAGCACATAATCCGTATCCGGCTCGAAGACGTACAGCGTCTTGCCGTCAGTATCTACCCAGTACTCGTAAATGTTGTCAAGCTCCTCGGAAATATTCGAGAAGAAGGTCGTCTGGTTCGTATAGTTTCCGGTACCCTGGAAGGGCCACTCGGTGAAGGTTATGACATTGGTCTCGGGGTCGAAGCCGGACATCTGCTGAACATTGCACATGTAGGGCTGCGCGAGGTAGCCGATGAGCTCCGTGCCCTCGAAGGTGTGGTAATTCTTAAATCTTGTCTGAACATAGGGGTATGTCAGCTTGACACCGCAAACTCCGTCATAAGGGTCAACGGGGTCACTGAGATAAGTCTCGTCATAGCCCATGGTGCTCTTATTGGGATAACGTGCGGGGTTCATGCGCTGCCCGTTGTTCACAAGCTGAGAA
>CAYNHY010000082.1:0-8237 GCA_964397225.1 uncultured Ruminococcus sp.
AACTTCTGTGTTCGGAATGGGAACAGGTGGACCCTCTGCGTCAATAACACCAACTATTTGTTTTTGTCGGGGCTTGCTCCCGACTGCTTATATATTATACATCAAAAACGCGCTTTTGTCAACGCCGCAAATTACACAAATCGTTTTTTGTTTTTTGTACATTTGATTGTTGAATATGTCAAACGGGTGAAAATCGTGTGATAAACAGTACCCGAAAGTGAGAAAAAAACGATTTTTTGCGACCTACGCAAACTTTTTCGCCTCTACTTATTGCATACACGCATACTATATGCTATAATATCCCCCGCAAGAGATTGTTTCTCGCTACTTGACATATCAAAAAAAGAGGGAGGGTTGAGCTTTAATGAGATACGTTTGCATAATTTGCGGATACACCTATGATGAGGAACTCGGCGACGTTGATAACGGAATCGAGCCCGGCACGCCGTGGGACGAGCTTGATGAAGATTTCGAGTGTCCTGTCTGCGGAGTTCGCAAGGATGAATTCGAAATCGATACAATTGGTTGACCCTCACAATCGTTCAACAGCAGCTCCCGGGGTGCAAAAGCACCCGGGGAGCTGCTTTTTTACAGCGTAAGTGTCACATTTCCCTCGTATGCTCGGTAAATATGCTGCGCGTGAGCCTCGGCGTAAAGCTCGGGCGCTGTCGCGTCCTTATAGTAGCCGCTCTTCATTGAGCGCTCGCCGGAGCGGCATATTGGCACAAGGAGCGTGTGCGCTCCGACCGCAGCATAGAAATCAATGTCCCCCGAATCGCACAGCCCGTGATGCGGTATCTGCAATATATCGCTCTTTAGGAGCGCACGGCACCTTTTTGTCGCCTCGGCAAGGCGCTCGCGCGTCGCGTCTCCGGTAAAGAGAACCCGCTCGCCCTCTCCGTCTATCGAGAAAATCAGCGAAAGGGAGTTCGGTCCCGTGTACGAATTCGGTATCTGAGGCACGGAGAGCACGTGCAGTTTTGCCGTTCCTACGGAAAGCTCAAAGCCTGCGTCGGGCTCGACGAGCACAGCCCCCGTTGCCGCAAGCGCCGCTTTCAGCATAGCGCATGCATTGCGAATGAACTGCTCATGACGGTCAAGCGAGGCAAGCTGCTCGGGAAAGCGGCACATTATCCTGTCAACCGCCACGCGCGAGGCAAGGCTGTCGCTTTCCGTGACCGTTTTCAGTGCGCCGTAATGGTCGATGTGGGGGTGCGTGAGCACCCACAGGCTGACTCTCGCTCTCTCCCCGTCCGACAAAGACGTAAGTGTATCTACAAGCATCTCGCCGTCCTCTACATTACCGCCGTCAACAACTATCAGCGAGCCGTCGCCCGTTATGTAAATAAACCCCATTCCCGCGGCGATCCACCCGTCCTTTCCTCCGAAGGGACCGTCGTAATAGGATGCCGCTGTTGCCAGCATCATAAGCTTTTCCATAGACTCGTGTTTCCTTTCTCAGAGAATTGCGTCACCACGCTCACTTTTCCTCAACCTTGTCTCCGGACAGGAAGGCGGCGCATCTTTCCGGTGCGTCCTTGGCTCCCTCCCACGGCTCGTCGGCATATCTGTAATCAAATTTACGGCAGAACCTTTCCACATCGTCCTTGAGCGAAGCAAGATATTCGCCCTCAGCAGCCCCCACTGTGCGGTAGAACTCGGCGAATTCCTTCTTCGACAGCCTCTGCTCTGCTGCGGCAAGAAATCGCGCAAAGTGCTCAAGGCAGAAGTGATGCTGACGGCTGCACTTGTCGCGGAAGGCGGAGTCGCTCTGCCAGAGAAGAGCCGCAGCCTCTGTCATCATTGAAAAATTGTGCTCGATCCTGTCGCAGATATAGCAGCCATCGTTTACAGCCTTCAGCTTTTTCGACGCAGCCGCTCCCGAGCGCGCGGGGAACATTCCCTGCTTCATCTGCTCGGAGATGTATCCGAGGTGGCTTTCAAGCATCAGTGTGAGCGGCAGTCGCTTTCCCATCGAGAACAGCTGCGACAGATGCTCGCGGCAGAAGCCGGACTCGTTTGTTTTTATTCTGACATCGGGCTCCATCATGGATGCACCGAGGATAAGCTCCGTCTCGTCACGCTCGAGCTTTTTATAAAGTCGGCAAAACGGGCACACATGTACCCCGTTTTCACTGTCCGCTGCTGAGGTCTCGAAGGCCTCGTTTACGGGTATTGTATAGATCTGTTCCATATATTTTGTCCTTTCGGTAAAAGAATTCTTTACACGGCGCAAGATTTGTGATAAAATAGGTGCAGAAGAATGCGGGAGGTATGATAGCTTGAACAAGCCGCACATCAGCTTTGAGGGAGAGAGAAATTCTCTGCCCTGCGTCCGCGTCGCCGGGCTCGAAGATTTTTCCGTATTTAAGAGCTTCGACTGCGGTCAGTGCTTTCGCTTTGATGCGATAAGCGACAGCGAGCTCGACTGCGAGGTCGGAGGCGTCGCGCTCGGAAAATACGTTTCCTTCGGCATGGCGGGAGATGAGCTTGTCATAACGGGCTCCACGGCTGAGGGCTACCGCAATATTTGGGAGCATTATCTCGCGCTCGACGAGGACTACGCAAGCCTTAACGGCATGATAGCCGGCGCCCTCGACGGAGACGACCGCGCTGTCATGGAACGCGCCGTCGAGCTCTCGCGCGGCATTCGCATACTGCGTCAGGAGCCGTGGGAAGCTCTTTGCTCCTTTATTATATCACAAAACAACAACATTCCGCGCATAAAAAAGATAATTTCCTCACTTTGCCGCACATTCGGCGAGAAAATCGGCGAGACGGACGCGTATTCCTTCCCGACTCCCGACGCTCTTGCCGCAGCAGGCGAGGAAAAGCTCTTTGAGCTGAAGACGGGCTTTCGCGCCGCGTACATTGCAGACGCCGCGCGTCGTGTCGCCTCGGGCGAGCTCGAGCTTGACGCACTCTGCGCTCTCGGAGATTACAAAGAGGCAAAGGCGGCGCTGATGACAGTTCGCGGAGTCGGTCCGAAGGTCGCGGACTGCACGCTTTTGTTCGGACTCGGCTACATGGAGGCATTTCCCGTTGACACGTGGATGAAGAAGGTCGTGCTCCGCCATTTCGCGGGGCAGCTCGACCACACGCGCTTCGGTCGCGCTGCGGGGCTTGCCCAGCAATACCTGTTCTACATGGAAAGATATACCTCAAGCGAGGCGTAAATACTTATTTTCAGAGAGGACCTTGAAATGATATTTGAAAATTACGACAGAATAGTCTTCGCGGGAGACTCCGTGACCGATATGGGAAGCACATGTCCCGTCGGCGAGGGACTTTTCGACAATCTCGGCAATGGCTACGTTCGCGAGGTGGAAAACCTTCTTACGGTAGCGTACCCCGAGCTCAATATACGCGTTACCAATTCCGGTATCGGCGGACACACGAGCCGCGACCTTCTTGCGCGCTTTGAGCGCGACGTGCTCGCGCTTGAGCCCGACTGGGTCTCGATATGCATCGGAATAAACGACGTATGGAGACAGTTCGACACGCCGGCAATGCGCGACGCGCAGGTAATGCCCGACGAGTATGAGGATAACATGGAGAAAATGCTCTCCGCCCTCGACGAAAAGGCAAAGAACGGAAAGCTGAAGGGCGTGTTCGTGCTCACGCCGTATTACATGGAGCCGAATCCCGCCGACCCCATGCGCGCACGCATGGACGAATACGGCGCGATCTGCCGCCGCCTTGCCGAGCGCCACGGCGCTGAGTTTATCGACTTCCAGGCGATGTACGACAGATATTTCAAATTCAAGCATTCTACCTTCATCGCGTGGGACCGCGTTCACCCCAACAGAATGGGAGCCCTGCTCATGGCGCGCGAATTTCTGAGACACTGCTCCTTCGATTTCAACCGTGACGGCGGCGCCGATGTCTGAGCTTTCGAAAAATGCTCCTATCGGCGTATTTGATTCGGGAGTCGGAGGCATCGGGGTGCTCGCGGAGCTTTTGCGCGTAATGCCGAGCGAGGACTTCATATACCTCGGCGACTCCGCCAACGCGCCCTACGGTGAAAAGGACGTCTGTGAGGTGCGTGAATGCGCGCACAGTGTCGTTCGGCGTCTGCTGGGCATGGGAGCCAAGGCGATAGTCATTGCCTGCAACACCGCCACAAGTGCCGCTGTAGGCTTTCTGCGTGAGACTTACCCTTCCATTCCGATAATCGGAATGGAGCCTGCGGTAAAGCCCGCAGCGCTGTCTGCGCCGACTCCGACGGTGCTCGTTATGGCAACACCGCTTACGATTCGCGAAAGCCGCCTGCGCCGTCTCATCGATACCTACAGCGAGCACGCCGAATTCATCGATGTCCCGTGTCACGGGCTCGTTGAGCTCGTCGAGCGCGGTGTCACCGACGGCGACGAGATGGACGCGCTCCTCACGGGAATACTCGACCCGTTTATAGGACAGCGAAAAATCGATGCCGCCGTTCTCGGCTGCACGCATTTTATACACGCGCGCGACGCCATAGCGCGCGTTATCGGAACGCACTCGCCGAGTGAGAGCGTTCAAATATTCGACGGTGCTCACGGCACGGCGCTTGAGACGCTTCACCGTCTCGAGGCGGCAGGCCTCTCACGCTCCCGCCGCGACAGCCGGCACGTCGAAATCCTCAATTCTTCCCCCGACCACAAGCTCGTCGAGCTATCTCGTTTTCTGCTCGATGCCGCTTACAACAGAAAGGAACAGTAATTATGAACCACAGCTTACCGCCGCTCGGCATAAGCCTCGCTCGTTCACTCGGAGAAAAGCTCACCGAGGTCGACATTCGCGAGTGCGCCGACAAGATCGTCAAGTGCGGACTGCGCGACGCGGGATATGAGTACATTATCATCCCCGATACCTGGTGCAAAAGCCGCAGATGCCTCAAGACCGACAGCCTCGAGTGCGATACAGACCGCTTCCCGAGCACACTTTCGGGAATTTCCGAGCAGCTTCACTCCATGGGACTGAAGCTCGGCGTCGTAACGACGCTCGGCTCACGCAGCTCGTCCGACCGTCCCGGTATTTTCGACCGTGAGTGGGCGGATGTCGAATACTTCGACAACGCGGGCGTCGACTATATTGCAGTCGACATGACACACCTTCCCGCGCGCGCCGAGCTTGAGACGCCGCTTCGCCGCCTCGGCATGGCGATCCGCACCGCAAGTCACCCCATATTCTACGCAGTTTATGCCTGCGAGGATATCCACACCATGGCAGCCTCCGCGGGCATAAACTCTTATTGCCTCCGCACGTTTGACAATGCCGCTACAGCCTGCGAGCTTTCGCTCGCCACTGCCGGCTACAGCGCAGACTTCTGCTTTGAGTCCTGCGGAGATATTTCCGTTTGCGACACGGAAAGACTTCGCGCACAGCTCATCACGGCGGCAGCTATGTCCTCGCCCGTTATCGTCGACTGTGATGTCAGATACATCACAGAGGAGCAGCTGTCTGTGCTTCTCAACAGCGATATAATCAAGGTCGCACGCGACAGAGAGGTTCGTCCCGCGCGCTGCCTCTCCGAGGGCGTATATGTTAAGGCACTCGAAAGCAACAGATACGCCATCGCCTTCGTCAATAGCTCCGACGAGCTCCGTCGCTTCGCATTCTCGACCTACGACTTCGGTCTTACGTGGAATGCAGGTCTTGCCGCTGTCGCAACAAGGCTATTCGGCGGCGACAGCATAACGTTCACAGACGGCATTGAAGAAACGCTGCCCGCACACAGCGCATCGATGTATCTTATGGAACTTACGGAAAGGTAAAGGTACTTGTCATGATAAAGAAAACACCGCCTATGGGCTTTAACACATGGAACACATTCGGTGAGTGCTTCTACGACCACACTCTCCGTGAGATCGCCGACGCCTTCGTCGACCGCGGCTTTAAGGACGCGGGCTATGAATACATCATTATCGACGACCACTGGAACATGGAGTACCGCGACCTCGAGACGCACCGCATGATCGAGCGCCCCGGAAAGTTCCCGAACGGTCTGCGTCCCGTTATCGATTACGTTCATTCCAAGGGTCTGAAGATGGGTATCTACAGCTGTGCGGGACTTCGCACCTGCGGCGTTAAGATGGGAAGCTTCGATTACGAATTCCTCGACGCCAAGACCTTTGCCGAGTGGGGCATTGACTACCTCAAGTACGACTACTGCCTCCGTCCCGAGCTTCTGCCGGGCGAGCTGTTCTACAGACGCATGAGCGTCGCTCTCCGCAACAGCGGACGCGACATTCTCTTTGCCGCGTGCAACTGGGGCTGTGACGACGTTTGGTCGTGGATACGCTCGACAGGCGCACACACCTACCGCTCGACCGGAGATATCGCCGATAATATCAAGTCATTTACCGAGATCTACCGTTCACAGTTTCCGAAGCTCGGAAGCTCTGCTCCCGGCTGCCAAAACGACCTTGACATGATGACAGTCGGCATGGAGGGCGCAGGCAACGTTGCAGCTGGAAATGATTTTGGAACGGAGGGAACTTACCGCATGCAGTTCTGCGTATGGTGCATGTTCTCGTCACCGCTCATTCTCGGCTGCGATGTACGCAATGTTTCCGACAAGTACCGCGACCTGCTCTGCAACCGCGAGCTTATCGCAATCGACCGCGACCCCGAGGGTCGTCCCGCCTTCCCGATCGGCTTCACAAGGACCGGCTTTGACAACTCGAATGTCTTCTGCAAGCTGCTCTCAAACGGCGAGTTTGCCGTCCTCTTCCTTAACGTAAATGAGGATGAGCGTGAGATGGGCTTCATTCCGCACGACCTCGGTATTCCCGAAGCCGCACAGCGCCGCATTGTCATGAAGGATCTCTTCACCGGCGAGGAGGAGGAATTCACTGACTTCGTAAGAGTCAAGGTACCGCCGCGCGACTGCAAGATCGTCCGCGCGAGACTTGTAAAGTAATAATTCACCGGAGAGCGAGCTTCACCAAGAATTTGTTCGTCCTAAAACGCACCTGTAAGGCACATCCCGCGCCCGCAGGTGCGTTTTTTCAATTACATGAGTGGGCGTGGACGTCACTCGGCGTTCTCTACTCTCGCGCAATCTCCGCACTGCAAAAACGGCGTTGAACGCATCGCGCTCAACGCCGTTTTGAGTTTGTCCGTTAAATTGCAGCCTGCAATATCAGCCTGTGATACCGGAACGCTCGATTCCCTGTACGATATACTTCTGACCGAAGAGGTAGAGTATAAGGAGCGGGATAATTATGAGGATTCCGCAGGTGTTTCTGATAGCGGCAGAGAACAGTGTGCTTGCCGCAGGATCCATCTCGGAGAGCGAGGACGGAGTCGAAATGATGCCCGAAAGGAGCGTCGGACCCGTCTTTGTGTAGAACACGTTCGTGTAGAAGGTGTCCGTCCACTGCCAGCAGAACGAGAACATGAATACCGTGATAAGCATTGTTACGGAAAGCGGAATGATGATGGTGAAGAAGGTCTTGAACACGCCGGAGCCGTCAAGATAAGCAGATTCTTCGAGCTCATCGGGAATTCCGCGGTAGAACTGTCTCATCAGGAAGATGAACAGACCATTCTTATACGCAAGACCCGTAGCGGAGAGTATCCACAGAGGCCAGTTGGTATTAAGAAGCTGAATTCCGGGGGTCGCAGTCACGCCGAGCTTATTGAGAAGTCCCATGATGCCGAGAATATCGAAATCCTTGAAGTGCATGAACATGGAAAGTCTGAGTGTCGAATGGGGAACGACCATCGTGAAGATTACCACGAGGAAGAGCGCATTCGAGCCCTTGAACTTAAACTTCGCAAAGCCGTATCCGACGAACGCGCAGACGAAGGTCTGGAGCACTGCACATACGAGCGAAAGGACGAAGGTATTGCCGAACGCCTCAAAGTAGTGGTTCTCGGCGATAATTGCCTTATAGGTCGTAAGTGTGGGCGACTTCGGAATGAGGTTTACCGTTACGTCGGTAAAGTCAGACTCGCTCATGAAGGAGGAGGAGACCTTAGAGAAGAACGGGAAGAGGATGATGTAGGATACACCGATAAGAAGAAGAAGTCTGAAGAGGTACCAGAGGATCTTCTTAAGCGTGTAAAGATTGAGGAACTTTGCGCGAAGGCGCTCGATAAGCGGTGTACGCTCAAAATCGACGCGGATGCGGCGCTTTGATTCCTTCATTATCTTCGGAGCTTCTGCATTATTCATTATCCACACCTCCTTAGTCTCTTCTCTGGTAGAACACGAAAGCACTGAGGATTCCGGCTACCGCTGCGATGAT
>CAYNHY010000083.1:0-8211 GCA_964397225.1 uncultured Ruminococcus sp.
CACTCACCCGAGCCCGTTCCCTTCTTTATTTATGACCCTGCCGACGAAAAGAGCGGAGTCACAGCGTTCACCGAGGAGACCTGCCGCGCGACAGGCTATCATATTCCCGACGGCTCAACTCTCCTTGAGCACATGATAGTAAAGTAAGCATTATCATCAAAGGAAATAATTGTCACAATGGAAAACAACGAAGAAAAGCTCAGCTGTGCCGACGGTGTCGGTGAGGCTGAGTCAAGCACCGCTTCCGGAGAGGTAAAGGGCGTTACGGAATGCGCCTCGGATGCGCTCGCACGTGCATTTGCCGAGGCTGAGTGCCGCTTGGATGGAGCTGAGCTCGAAGCCGACTCAGACAGCCTTCTTCATGCCGACGGAAGCTTTGACAGCGATGAATATTTCTCTGAGCCTGAGGACAACGACGGTCACGAGCCGAACCGGGGCGTGCGTTCGGTATTCGACTTCATAGAAATGCTCGCGCTCGTCACTATGAGCATAATTCTCTGCTTCTCCTTCATATTCCGACTCAATACAGTCGAGGGTCCGTCAATGGAGAACACTCTCCACACCGGCGAATACCTCTTTGTTTCGGATCTCTTTTACGACCCCGAGCCCGGCGATATCGTCGTAATTCACGACATAACAAAGGGAAGCTACGCCGACCCCATAGTAAAGCGAGTGATCGCAACTGCGGGTCAGACCGTTGACATTGATTTCACGACCTGGACTCTCACCGTGGACGGCAAGACTGTTGACGAAAGCTCCTACAGAAAGCTCGACGGCAGACTCCTCACCTCGTCCGTGGACTTTCCGCTGACGGTGGCTGAGGGCACGGTGTTTGTCATGGGCGACAACAGAAACCATTCCGCCGACAGCCGTCTTGCCGAGATCGGACTCATTGACGAGCGCTGCATCGTAGGCAAGGTGTACGCTCGCATCTTCCCCTTCAACAAGTTCACACCCTTCAAAAATCCTTACACGACCGAAAACGGAGACTGAAATGCCTTCACAAAACATACAGTGGTTCCCCGGGCACATGGCAAAGACCAGACGCCTTATTTCGGAAAGCATAAAGCTTGTGGATATCGTCATAGAGCTGCTTGACGCACGCATTCCGCAAAGCTCGAAGAACCCCGAAATTGCCGCTCTCTGCGGCACGCGTCCGATACTTACCCTCCTTAATAAATCCTCCCTTGCCGATAAAGCAACCACAAAGAGCTGGATCGAATATTATAAGCGCACGGGCGGACGGGCGCTCGCGATCGACTGCGTCACGGGAGAGGGGCTGAAGGCAATAGCTCCCGCCTGCCGCGACATTCTCCGCGATAAGCTCGAGCGCTACGAGGCGCGCGGCATGAGTGGACGCCGCATTCGCGCCATGATAGTCGGCATTCCGAACGTCGGCAAATCTTCACTCGTCAACCGCCTCAGCGGCTCTAAAAAAGCTCGCGTTGAGGACAGACCCGGCGTCACGATGACAAAGCAGTGGGTCACGACAAATATCGGTATCGAGCTGCTTGACATGCCCGGTATCCTGTGGCCGAAATTCGAGGATGAAAAAATCGGCGAAAATCTTGCCTTCACCGGCGCGATAAAGGACGCAATTCTCGACACCGAAACTCTCGCCGCACGCCTGTGCGCCCGCCTTTACGAAAATGCCCCCGCAAGCTTCTGCGAGAGGTATAAGCTTAACGCAGACGCACTGCGCGACGCTCAGCCGCATGAGCTTCTTGCCGCAGTTGCACGCCGCCGAGGCTTCCTGATATCGGGAGGCGAGCTTGACACGGAGCGCGCCGCCGCCATCGTGCTTGACGAATTCAGACTGTCGAAGATAGGCAAAATATCGCTTGAGGCTCCGGAGGCTGCTCCGTAATCATGGACTTTAATTTCGACTCTGCATACCTTTCCGACTCCGTGCGTATAATATGCGGCACGGATGAGGCAGGCCGCGGACCGCTTGCGGGACCTGTAGTTGCCGCAGCAGTCGTGCTGCCGACGGACTGCCGCATCGAGTCGCTGAACGACTCAAAAAAGCTTTCCGAAAAGAAGCGCGATGCGCTTTACGACGAAATATGCGAAAAGGCGCTCACCTACGGCATCGGCGTCTCGAGCGTCGAGGAGATCGACCGTCTCAATATACTTGAGGCATCGCTGCTCGCAATGAGGCGTGCCGTCGAGGCAGCACACGTCACGCCGGACCTGCTGCTTGTCGACGGAAATGTCGACAGAGGCTTCCCGTATCCCGCGCTTGCCGTGGTCGGCGGAGACGCAAAATCGCCGTCGATAGCCGCAGCCTCAATACTTGCAAAGGTGACGCGTGACCGAATGATGCTCGAGCTTGACAGCAAGCATCCGGGCTACTCACTTGCAAAGCACAAGGGCTACCCCACCAAGGCACACAAGCTTGCCGTCTATAGGCTCGGTCCCTCCGAGTGTCACAGACGCTCGTTTCTCTCCTTTCTGGAGCGTGACCGGGAAAAGCTTGCCGCGTGGGATGAACTCGAAAAAAACAGCTGATTCTTCACCCTTCGGAGGTCTTGTGTAATGGACAGACGTTCCTTCGGGCGGGTCGGTGAGAATTCCGCCGCGCTCTATCTTAAAGCACAAGGATACAACATTATCGGTCAAAACGTGTACATCGGCAAGTGCGAGCTTGACATCATCGCCGAAAACGGCGAGCTGCTTTTATTCATTGAAGTCAAAACCCGCCGACAGCTTCCCGACACACGTAGCATCTACGGACGCCCGGCTTCCGCTGTCGACCGAAAAAAGCGTGAGCATCTTCTTGCGGCAGCTGCCGGCTACTTGCACGAAAACCGCGAAAGCACGAGTCACCTCCAGCCGAGAATCGACATCATCGAGGTATACACGGATCCCGCCTCCGACGTGTACCGAGTTCTCGATATCAGGCATTTCCCGAATGCCGTACACAGATAATTGACCTTATGAATTACGCAGACCTGCATTGTGATACGCCCCTTGAGCTGTATGCCCGCGGCGAAAGCCTTGTTGACTGCTCGACTGACATCAGCCTCCAAAGACTGTCGCGCTTCGAGCGAGCCGTGCAGCTTGCCGCCTTCTGCGCCCCACCCGACACCGATGGCGACAAGGCGTTCGACATGTGTCGCAGGGTGTATAAATATTTTTCGGCGGATGCCGTCGACTGCGGCTGCCGAATATGCAAAAGCAGCACGGACGTCGACCGCGCGCTTGAGGACAGCCGTCCCGCATTTGTTTTAACACTTGAGGATGCGCGCGTTACCGCCGGCAGACTTGAACGCGTTGACGAGCTTTATGCACTCGGCGTCCGCTGCGTTGCCCCGCTTTGGGGCGGCGAAAGCTGTATCGGCGGCTCGCATGATACCTCGCTGCCGCTGACGCACGACGGGATAACTGCCGTGGCACGCAGCGCCGAGCTCGGTATGATACTTGATATCTCCCACGCCTCGACGCGTGCGGCTGATGATATTTTGAACATCGCACAGCTTCTCGGCGCCCCCGTTATAGCAAGTCACTCCTGCGCCTATTCCGTCAATAGACATTCCAGAAACATTCACGACCGCCATGCACGTCGCATAGCACAGCTCGGCGGCGTCATAGGCGTTAATCTTTACCCGCCGCACCTTACCGGCTCGTCTGCGACATTGGCGGACGCCGCGCGGCACATCTGCTACCTTATCTCTCTCGTCGGAGAAGACGCGGTCGGACTCGGCTGTGACTTTGACGGCATGGGTCTTTATACCTCGGGAGGAGAAAACGTTTCATGCCTTCAGAACCTCGCCTTTGAGCTTCACTTGCTCGGCATGAGCGACGACCTCTGCGAGAAAATACTCTTTTCAAATGTTTACGCCTTCCTCAAGCGAAGCATTTGAGCTTTTGCCCCCAAAAATACAATTATACATATAAAGGAAAGTGGAAAATGAATTATCGCAGTACCAGAGACACATCAAACACGCCCCATCTGACAAGCTCCGCAGAGGCTATCAAGAAGGGTCTTGCTCCCGACGGCGGTCTTGATATGCCCGATATGATCCCGCGCCTGTCGCGTGACGATATCGCCGAGCTTCGCCGCCTTTCCTACGCAGAGCGTGCCGCATACATCCTTTCGATGTTCCTCACGGACTATGACCGTGACGCGCTTCTTGAGGATTGCCGTGCAGCATATTCCGAGGAGAAATTTCCCGGAGGCGCCGCTCCGCTTCACGAGATCGACGATACACTCACAGCTCTCGAGCTGTGGCACGGTCCGACCTGCGCCTTCAAGGACATGGCACTCCAGATAATGCCCCGGCTGCTCTCACGCGCACTCGAGATGACCGGTGAAAAGCTTCGCGCGCATATCCTCGTCGCGACCTCCGGCGACACCGGAAAGGCAGCTCTCGAGGGCTACCGCGACGTGCCCGGCGTCGACATTTCCGTATTCTACCCCGTCGACGGCGTCAGCCGCATGCAGAAGCTTCAGATGACAACTCAGGAGGGCAACAATGTCAATGTTTGCGCCGTTCGCGGAAACTTCGACGACGCCCAGAACGGCGTTAAGGAGATTTTTTCCGACGCCTCGCTTGCCGAGCGTGCTCTCGCGGACGGAATCTTCTTCTCGAGCGCGAATTCAATCAACTGGGGACGCCTTGCTCCTCAGATAGTTTACTATATCTCCGCCTACTGCGACCTTATCGAAAACGGAACTCTTTCCGACGGCGAGGAAATCAATGTCTGCGTTCCCACCGGAAACTTCGGTAATATCTTTGCCGCATTCATTGCGCGCCGCATGGGTCTTCCCATCGCACGTCTCATCTGCGCCTCCAACTCGAACTGCGTGCTCACGGATTTCATCAGAACAGGCACCTACGACAGAACGCGCGAGTTTTACAAGACGATGTCCCCCTCCATGGACATTCTCATCTCGAGCAACCTCGAAAGACTTCTCTATGTTATCGGCGGCTCGGCTCTCACGAGTGAGCTGATGGCAGAGCTCCGCGAAAACGGACGCTACACCGTGCCCGATTTCATTCGCGAGCTCATCGGCGAGGTGTTCAAGGGCTATTACCTCAATGAGGAGGAGACCTCCGAGGTCATCCGCGACACCTTCGAAAAGAACGGCTACCTCATTGATACCCACACCGCCGTCGGCGTGGGATGCGCGAGAAAGTATATCGAGGAAACGGGAGACACCCGCCGCACGGTCGTTGCATCGACAGCGAGCCCCTATAAGTTTGCAGCCGACGTTGCAGCCTCTCTCGGTCACTCGATCGGCTCCGACGAACCCGCTGAGATACTCTCGGCGCTTTCAAGCCTTACAGGCACCGAAATCCCCGCACCTCTCAGCCGTACCCTTACCCTTCCCGTAAGATTCACGAGAACCGTAGAGCCGTCCGACATGCCCGACGTCGCTCTCGGCAGATAAAATGTCGCTGTTTTCGATTTCCGACCTTCATCTGTCGCTTGCCTCGCCGAAGCCGATGGATGTCTTCGGCAGACGCTGGGCGGGTCACACCGAGCGACTTGAAAAAAATTGGCGAGCCATCGTCAAGGAGTCCGACACCGTCGTACTTCCCGGTGATATATCGTGGGCTATGAAGCTTGAGGAGGCTGAGGCAGACCTTAAATTCATCGACAGCCTCCCCGGACACAAGCTGCTCGGCAAGGGCAACCACGACTACTGGTGGACGACGCTCTCGAAAATGGAGTCAGCTCTCGAGAGGTGGGGTCTTCAAAGTATTTCGTTTTTACACAATAACGCCTACGTGGCAGAGGAGCATATAATCTGCGGCAGCCGCGGCTGGTTCGTTGATGAAGTACTGCACGGCCGCGCCGTCACGAACAATGCGGATTTCGATAAGCTGTCCGCACGTGAGGCTCTGCGCCTTCGCGCAAGTCTCGAGGCGGGACACGCTCTCCGAGACGTGTACGGAGAGCTGCCGTATCTTGTGTACCTTCATTTCCCTCCCGTCTTCGGAGACACCGTGTGCAGACCGATAATCGAGCTGCTGCACGAGTTCGGCGTCAGACGCTGCTTCTACGGACATCTGCACGGAAATTACACGCTTCCCCGTCGAAGCGTCTTCGAGGATATAGAGCTGACGATAATTGCCGCAGATCACCTCGAATTCGTGCCTTACCTGACACACAAAGGGTATTTTTAGGCGATTTTGTGATTTTGACCATGTTGACGCCGTTTTTTCGCGAATTGTTTTTTCGGTTTGTTTATTGACACGGTCGGCAAAAAATTATACAATATAATGAGCCATTTCTATAAGTATATTATATCGGAGGACATAAAGTCAATGAGTATGAAAAAGACCGAGCAGATCGGTGCAAATCAGTACTGCGTTACATTTGACGCACCCCGTGCAGACTTCGACGCCGCTATCAATACGGTGTACAAGAAAGCAGCACGCAACATAAGCATTCCCGGCTTCAGAAAGGGTAAGGCTCCCCGTGCTATCGTTGAGAAGATGTACGGCAAGGAAGTATTCTATGAGGATGCTGTAAATGAGATCCTTCCCGCAGCCTACGAGGATGCTATCCGCGACTTCGACAAGACCATCGTTTCCCGTCCCGAGTTCGATATCGAGACCATCGACGAGAACGGCGTTGTCATCACAGCAAAGTTCTTTGTTAAGCCCGATGTTGAGATCAAGGATTACAAGGGCATCCCCGTAACCCGCAAGGTTGCAGAGGTTACCGATAAGGACATCGCAGACGAGCTCGACCGCGTAAGAAACCGCAACGCAAGACTCATCGAGGTAACAGACCGCGCCGCTCAGAACGACGACGTTGTCAACTTCAATTACGAGGGTTCCGTTGACGGCGTTCCCTTCGACGGCGGTAAGGCTGACGGACACGACCTTAAGCTCGGCTCCGGTCAGTTTATCCCCGGCTTCGAGGATCAGATCGTAGGTCACAGCATCGGCGAGGATTTTGACGTTAACGTAACCTTCCCCGAGGACTACCACGCATCCGACCTTGCAGGCAAGGCAGCTGTATTCAAGTGCCACATCAATGCTATCAAGTTCAACGAGCTTCCCGAGCTCGACGATGAGTTCGCTCGCGATGTTTCTGAGTTTGACACTCTCGATGAATATAAGGCAAACGTAAAGGCTAAACTCGAGGAGAAGAACAGCAAGGCGGCTGACGCCGAGGTTGAGGAGCAGATCATCGCTGCTCTCATCGAAAAGCTCGAGGCTGACATTCCCGAGGCTATGTTCGAGAATGAGACAGAGAACTTCGTTCGCGACTATGACACAAGACTCCGTATGCAGGGTCTCGACCTCGCTACATACTTCAAGTACACAGGTCTTGATCTCGATACCGTAAGAAAGCAGATGCGCCCCGACGCCGAGCGTCAGGTTAAGACTCGCCTCGCTCTCGAAAAGATCGCAGAGCTCGAGGGTCTTACAGTAAGCGACGAGGAGCTCGAGGAGGAGTACAACCGTCTCGCAGCAGCTTACGGCATGGAGGCTGATAAGGTCAAGGAGGCTGTAGCGGCAGACGCTGTCAGCGAGGATCTTAAGGTCAAGAAGGCTGTCGATCTCGTCAAGGAGAACGCAGCGGTTACCGAGGGCGAGACTGAGAAGCCCAAGGCAAAGCGCGCTCCCGCAAAGAGAAAGACAACAAAGAAGGCAGCTCCCGCAGAGGAGGCTCCCGCTGAGGAGACCCCCGCTGAGGACAAGAGCGCAGACGCCGAGTAAGCAATATGCATTTACGTGCCGCTGTCCACGGACAGCGGCACTTGTAAAATACCCACATTACCCCATTTCCGGACATTATCCGAATACACAAGAAAGGCGGAAAACAACAATGGCACTCGTACCAATGGTAGTAGAGCAAACAAACAGAGGAGAGCGCTCCTACGACATTTATTCAAGGCTTCTTAACGACCGCATCATCATCCTCTCCGATGAGGTCAACGACGCTACAGCATCTCTCGTCGTAGCGCAGCTTCTTTATCTTGAGGCACAGGACCCGGATAAGGACATCGAGCTTTATATCAACAGCCCCGGCGGCTCCGTCACCGCAGGCATGGCTATCTACGACACGATGAACTTTGTCAAGTGCGACGTCTCAACCATATGCATCGGCATGGCGGCAAGCATGGGTGCTTTCCTCCTTTCGTCGGGTGCTAAGGGCAAGCGCTTTGCGCTTCCGAACAGCGAGATCATGATCCACCAGCCTCTCGGCGGTGCTCAGGGTCAGGCCTCCGACATTAAGATTCAC
>CAYNHY010000084.1:0-8142 GCA_964397225.1 uncultured Ruminococcus sp.
CTTCCCCGAGGACACAGTTCCCGCAGACGCCTTCGAAAAGGTCGACGAGAGCAAGTTCTTCACCTCCGCTGCCATCATCGCGGGCATGGAAAAGGCATTCGTCAATGCTGGCTACCGCGTCGGCGGCTTCCGCGCCTACACGACCTCCAATGTGCTCAAGGGCTCAGGCATCTCCTCCTCCGCAGCCTTCGAGGTAATGGTCGGAAATATTCTCAACTACCTCTACAACGACGGTAAGGTATCGAACGTCGAGATCGCCAAGATGGCGCAGTTCGCCGAGAACGAGTACTTCGGCAAGCCCTGCGGACTCATGGATCAGACCGCCTGCGCTGTCGGCGGCTTTATCACCATCGACTTTGCCGATCCAACCGCTCCCGTTATCGAAAAGCTCGACTTTGACCTCACCTCCGAGGGCTATTCCCTCTGCATTGTCAACACGGGTGGAAACCACGCCGACCTTAACGAGGATTACGCCTCCGTTCCCGCCGAGATGAAGTCCGTTGCCGCTCTTCTCGGAAGGAAGGTGCTCCGCGGCACGACACATGAGGAGCTTATCGCTCATGCACGCGAGATCAGAAGCACCTGCGGCGACCGTGCGCTTCTTCGCGCCTTCCACTTTATTGCCGAGAACGAAAGAGTCGACAGCCAGGTCAGCGCTCTCAAGGCGGGCGACCTTGACGGCTTCTTCGCAGGCGTAACGGCAAGCGGAAGCTCCAGCTTCAAGTATCTCCAGAATGTTTACACAACAAAGAATGTTGCCGAGCAGGGTCTCTCGCTCGCGCTGTGCATCACCGAAGCATATCTCGCAGGAAAGCGCGCGGCGTGCCGCGTACACGGCGGCGGCTTTGCAGGAACCATTCAGGCCTTCGTGCCCGCCGACTGCACTGAGGAATACCGTACACTCATCGAGAGCGTATTCGGCGAGGGCTCGTGCCATATTCTCTCCGTGCGCCGCGCCGGTGCCGTTGAGCTCACACTGTAATGAAAAAGCGCACCGCTCACACCCCCGAGCAGAACCGAGCCATCCGCCGCAAGGTACTTCTGCTGCTTTTGAGCTTTGTTGTCCAACTCGGAATATACATCGGGCTGTCATCACTTGGCGTTCTCCTTGACGCTCGCTTTTACACCGTCGGCTTCACGGTTTACCTGACGCTCGGCGCTGCCGTTCTGGTGCTTTACTACGTGCTGAACGGCGCATCCTTCTCGGTACCCGAGAAGACGTCGGACGAAAGGCAGCTCGCGCGACGCGACAGAGCTCGACGACTTCATTACATCCTCCTGCCGATGGCTGTGCTCTTGCTCATCGTGTTCGCGGATATGTACTTTGGCGAGAGCGTCCGCTCGCTGCTTGGGTGACATGAATGATACCTGTTTATCTTATCGCCGTCGGTCAGCTTCGCGAGAGCTACTTCAGGCAGGCTGCCGACGAATATAAAAAGCGTCTTCGCACAGTAACGGAGCTTGAGATACGTGAGGAGCGTCTGCCCTCCGAGCCCTCCCAGGCGCAGATCGATGCCGCGCTCGATAAGGAGGCGGAGAGAATTCTCGCCGCCGTTCCGAAGCGCAGCTACATTGTCGCAATGTGCATTGAGGGACGCCAGATGAGCTCCGAGAAATTTGCTGCTGCACTTGACAGCGCCGCGCTGTCCGGCTACTCCTCGGTAACGTTTATCATCGGTTCGTCGCACGGGCTTTCCGATAATGTGAAAAGCCGCGCACAGCTTAAGCTGTCGATGTCCGAGATGACATTCCCGCACAAGCTCGCCCGCGTAATGCTGCTTGAGGCTGTTTACCGTGCCTCGGAAATATCCTCGGGCGGAAAGTATCACAAATGACCTTGCCTCGTGCCGTGACACGCGGAGAAAGGTGAAAAAATGAAACATTTACCGAAATCGGTGCTCCGACATATCGGAGCCGCAGCGCTGTTCTTCGCTGTAAGCGTCGGCTCCTGCGTCTATCTCTTCGCCCCCGGAAGCGAGAGCGCTCCGATCAAGATCACCGACAGAAACAACGACAAAGCCGAAGACGAAAAGCCTCCGCTTTACATTTTCGTAGAGGAGGAAAAGGCGCCGACGCTGTCTGTCGATGAGCTGCTTGCTCAGCTTAAGGACGTGAATTACACGTCGCTTTGCAACGTGCTCGACACCTCGCTGCTTTCCTCGGCTTACAGCTCCCTGCCCGGAGCAGGAGTTCTGTCGAGCGCAGGGTATTACACCTCCGACAACACGTATTCCGCAGGCTCCTTCGTGCTCGGCGTAATGCCCGCACTCACCCTTCCGAGCGTGTATTCGCTCCGCCCACGCACCGTGAAGACCGTCTCCTACGAGCAGCTTGCCGATTACGCGCAGTTTACGGCCGTGTATACCGACCGCGAGGAGGAGCGTCCCGCCATTGAGCTGTATATGGGCTATCTGCTCATCGACAACGGCGAGAGCATCGACATCTACAGCAATACGGGCAATTACCTTATGAGCTTCAATGACGCCGAGTACGCTCTCGCCTATGCACGCGACAGCGCGGGATATCCGCTGTTTTATAAGACGGAAAGCGTAACGTCCCGCCTTCCAGAAAACGGCGAGATAGTCCGTGACGAGGAGGGCGAGCGTGTCCGCGACCCACACGAGAAGGAAGACAATATTCTCATGGAGGGACGCCTCGACACTGAGAGTGAAGCTGACGCTCCCGTCGAATACCCCGTCACCGTGACCGAACAAAAGCGCGCATATTATAAGCTCTCCGCCAACGGCTCGTATTTCGTCAGAAGCGATTACGACGAGCAGACGGACTCGCGCGGCGTCAATTTCGACTACCCGTCGTATTACGGCGTGACCGACTCGAATATTTCTCTCGGCGTCGAGACCTTTGAGAAGTTCACTCAGAACATCGACGGCGAGATATCCGTGAAGCACGATGCCGAATGGAGCTATTACCGCTACGGCGAGAAGCTTTCAGAGGACACCTACGCCCGCGCGTATAATTTCAGCGAAACGCTCGGCTGCGTCGTAACGGAAGGCTATTATCACGAGGGCGGTCTGTATTTCATCGGCGCCTCGGGAAGCCGAGCGTTCAACACGTACAAGCATTACAACGACGTCAATGCCGACAGATACGTTATTGAAAACCTCATGCCCCCGATATCGGACGGCGAGGAAAGTATCGGCTATTACTACTACGATCACGGCTACGTCCGCGCACGGCTCGAGAAGATCGACTACTGGAATTACGACAAGAATAACAGGATACAGGTCTACTCGAGTGAGGAGGTGCTCATTGACACCCGTGGGAATATATTCCCCATCCCCTCGGGCTTTACGCTGTGCGGATATTCCGACGGCGTGCTCCTGCTCGAGCACAACGGAATGTACGGCTTTATGAATACCTCCGGCGACTGGATCGCGCAGCCGATATACAGCTACGCCGAGGCGTTCCACGAGGGACTTGCGGTGCTCAAGACAGCTGACGGCAGATACGGCATGATCGACACCGCGGGAAATATAGTTCTTCCCTTTGCATACAGCCACCTTTCCTCCGTTTCCGACGGCATAATCGCCGCATTTTCGGACAAGTACGGCTGGCAGATCATCCGCAAGATGACCGTGTAACGGTAATTTCCGACACAGTCGCTGCATAACATCTAAACAGAACACAGCCTCGGCGGCTTCAGCTTCGCCGAGGCTTTTTTTCGGAGGCTGTATGGAAGTGCTGTCCGTTCTTCTGAATGCATATGTCATGCCGTGTGCTCTTGTCGCGTGCGGAGTTCTGCTTGCCGTGAAAATTCGCCTGCTGCACATCCTTCAGCCGCGCAATTTTCTTCGCGCGCTGCTGCCGAAGGAAAAGGGCTCGGGCGTTTCCCCGGCAATGGCTATGTGTACGGCTCTTGCGGGAACGCTCGGCGTCGGAAACATCGCCGGGGTCGCAACGGCTATAACAGCGGGCGGTGCAGGTGCCGTCATGTGGATGTGGATAGGCAGTGCAATTTCGGCAAGCGTGAAATACAGCGAGGTCGCGCTTGCGGTAAAATACAGGCACCGAGAAAGAAGCGGATACGTCGGAGGCACAATGTACACCGCTCGCGACGGTCTGTCTCATTATATCGGCACCCGGCGCGGTGAGCGCTTCGGAGCTGTTTTCGCCGTGCTGTGCATTGCGAATTCACTGCTCATGGGCAATATCATTCAGGTGCGGAGCGCCGCCGCGGTTTTTGACATTCCCTCCCTCCCGATCTGCGCCGGCTTCGGCGCCGTTGTAATTCTTCTTTCCGTCTGCAAGCTCCATACGCTGACTCAGATCACCTACGCCGCAATTCCGCTTCTGTCGGCAGTTTATATTGTGCTCTCGCTTGCAGCAATAATTAGTCACTGCGCACTCCTGCCAAGCATTCTGTCCGAAATTGTCAGTGAGGCGTTCGCCGTGCGACCTCTTGTCAGCGGGTGCGTCGGTCACGGCATGACGCGCGCCGTGCGCTACGGCATCACGCGAGGTATATTTTCAAACGAAGCCGGCTGCGGCACCTCACCAACCGCACATGCAACCGCCGAAACGGAAAGCGCGCACAGTCAGGCGTGTTTCGGAATATTCGAGGTCATCGCCGACACTCCGCTTCTCTGCTCCATGACCGCGTTTGTTATACTTCTCGCCGACAAGGCAAGCCCTGCCTTGACAGAGAGCTTCGACGGCGTGCCGCTCGCACTTGCTGCCTTCGAGGCTCTGCTCGGCAGCCTTCCGTCGCTCATTATCGGAATTTCGGTAATATTCTTCGCACTCGCGACGGTCTCAGCACAGCTGCTCTACGGGCGGGTCGCGGCAGAATATCTGTCTCGCAGACGCGTCGTCGGTCTTGCCTTTACAGCCGTCTACACCGTCTGCGCCGTCTCGGCTTCAAAGCTTCCGAACGGCGTTATATGGTACGCTGCCGACACTATCATCGCCGTAATGACGCTTATGAACATTCTGATGCTATTTACAATGCGTGGCGAAATAGCACGAATTTCGTCCGAAAACATCGCCGACGGGTCGTATAAAATTGAACATATGTATTGTAAAAGGGGAAGAAATATGTTATAATTACAAAAAATGAAACGCTTGATACATAATGAAATCACAGCTTGAAGACATTAAAAATGGGGGGAACGTTATGATCTCCGACGAAGCTGCATATAAACGCTATCTCGGTGGGGACGAAGCGTCAGCCGCCGTGCTTGTCGAACGCTACGGCGATGCCCTCACACTGTACATAAACCGATATGTCCGTGATATGTATGAGTCGGAGAATCTGATGATCGAGTCGTTCTCGCGTATTTTCTCCAAGGCGCGCCCGATATCAGACGACAGCGGAATGTTCAGAGCTTATCTTTACAAGATCGCCAGAAATCTTGCCCTCCGTCACGCCAAGCGACGGCATGTCCCCCTATCCTTTGAGGACGAGCTGACACACGAGCCGTGTGACGACACCGAGGCACACACTGCTCTGTTCAAAAGCGAGCGCGAGCGTCAGCTTACACGCGCCATCTCACGGCTGAAAAGCGACTACCGCGACGCGCTGTACCTTGTATATTTCGAGGAAATGAGCTACCGCGATGCCGCGCGCATTATGCAGCGCAGCGAGGCACAGCTCACAAAGCTTGTTTATCGCGGAAAGCAAAGCCTCAGGGCAATGCTTGAAAAGGAGGGCTTCGACCTTGCGGACGACTGAAGAAAGAACTGAGCTGATACTCAAGAAAACCGAAAAAATCAAAGCACACCGTCGCAGGCTTCGCACGGCTGTGCTCCACTCGTGCAGCTGCTGCGCCTGCGCCGTTCTCATTGTGCTCTGTGCGATAAACCTGCCCCGCGTCGGAAGCTCGGACAGCATTTCCGTCGGCGACGAAAGCGCCGCAGCAACGCTCCTTGCACAGAATCCCGCCATCGGGTATATCATCATGGCAATTCTTGCATTTCTTCTTGGGGTATGCGTCACCGCTCTTATGTTCCGCATAAAGCTTCGCGAGCCGGAAAGAAAGCACGCAGAGCCGGAGGAACACCGTGAACTTTGAGATCATAGACAATCTGCTGCAAATAATATTGCTTATTACCTGCGCCGTGCTTGCGTCATTTTTAGGACTGCACTACCGCTCGCGTCAGCTGATAATCCTGTCTCTTTCATACGCCTGCTTCGCTATGGGAACCATGTATTACGTGCTCCATGTCGCAATATGCGGCACGGCACCGCAAATATTCTACGTTTCAGAAATATCGTGGATCGCCTCGTATGTTTTCTTCCTGTCGATACAGATGCTGCGCTCGGAGGGCATCCGACTAGGCTTCTCATTTGTCGCCGCCGTACCGGCGATCGTATATTCCTGCGTTGCGATGTATTATCAAATAATGCTGTATGTGACGCTGCTCTTTATCGCGGCAGCGGGAGCGATCATGTATATTTCGATCTGGCGTCTGTATAACAATGTCAAGGGGCGCGCGTTTGACCTTTGCATCATCTGCTGCCTCATGCTTCAGCTGACACTGTATCTGTCATCGTTCCTTATGAGAGACTTTACGCATTTCAATCTCTACTTTGCCCTGGACATCGCACTGTCGTTATCCCTTGCGGCGCTTCTGCCGCTTTCGATACGGGAGGTACGGAGAAAATGATGTACATCGAAAATGTATTCATCTGCCTTGCGATACCGTTCGTGCTGTCGCTGTTCTTTACCTCCTGTAATGTTCGGCGCTTTATCGCGTTTATCTTTGTCGGAATGACCGTCTGCCTGCTGTCGGCGTACATCACAAGCTTCGTTATGAGCTGCTATAATACGACTCCCACTGTCGCAGCCATCGAGCTTTCACCAGTGCTCGAGGAGGTAATGAAGCTGCTTCCGCTGCTCTTTTACCTGCTTGTTCTCGAGCCGAGTTCAGAGCAGCTCCCGTCGGCAGCAATTGCCGTGGCGGTCGGCTTTGCGACGCTTGAGAATGTGTGCTACCTCACCGAAAACGGCGCTGATAATTTTTATTATCTGCTCGCGCGCGGAATGTCCGCGGGAGCGCTGCATATTCTGTGCGGAATAGTCTGCGGCTTCGGAATATCCTATGTATTCCGCCACAGCTGGCTGAAGCTCACGGGATGCATCGGGATACTCGGCTTCTGCTCCGGCTTTCACGCGGTGTATAACATTCTGATAACGGCAAGCAGCCCCTGGCGCGCCGTCGGCTACTGCTTCCCTTCCGTGTTCATCGTGCTGATATTCGTCCTGCGGAGGCTGATGCCGCGACTGAGCCTCGCGTTTAATTAAATAATAGCTGAAAGTGAAGCGTATAACCGCTACCCCCCGTAAAAAGTGTCTGAGCCTTGGGGTGCGCGGCAGAGCGCTTCACTTTTTTTCACAAACGATGGAAGTTTTTTTCTTTTGAGGTATTTATATTAGTAGAGTAATAAATGCAAAGGAGGAGGATCTATGACCGGGAAGACAGAAGAAAGGCTCCGAAAAATACGTTGCCGAGTTAACGCGCGGCGGGCGGCGCACGAAAAGCGCATCTTCCGACAGCTCACAACAGCCTGCCTGTTTCTTCTGACCGGAATATGCACGCTGTGGAGATATGTTATGTCTCCGCTTGACGTATCGGAGGGAGGAGCCTACGGCACGGTGCTGCTACGTTATAACGCCGGAGGCTATGTCTCGCTCGCCGTAGCCGCTTTTGCAGCGGGGGTTCTGATAAGCGTCATCTGTATTAAGGTAAGGCAGCACAAAAAAGAAAACAAGTCCGACGGGCAGACTTAAAACGTCCGTGTAATTCATAACAATATGAGGAGAAAAAAATGAGATCACGAATTATCAGCCTGTTGCTCGCGCTGTGCATTACGGTGGGAATGGTCCCGCTGATGACGCCGAAGACAGAAGCACTTGACCTGATGTCGATATTCGAAGCGGCAGGTCCAATCGTCAGGGGAGCTATCAACGCCTCCGAGCAGGCAAAGGAAGAAAACTGGGGCTTCGGAAAGGCTCTTGCCGGCACCTTCAAGTCGATCGGCAAGGAATTTCTCGACCTTGGTGATGACGACAATAAAGAGCCCGCTTCCACAATCATCGTAAACGAAGTCGACCTCAGCGAAGTCGAGCTTGAGCTTGCGAATATCCAGAGCACGCTCAACAGTCAAAACGTCACGCTGAC
>CAYNHY010000085.1:0-7968 GCA_964397225.1 uncultured Ruminococcus sp.
CACTTCTCAATCCCTTTGTCAACACCTTTTTTAAAGTTTTTTCGCCTTTTTTTCGCGTTTCGTCAACATGTCCTCGCCTTACCTGAAATCATTTCCTTTTCAGGTAATTTTGCCCCGTGGTTGCTTAATTATCCCCTGTAAGCACTCTCGAGAGCGCTTCTGCGGCTATTGTGGCACCGAGCTTTGCCTCCTCGAGGGTATTTGCGGCGGAGCCCACCTCTATTATGATACTGTAGGGTGCGTACTGCTGATTAAAGGACTCGCCTCTCAGGTTTATCGCGCGCATTATGCTCGGGTCGAAGTCGAGCGCGCTCCTCTGGACGGCGAGTGCGAAGGCAAGGTTCCCGCGCCAGTCCGTGTGGCTGCTGCCTGCTGCGTCCGTTCCGACCACGAGCATCAGCTGTGCCGCGCGGGTGCCGCCCGGCGTTACCGTGCCGCCCGACAGCGGGCGAAGGGGTGTGCCGTCCGTTGAGCTGACAGCGTCGCGGTGAATGTCTATCACGCAGCACACCGACGGCGTCTCTGCGAGACTTTCGCGAATTACCTGCGCGGACCGCGCGTAGGCGTCGTCGAAGCCGTCAGCGTCGAGCATTTCTTCAATATGTACGGAGGCGATGCCGTGTGAGGCGAGTATTTCCTTCACCAGGCGCCCGAGGGCGACCACGTTTTGCTCGGTGTCAAGGCTTCTGTAGCCATTCTCGGCACAGTCGCTGTACGCCTCCGTGCCGTGGGTGTGGAGAATAAGCACGCACGGCGCCGTCTCGCCGTATTTCTCGCGCGATTGCGCCACGGCGTCGAGCGTCGTGCTCTCAAGCAACGCCTCGCAGTCGGGCTCGTAGCCGCTCAGGTCAACAAGCGCGAAGGGCTGCTCGGGCGAGACCGACAGGTCAACCTCGACAATGCCCTCCGAATTATCCGTGTCTTTCTCCTCGCTCCCCGCCGTGTCCGCTGCTGCCGAGTCAGCTGCGGCGTGAGGTGTCTCTGTGACGAGCTCCGTCAATTCATGTCCGTTCTCGGCTTCGGACAGCTCTGTGCCGCGCCGCTCGAGCTCCGCGCCGAGAAACGCCTCGAGCGCCGCCTCGCGCAGGGGCGGTGCGCGGCGGGCAAGGCGTGAAGCGTGTGTGCCGAGAATTACCGTGGCGAGTGTAGCGAGCAGGCAGCAGGCAAGGCTCACGACAAGAGGGCGGCGCTGTACGGTGCTTCCCTGCGGCGGCGCGACCGGCGTCAACTGCATTTCGTCCGACGCTTCTGGCGCGCCCGAGGGAGTCGCATCGGACAATTCCCGCATGTGCGGCGCAGTCGGCGTCGGCTCGCGTGGCTGCATCTCGGCGAGCGCGTCTGCTTCATATATTATGTCTTCTATTATACCTTCCGCCGGCTGCTTATCCGTCATGGTAATTACAAAGCCTCCCGTGATATGCGTTATCCGAGGATAGCATACCGCAGGAGGCTTGCGTGCTTTGTCGCTTTGCGCGGGAAATGCGGGAAATACTTATTCAGCGGCGGCGGACGCCCTCTCCGCCCTCGAAAAACAGAGCGAGTGTGCCGGGACCGACGTGCGCTCCGGTTACAGGCTCATAGCACACGGTCATTATGTCCGCGGGAGGCGTTGCGCTTTCGCGAAGGAGAGCGGCAAGCTGCTCGGCATCCTCGGGGCAGCCCGCGTGAGCGATTCCGACGGTCTGATGAGCCGCGCCGACCGCGAGGACGTCAAATTTATCCGCGAGGGCGCGTATTGCGCGGCGTCTGCCGCGTGCGGTGTCGAAATTCACTATCTTACCGTTCTCGTCGCCCTTCAGCAGCGGCTTTATCGCCAGCGCGCTTCCGAGCACGGCGCCGATGCCCGACAGGCGTCCGTTGCGCTTCAGGTGCATCAGGTCACCGACGGTGAATACCTGGTACATTCTCGCTCGCGCCGCGATAAGCTCGCGCTCCGTATCCTCAAGCTTGTAGCCCGCGTCGCGCAGGCGTGCGGCGTGCAGCACCTGAAGCCCCTCTCCGAGCGAGGCGCCGAGCGTATCGACACGAACGATGCGCCGGGAGGGATATTTTTCCCCGAGGCACAGCGCCGCGAGGCGCGAGGACGCGAAGGCGCCGCTGATGCCCGACGACATTCCGACGTACAGCACGTCGTGCCCCGCCTCAAGCGCCTTCTCAAAATACTCGATATAGCGCGCAGGCGATATCTGAGAGGTCTTCGGCAGCATGCCGTGCTTCATTGAATTATAGTAAGCCTCGCCGTCGAAGGAGGCGATGTCCTCACAGGTATACTCGACGCCGTCGATATAATATGAAAACGGAACGGCACGAATGCCGTGCTCGGCGGCGCACTCTGCCGTCAGGTTTGCGGATGTATCGGTAAAGATTTCAAATGACATGTCTGTCACCTCCGTGGGCTTTGTAAGCTTTGCGCCGTCTCGGCGCTCCTTTATTATAGCTCCGCGCGGCGAAAGGCGCAACCTACTGCTTCGTTTTGCGACTATACGGTAAAAAAACGGCTCGGTAGAGCGCGCCGCGAACCTCTCTACGCACGGTAGAGGCGCACCCTACGGGCGCACTCCGCATAATATATATCAGGAACGCCGCGGCAAGGAGGGGCGTGTGCATATGCACGTTATCGCACGTGACATCGCGCTTGCGATGTTTTTCGTATTCGGAGTACACTGCGCCGCGCTCGAGCTGTGCAGCCTGACGCGTCGTCTGCGACGGCGGGCGACGATTGACAAACGGCGCCGATGAGGTTATAATATATTATAATAAGAAGGATGCGTCGAGCGGCGCAGCCTTCAATTCGTGTACACTCGGAGGCGCGCATGAAGGACAACGGAAGACAGCCGGAGAAGGTTTCCGGCACCGTGGATTCAATACATTACCGCAATGAAGAAAACGGCTACACCGTGCTCACCCTCGAGGACAGCGAGGGACAGCCGATAACGGCGGTCGGAATTATCCCCTACGTGAGCGAGGGGGACTCTCTGCACGCGGTCGGCTCGTGGGTCGAGCACCGCGTCTACGGACGGCAATTCTCCGTCGAGAGCTTTGAGAGGCACCTGCCCGAGGACGAGGATGAAATCCTCCGCTATCTCGCGTCGGGCGCCGTTCGCGGCATCGGTCCGAAGACCGCGCAGAAAATCGTCGAGCGCTTCGGCACGGACAGCCTCGACGTCATCGAGAACGAGCCGGAGTGGCTCGCGGCAATTCCCGGCATTTCCGCCGACAAGGCCCGCGCCATAGGAGAGAGCTTCCGCAATATTTCCGGCTCTCGCGAATTCATGCTATTCAGCCGTAATCTGCTGCCGCCCGCGACAGCGATGCGCGTTTACAAGAAATGGGGAAACGGCGCCGTCGAGCGCATTCGGAAAAATCCGTACAGCCTCGCCGGCAGCTTTCGCGGCATCGGCTTTAAGAAGGCGGACGCCGTTGCCTCGGCGCTCGGAATGCCGCCTGACAGTGAGGAGCGCCTTCGCGCGGGAATACTTCACGTGCTCTCGGCGGAGGCTTCGCGCAGCGGGCACACCTGTCTGCCGCTGAAGCTTCTGACGGAGGGCGTCGTGTCTCTGCTGTTCGGCGCCGAGAGCGCCGCGAGCGAAAGAGTCGCCGCGACTGTCGACGCGATGCTGGCGGAAAAGCGGATATTCTCCTACGCCACGGACGCGGGGACGTTTATTTATCATCCCTATATATATAAGGCGGAAAGCTACTGCGCGAAAAAGCTGTGCGAGCTGTCGCGCCTGTGCCCGCGCATCGACGAGGAGGACATCGGGCTGCTCATTGACAAGAGCGAGAGCGCGTGCGGGATACGCTTCGCGCCGATGCAGAAGCGCGCCATTGCCGACGCGCTCAGGGGCGGCATTCTCGTGCTGACGGGAGGTCCCGGCACCGGAAAGACCACGATAATCAAGGGGCTGCTCAGCATCTTCGACTCGCTCGACTATTCGGTGTGCCTTGCCGCGCCGACGGGTCGCGCCGCCAAGCGAATGAGCGAGGCGACCGGTCACGAGGCGAAGACCGTTCACAGACTGCTCGAGATGGAGTGGAGCGACGACGGTGAGCCGAGCTTCGCAAGGTGCGAGGCGGACCCGCTCGAGGAAAATGTAATTATCGTCGACGAGGCGTCCATGATGGACGTGCTGCTCACCGAGGCACTGCTGCGTGCGCTTCGTGGAGGCTGCCGGCTGATACTTATCGGAGACAGCGACCAGCTGCCGTCGGTCGGCTGCGGCAACGTGCTTGCCGATATTATCGCCTCGGGCACCTTCCGCGTCGTGCGGCTCGACAGGGTATTCCGACAGAGCGACGAAAGCCGCATTATAACAAACGCACACAGGATAAACTCGGGGCTCATGCCGGAGCTGTCGTCGAAGGGGACGGATTTCTTCTTTCTCGAGAGGTCGGGTGAGCTGTCGGTCGCACGCACGGTGTGCGAGCTTGTAAACACGCGCCTTCCGAAAAGCTACGGACAGGCAATTGCGGACAAGATACAGATACTCACACCGTCGCGACGCGGGGCTGCGGGAACGGAGCAGCTGAATCTTATGCTTCAGGCCGCTCTCAATCCTCCCTCGCCTCACAAGGGCGAGCGGCGAAGCGGCAGCGTGGTATTTCGCGCGGGCGACCGCGTCATGCAGACAAAGAACAACTATCAGCTCGAGTGGGAGACGACCTACGGTGAGAGCGGCTTCGGCGTTTATAACGGGGACATTGGGACAGTAGAGAGCGTCGACGACGAGCGCGAATGCGTTACCGTGTGCTTCGACGAGCGCCGCTGCGAGTACGAATATTCGATGCTCGAGGAGCTCGAGCACGCGTATGCGGTGACCGTTCACAAGAGCCAGGGCAGCGAATACCCCGTCGTTATAATCCCGCTGTACCGCTGCGCTCCGATGCTCCAGACGCGAAATCTGCTTTACACGGCGGTGACGCGCGCGGAGCGGATGGTAATTCTCGTCGGCGAGCGCGCGGTGCTGACGAATATGGTGGAAAACGATTATCACGCGGATCGCTGCACGATGCTGGCGCGAATGCTCGAAAGAGAGGCTGCGCTGTGAGGCGTGCAGCAGCCGCCGTGCGGGAATTTATATTTCCGACGCTGTGCTGCGCGTGCGGAGAGGCGTCAGGCGGTGAGGCGCTGTGCCGCGATTGCCTTGAAAAATACGCACGCGAGCAGAAGCTGACCTGCCTGCGCTGCCACCGCATTGCCGCGGAATGCGACTGCGGGAGCGAATGCGGCGTGTCGGGCATACTTTACCGCAGCTTTTACCTGCCGCACGGCAAGGAGAGCGGGCGCGTGACGGAGAAGCTGCTTTATAAGCTCAAGACGCGCCGCAACGACGCGCTGTGCGAGCTTTTCGCGCGCGAGGCGGCGGTGCAGCTGATGCGGCACATCGTCGGTGAGGGCAGGGGGAGCTCGGACTACACGCTGACGTACATCCCGCGAAGCCGGGCGGCGCTCCGTCGTCACGGCTTTGACCATGCGCGTGAGGTGGCGCGGAGAATATCGCGCCTGACGGGCATACCGCTCGTGCGTTATCTGAAGCGAAGCGGCGGCAGGGAGCAGAAGCAGCTGTCGGCTGACGCCAGGCTCGAAAACGTGCGAGGCTCGCTGAGTCTTGATCGAAGACGTGCCGAAAGGCTGCGCGGCGCGAGAGTTGTTTTGTTTGACGACATCGCGACCACGGGTGCGAGTCTTGCTCGCTCCCGTGAGCTGCTGCTTGAGGCGGGTTCTGCGGAGGTGGTGCCGCTCGTGCTCGCACGCACACGCTTTCGGTAAGGCGAAGCGCATGGATATATTTCGCGGCAGCTGCGGCTCGCGGACGAGACGGCTTGATTTCACGGCGACGTTGCGGCGCGAAAAAAGCGAAGGCTCGCAGCTGCGGGCGCAGAGAAGGTTTTCCTTGTAAGCTGTTGAAAAGTCGCGGGCGAAGCCATACGGGCGGTGCTTCGCAGCCGTTGCACCCTGCATCGGTGCGGCACGCAATTCGCGCTGCTTCTCTCAGGTCGGTACGCCAAATTGACATTTTCGCCCCGCGACGGCGAATATTACGCCTCAAAGCCCCGCAAGGCAGCGGAATTGACGTGTTTTTTTGAAAAAATCCAAATTTGCTCTTGACAAAACGTCGAAGCTGTGGTATTATATTAAGGCATCAAGGTTGAGTGCGGGTGTAGTTCAATGGTAGAATCCCAGCCTTCCAAGCTGGTCGTGTGGGTTCGATTCCCATCACCCGCTCCAGTACCTTTAGCTCAGCCGGATAGAGCAACTGCCTTCTAAGCAGTAGGTCGAGGGTTCGAGTCCCCCAAGGTACGTGCATGGTGGATGTAGCTCAGTTGGTTAGAGCGCCAGGTTGTGGCCCTGGAGGTCGTGGGTTCGACTCCCATCATTCACCCTTTATTTTTTTGTCAGCTCCATGCTATGACATGGGGTTTTTTCTTTTTTCGCCCGATTTTCGAAGGTGATGCGGCGTGCGGGAGTGAAACGGCGCGCGAAACGGAGCGGACCTTTTATAAGGCTATGTATCGGATACGGACTGCGAAGGGCGACGGTACGTACAGCTTCGCCGTGTTGTGCTGTTCCTTAATACAGGCATTATATTCCGCCATCGCCCGCCGTCTCGCAAGCGACTGCGCGTTGTCCGCCTTTCCTCTGTCCCGCAACGCAAAAAAGAGCCCGCTTGGGGCTCTTTTTCGGTTTTATCTTGCTACCTCTTCCATTATGAACGCCTCGAGGGTGTCGCCGACCTGAATGTCGGTACACTTCTCAAGTCCGATTCCGCACTCGTAGCCTGCGGCTACCTCTCGGACGTCGTCCTTGAAGCGGCGGAGCGAGGTTATCTTATCCTCGAATATTACAATTCCGTCGCGAACTACGCGAATCTGCGCGTTACGCTGTATCTTTCCGTCCTGTACGTAGGAGCCTGCGATGATTCCGACGCCGGGAACGCGAATTGTCTGTCTGACCTCGCTGTGTCCGAGCAGCACCTCCTTGAAGGTCGGTGCGAGCATTCCCTTCATTGCCGCGGTGATCTCCTCGATGCAATCGTATATTACGCGGTAGGTACGAATATCGACGCCCTGTCTCTCCGCAGAATCGAGCGCGCCTCTGTCGGGACGGACGTTGAAGCCGACGACAATTGCGTTCGACGCGGTCGCGAGCATTACGTCGCTCTCGGTGATTCCGCCGACGGCGCTGTGAATTACTCTGACCTTTACCTCCTCGTTCGACAGCTTCTCAAGCGATGCCTTGACTGCCTCGGCGGAGCCGCCGACGTCTGCCTTGACAATGATCGAAAGCTCCTTGGTGCCCTCTGCGATCTGCGAGAAGAGGTCGTCGAGGTTGACCTTCGCGTTCGCCTTGAATGCCGCCTCCTTCGCCTTCTCGCGGCGCTGGTCGGCAAGCTCGCGCGCCATTCTCTCGTCCTCTACGGCATTGAACTCGTCTCCCGCGAGCGGAACCTCGGAAAGTCCCGTGATCTCGACCGGCACGGACGGTCCTGCCTCCGATACCTGCTCGCCGCGGTCATTGAGCATTGCTCTGACGTGTCCGACGGACGTGCCGGCAATTACGATATCGCCGCTTCTGAGAGTACCGTTCTGAACGAGCACCGTTGCGACCGGACCGCGACCGCGGTCGAGTCTCGCCTCGATAATAAGTCCCTTCGCGCGGCGCGCGGGGTTTGCGCGCAGCTCCTTCATCTCGGCAACAAGCAGCACGCTCTCGAGCAGCTCGTCGATGCCCTGACGTGTCAGCGCGGACACGGGAACGCACATTACGTCTCCGCCCCACTCCTCGGGAACGAGCTCGTACTTTGTCAGCTCGCTCTTGACAAGCTCGGGGTTCGCTGCCGGCTTATCCATCTTATTGATGGCAACGACTATCTCGATGCCTGCGGACTTCGCGTGGTTTATCGCCTCGACGGTCTGCGGCATGATGCCGTCGTCCGCCGCGACAACGAGTATCGCGATATCGGTAGA
>CAYNHY010000086.1:0-7952 GCA_964397225.1 uncultured Ruminococcus sp.
CACCTTTTTTAAAGTTTTTTCGCCTTTTTTTCGATTTTTTTGAAATTAGCCGTTTTTAAGCCGTTTTTGGGGTGTTTTGGCGCCTTTTACGGGTATTTCCGGGGTATTTCGGCAGCAAAAAC
Organism: uncultured Ruminococcus sp.; assembly: GCA_964397225.1. Lineage (GTDB taxonomy): Bacteria > Bacillota > Clostridia > Oscillospirales > CAG-272 > RUG11130. The sequence goes on from CAYNHY010000086.1 coordinate 123, forward strand.
GGGCTTCGAGCGTCATTTTGGCGCCCGAAGCCCGCGTTTTACCGCCTTCTGCGGCAAAATCTTGCTCTGTATATCATAAGAAATCTTTCAAGAAGCACGTCGTAGAGAAAAAAACACGCTCCGCCGAGCACAAGCGCGGCCGGGACAAGGTATTTCCCCGCTTCCGAGGGTATGAAGATGTAGAGCGAAACGCAATATATAAGGATGGACAGCGTCGCAGCGATGCATTTCACGGCACGGCGCGCGAGTCTGCCGAGCTTCTGCGCCCGCGGGCGGATGAGCGGATATATTCCGCCGACGCATATGTACAGCACGGGAACTGTTTTATCCGGCACGAGCACGGCGCAAAGCACGCAGCACACTGCGACCGAGCACGCAGCGCGGCTCGGCCCCGTCTGATCGACTAGCAGGTGCGTTATAACGCCGCACAGCACGGCAGCCGACATATCGAGCACGCCCGTTACTGTGCCGAGCCAAAGCAGCACAAAGGACAGCGCGCTGCCCGCGGCGCACAGCGTCAGCGAGCGTGTCGACGAGCGGCTCAACGAGCGTGCGGGCGGGCGGTAAGTTCGAAAACGCATCAGCAGCCGCCTCCGCAGCAATTGCACAGTGCATCCATGCAGAGGAAGGTCGTGCAAATTCCGCAGCAATCGGGCTCCGCCGCTCCCGTCTGTTGTCTGTAGTCTCCGCCGAAGGAGCGACCGCGCGAATTAAGACTGTCGCGTGCGGCGCGGTACTCCGCGTTATTCGGATCAAGGTAGCACGCGGTCTCAATGTGCCGCTGAGCGTCGTAGAAGCGTCCGCTGCGAGTCAGGATGACTCCCTTGAGGAAGTTCCACTCCGCGCCGCGATCTCCCGCGGGGGTCGAATCTATTATGAGCGAGGCCTCGGAGTACTTGCCCTCGCTGATGAGACGCCGCACCTCCTCGAACGAGGTTATTCCCGAGCCCGTATAGGTGGAATAGCCGCCGGACGAGCCCGACGACGCGCCGGACGCCCTCTGCTTCTGGATAGCGTCGTACGCCTCGTTGACCTCCTTCATCTTTTCTTCGACGAGGTCGGCAAGAGGATTGCCCGCATAATTGTCGGGGTGATACTTACGCGCAAGCTCGCGGTATGCCTTCTTTATTTCATCATCGGTTGCATTTCGTCCCACTCCGAGGACGGAATAAGGGTCTTTTGACATTATTTTCTCCGTTTAATATATAATTTATTCCTCTGCCGCCGTCTGCTGCGGATGCAGCACGCGCGCGAGGCTTGTGGGGATGCCCGCGTACACGGTGTTTCTGACAATTTCCGCCGCATCTGCGAGCAGCGTACCGCGCGGTGCACCGTCACACAGGAGCTCAAGCGCTCCCTCGGCGCGTGACAGGTGCAGCATTGCCGCGGAATACAGTCCCTCGGCGACGCTGTCCTTCAGGCGGCTTTTTTTGCCGTCCGGCACAAATATATCCTCGCCGAAGGCGATAATTATCGGGTTGTAGCGTCCGCGGCGCAGATCCTCCGCGGCGTCGTCCGCGGCGTCGCAAATATAGACGGCACGTCCGACCGCGCGTCCTATCTCACGGCAAATGCGCCCTTCCTTTTCCGGAAGCTCGGCGGCGAACAGCTCGCCCATAAGCTCACCGAAGCAATCAGACACTTCGTCAAGCGACGCACAGCGCTCGCGCTCGAGCCGAGACAGGAGCGAAAGATATTTTTCGCACGGCGCCGACAGTCTCTCCACCGTCTCGCGTTCCGAGCGCGCACAGCGCTTCACGGCGCACGAGGCGACGGGCGACACCGCATACGCGGCAAACGCCGACAGCCCTCTCTCGTCCTCTATGTTGTCGCGCACCTTGCCGCGCGTGAGCACAGTCGAGCAAAGTGCGGCATAGGTCAGCGCACAGCACGGCTCAACGTATGCTCTTTTCTTCAGTGGATGGGCAATGCACGCTCCGCGCGCGAGCGTCGGCTGCCGCCCCTCGGCGAGAAGGCGCACTGCGGCAAGGAAGGTGAAGTCATAGCTGAGTGTGAAGCGCAGCGGCTGTCCCGCCGTTCTGCCTATTGAGCGGCAAAGCCCGCAATATATCGCGCGGTAAAGCTCATGCTCTCTCACGCGAAGCGAGGGGACGTCTGTTTTTACATATCCGAACACGTCGTCCTCCGCGCTAAAATCTCGCGAGAGTCGCGACGCCCTCGGCAAGTGCCGACACAAGCGCGTCGACGTCGTCTTCCGTATTCGTGTGCGAAAGGCTCACGCGAAGTGAGCTGTCCGCCTCGGCGTCGGTCGCGCCGAAGGCGAGCAGCGCTCGGCTGAGTCTGCCCGAGGGCGCGGAGCATGCAGAGCCCGCCGAAACGAATATTTCTCTCGCAGAAAGGAAATTGAGCATGGTTTCGCTCTTTATTCTCGGTAGGGTGATATTGATAATATGCGGCACGCCCGCGTGCGGCGTCTTTACGGCGATGCTTTTGTCAAGGCGCGAGACGAGCCTGTCGCGCAGAGCGGCGACCGTTGCCGTGTTCTTGTCAAGACTCGCCCTTTCCTCGCGGCACGCTGCGGCGAAGGCGGCGACAGCCACGGTGTTTTCCGTGCCGGAGCGCAGCCCGGACTCCTGCCCGCCTCCCGGAAGGATCGGAACGATATTTTTCCTTTTTACCGTATCGGCAGACAGCCACAGCGCGGCACAGCCTCTTACCGAATGAATCTTATGCGCGCTGACGGTCAGCGAATCCACGCCGAGCGAGGTCGGCGAGAAGCGTGTTTTCATAAACGCCTGCACGGCGTCGCAGTGGACGTGGCAATCGGGATGCGCCGCCTTTATCGCGGCGCACGCGCGCTTTATGTCGTAGAGCGCGCCTGTTTCGTTGTTCACGAGCATCAGCGATGCCAGCTGAACATTGCGTCCCTGTGCGAGCGTGTCACGCAGAGCGTCAAGATCGAGCTCGCCCCCGCGCGTCGGGATTCTGACAGTGTCCCAGCCGTGCGCGGCGAGCCTTTCGGCACAGCTTTCCACCGAGGAATGCTCGCCGTCCGTTATAATGAGCGTCGGTGCTCCGCCGCGTGTGCGGTTCTTCGCCTCGGCGTAGCCGAGCATTGCAAGGCAATTCGCCTCGGTGCCGGAGGAGGTGAATATTATCTGTCCCGTCTCGCGTCCCGCGCGGCGCGTGCCGAGCGCATCGGCAACGGCGGCTCGCGATACTTCGAGCAGGTGCCGCGCGGCAATTCCCCGAGCGTGAACCGAGGACGGGTTTCCGTAAATATCGAGCGCCGCAGTCGCCGCCGCCCTTGCTGCCTCGGACGGCTCGGTGGTCGCGCTGTTGTCAAGATAGCTTGCCATTATCTGAACCTGAACTCCTCAACGATCCTATACGCCTCATCGCTGTGCTCGTCGAAGAGCTCGGGCGTTGTCGAATAGGTTATGACGTACACGTGTCCGCCCTTGACGGCGGCGGTCTGGCGGTACTTCCTTGCCTCGCCTCCGAGCGTTGCGGTAAATACATATTCCTTCGCAAAGACGCCGTCAAGCTCGGTCTCGGTCACGGACTCCTCATTGTAATCGGAAAAGCCCGCCGTAAGATCCTCGAGCTGGCGCTCGTGCCAGGTGTCGACGGTGTCGTCGGTGTATTCGAGCGTCCATGTGTACGCACCGACGTTTGAGCGGTCGGCTGACGAAACGTGTGCCGTTGTGGCGCCTGTCTGAAGGTCAACTGTCCAGTCCTCGGGAATGTACATATAATAATCGGCAGCGTCCCCCGAGGCAAGGAGCATTCCGTCGGGTGCTTCATCGTTCTTGCCGCAAGAGGCAAGCGACGCGCACAGAAGCGCAAGTGTAAGGGTCAGGGCAATGATTTTTTTCATAAGTCAAGTCTCCGTCTTGCCGCGCAGGGCGGCAGTTGATTTCGTTAACAGTATATTATATTTTATCTCACGGCGCGGGGGATTTCAAGGAGAAATTGTTAATATACCGTCGACGCAGTATTAATGTATCAGTATTCGGGGTCGCACGGCGGGATAAACTGCCACGTTCCGTCGCTCGCGTACCAATTATAGCGCCGCTCCTCTCCGTTCACGAGATATCTCTCGGGCGCGGTGTTCTCCATCCAGTCGACAGGCACCATACAGTCGGCGCCGAGCGAATTGCGGCAGAGCGCCTCTCGCATGTCGCGCATTATCCCGTCGGTCACAAGGTCCGGGTCGACGGAAACAAACAGCGGCGTGCCGCTGTCTCCGACGGCGCGAAGCCATTCGCGGTTCTGCTTCCAGTCGATGCGTCCCGCGTGGCTGGCGCAGTCCGCGTCGCAGAGGTAAAATATCCCGTGCTGCATCATACGGAAGGCAAGTGCGTTGACTCCGCATATTCTTGTGCGCTCGAAATATCTGCCGCTCGTGTCGTACCCTGTGCGCGACAGGTCGACAAGCCCCGCGGTGAGGTGTGACGGTGTATTGCAGCCGATGATGATCACGTCGTCACCCGCCGCCTCACGCACCGCGCGGTACAGCCTCAGCGCCAATTCCGCGGAGGTAAAGCGTCTGTCGGAGAACGACCAGCCGTTCTCGGCAAGGTACGTCGGACGGGTGCCGCCGTAAACACCGAATATGTCGACGCAGGTGAAGTCGTGCTTTATGAGCTTATAGCCCCACGAGACTATCCGCTCGGTGTCGCGCCGGACGCACTCGACCACCTCGTCAAGAGATGGGTCGAGGACTCCCGGACGCGAGGGAATATGATATTTTTCTCCCATGTGCTCGCCGTGTCCGTCGGAAAGGTATCTCACCCAGATGCCGGGAAGCACGCCGCAGGCGGAAATTTCCTCGGCGAGGCGCGCCATGTCGGGGAAGCGCTCATTTCCCGCGTCCCACGGCCCGTCGCAGGGATACCTCTGCCAGCCGTCGTCGATGACGCAATACGGTCTGTTCTCGCAGCCCTGCGTCAGCTCGGCAAGAAGGTGCGCGTCGCGAAGTATCTGCCCATGCGAGCTGTTGCCGACCGCGTAATACCAGTTGTTCGAGCCATATATCATGCGGGACGGTATCAGCCCATCGCGGCACATCTCGCGGCAGGCGGCGCGACCCGCCTCGAAGGCGGATATATTGTAATAATCGCACATGAGCACACGGCACACGTCAAGCTCCCGACCGCCGAGGAGCACGCCGTCTCCTCCGCAGCGCACGTCAAGCCAAAGCGTCACGCCGTGCGTGTCGTACTGCCAGGCGCATACGGCGGCGGGGCGCACCTCAACGCCGAAGCACTCGGTGTGACGTCCGTTAAAATCGCGAACAGCGTCGCTGCCGTTTGAGACGAGCATGTACCAGGGCATAAAGCGCTGCGGAATGACCGAGCGCCATTCGAGCTCTCCGTAGGTTCGCTCCCAGGTGTCACCGAGCACGCGCACGGAGTCGTCGCGTGTCTCCTCGGGAGTGAAATTCCATCTGAGCCTAATGTGGAAAAGCGGGCTTTTCCGGGCAGTAACGGCGACATGCAGTCTCTCGTCCTTCAGGAGCAGCGTGAGCGTGATGTCATCGACCGAAAGCGTCTCCGAGCCCACCGAGCCCGTGCAGTCGAGCTGTGCTCCGCGGTCGACCGCCGTGAATATTCTTACCTTATCGGGAAGTCTGAGTTCCATTGGTTTCTCCTTGCGGCGCGCTCGCCGCGTGTATTAAGGCAAAGGGAGCCCGCCGCCAAATGCGACAGACTCCCTTGTCTTTTCAAGCTCGGTGCCTGCCGAGGCGGTCACGGCTTTTTTCTGTTGATATAGCTGTAATGCACGGCGCTTATGCGTCGATATCGTCGAGGGTCGGAAGCGGCATTGCGACGGGGGTGTCGGCAATGCTTGCGCTCTCGCTCTTTGCAGCGGGGATATCCGCGAGCGGCTTGTCGCTCTCGGGTGCTGCATGCTGCTGTGTGCGGCGGTCGTTGCGGCGGCGCTTATTCTGCATCTGGCGGTCTGCGCCCTCGTAGGTGATGATGATCTTACGGTTGACATCGGAGCCAACGGAATGCGTTGCGACATTCGGGAAATCCTGGAGCTCGGAATGGATGATGCGTCTCTCGTAGGGGTTCATCGGCTCGAGGAACACGTTCTTCTTGTACTTGACCGCACGGTTAGCCATGCGAACTGCGAGCGCGCGAAGGGTCTCCTCGCGCTTTGCGCGGTAATTTGCGATGTCGACGGTGATCTTGATGTTCTCGCGGGTCTTGCCGCTCGATGCGGCGTTTCTGTAGAGTGCAAGGTTTACAAGATACTGGAGTGCGTCGAGAGTTTCGCCGTGGTGACCGATGAGAGCACCGGTGTCCTCGCCGACGATATTGACAGCGGGATAAACGTCGAAGCCCTCTCCGGTGATGTATTCCTCACCCTCCGGTGCGGCGATCTCCTCAACGGCAGCGTCAAGGTGCATTTCGGCTATAACGGAGGAAATGAAGCTCTTTGCGAAATCCATCTCCTCGCGGCTGACCGCGCGCTTCTTTTCGCTCTCGGCGTCCTTTGCGGGGCGGCTCTTTGCGCTCTGCTCGTTCTTCACGGGCTGCTCGCTCTTAGCGGCAGGCTTATTCTGCGCCTTTGCGGGGCGGGAATCGCTCTTTGCCGTATTCTTTGCGGGAGCGTTTTTCTTCTCCTTTGCGGGAGAGGAGTCCTTTGCACCCTCGCTTCTTGCGGGCTCTGTCTTTGCCGCGTCCGTCTTTGCGGGCTCTGCCTTTGCGGTGTCAGCCTTCGCGGCACTCGGCTTTGCGCTATCGCTCTTTGCGGCAGGCTTTGCGCTCTTTGCGCTCTGCGCCTTCGGCGCGGGTGTGCTGTCGACCTTCTGCTGTGCTCTCGTAGCAGGCTTTTCGCTCTTTGCGGAGCTCTGCTTCTTCTCGGGCTTCATTTCGTCCTCGACAGCGCTTACAGTAACGCGTATTACGGCGTCCTTGGCGCCGATGCCGAGAAAGCCCTTCTTCGGCAGAGACTCGATGTCATAGGAAAGCTCTTTTTTAGCGCCGCCGTAGAGCTTCTCGGCAAGATCCATCGCCTCGTCGACGGTTTTGGCGCTTACTTTATATATCTCACTCATAAATAACAGTTATCCTCTTGAACAAACGGATTATTTCTTATCCTTTTTCTTTTTTCTGTCGCTTTTGGTGTCGTCCTTCATGGGTGCGCGCTCGATGGGAGTCTCCTCGGTGGGAGCGTTGTCCTCCTCGGGCTCGATGACCGGGGGCGGAAGCGGCTCGTCGTCGAAGTCAATGCGGTGCAGACTGCGAACGGGCGGGCGGTTCGGGTCGACTTCCTTCTTCTTTTTCTTATTCTTCGCACCGTACTCGCGCTCTGCCTGACGAAGCTCCTCCTCGGTGGGCTGAGGTATCGGCCAGATCTTCGAGATGATGAACTTCTCGACAACGGAGATGATGCTTCTGAATATCCAGTAGCAGCCGACGGCTGCGGGCACCATAAACGCGATATACGCCGACATGAGCGGCATTGCGACGTTCATGACCTTCATGCTCGTGGCATTCTGCGCGTCTGCGCTCTCCGGCGGCTGATAAGTGAAGCGACGCATGAGCATCGTCGAGCCAAAGCTTGCGAGGAACACGAACAGCGGGATGAGCCAGAGTATGCTGAAATCGTTAAGGCTCGGGTTGACCGAAAGGTCGAGACCGAGGTTTGTGAATTTCGGCAGCGTCACACCCTCAAGTCCGGGAAAATCGGCTGTGAACGCCTCAATACCGCCGTTTGCATTGATGTTGCGGATGATATCGATCTGAGCCATCTTGTCACTGCCGAAATGCTCTCCGAGAGCCTTGATGGTGTCGGCTCCGACGCCGCAGATATACTTGAGCGGTCCGATAACTACATTATAAACGGCAAGGA
>CAYNHY010000087.1:0-7927 GCA_964397225.1 uncultured Ruminococcus sp.
GAGCAGTAGCTGACGCTTTAGAGACAGTGAGGATGATGCAGTGTACGTCGGCGTGTTGATTCTTCGTTCGGGCTTAATTTCTCGTGTTGCGGCAGGCGACTCGGGGCTTTGCGGACTGTTTGCTCGTGCTTTGTCTCTTTTTTTCATATTTTTTCGTTTTATATCAAAAAATGTTTGAATTCTTCCGCATTTTGTGTTAAAATTAAGAGTGAGAGTGTTTTCGCTCAATTTACTTAATTGCACAGGAGTGTTCATATGGAAAACAAGCTGATCTTTGACATCAACGACCGTCCGAAATTCGGTCAGATGATCGTCTTCGCGTTCCAGCAGGTTCTCGCCATCCTCGCAGCCACCATCGCCGTCCCTACAATTATCGGTCTGCCCACGCAGATACCCGCCGCTATCTTCGGCGCCGGTGTCGGCACGCTGATCTATCAGCTCTTTACCCGCTTTAAGAGCCCCGTCTTCCTCGGAAGCTCCTTCGCCTTTCTCAGCTCGCTCGGCGTTGCCGTCGCTTACGGCTACTGCGGCATTATCCTCGGCTCCGCGGTCGCGGGCCTCGTTTATGTCGCCCTCGCCGTTATCATTCATTTCACCGGCACCTCCTGGGTCAACCGCCTTATGCCCCCCGTAATTATCGGTCCCACCGTCGCGCTTATCGGTCTTTCCCTCGCGGGCAATGCCATGAGCGACATCACGAAAGCCGGTGCCTCCGAGCTTTATTCCTCCTACAACCTTGTCGCGCTGCTGTGCGGTCTTATCGCCTTCTTCACTATCGTCATCTGCTCGACTCAGAAGCGCTTCACCATGCCCCGACTCATCCCCTTCATTATCGGTATCGTTGCGGGCTATGCCGCTGCCGCCGGCTTTACCGCTGTCGGTATGCTTGCAGATCTCGACTACCTCAAGATCGTCGACTTCTCTCCCCTGGTGAACACCTTCGTTGACGAGAGCGGCGCCTTCCGCGGTATTTCCGCCTTCTTCGACTACCCGCGTCTGTCCGTATTCGGTGCGCTCGGTGAGCTGACCGACGGCACGCTCGCTCCCGAGCTTCACGAGGCGGTAAGGAGCCTTACGGGCGACAGCGCCGCTTCCGCCGCGCTGCTCACGCTTGAGAGCGCGATCGAGATCATTATCGCATTCTTCCCCGTTGCTCTCGTCGTTTTCGCCGAGCACATTGCCGACCACAAGAATCTCTCCTCCATTATCGGGCGCGACCTCATTGAGGATCCCGGCCTCAGCCGCACGCTCCTCGGCGACGGTGTCGGCTCTGTTATGGGCACGGTATTCGGTATCTGCCCCAACACCACCTACGGCGAGTCCGTCGGCTGTGTTGCAATTACGCGCAACGCCTCCATATGCACGATCACGACCACTGCCGTGCTCTGCATCGTGCTCTCCTTCATCAGCCCTCTGATGGCGCTGCTCCGCACCATTCCCTCCTGCGTAATGGGCGGTGTCTGCCTCACGCTGTACGGCTTCATTGCGGTATCGGGTCTGAAGATGTTCAAGGACATCGACCTTGACGAAAGCCGCAATCTGTTCGTCGTTGCCGCGGTTCTCATTTCCGGTATCGGCGGACTGTGCATCAAGATCCCCTATCAGCTCGCGGAAAGCGGCGAGATCGTCGGTGAGGTCCAGGTGACCGCCATCGCGACCTCGCTTATTATAGGCATCGTTACGAATGCCGTTCTCTCACGAATCGAAAACGGAAGAAAGGATAAGACAAAATGAAAGCCTACGACAACGTAACAATATTCAACCACCCGCTGGTCAACCACAAGATAGCCATTCTCAGAAACGAGAATACGAGCATGAAGGAATTCCGCGAGCTCATCGAGGAGATAACGACGCTGATGACCTTCGAGTGCCTTCGCGAGGGTGTTCCCACCGTTGAAGTCGAGGTAAAGACGCCGCTCGAAGTCTGCACTCAGCGCATGATCCGCGACAACGCGATAGTTATCGTTCCGATACTTCGCGCGGGACTCGGAATGGTCAACGGAGTTCACGTGCTGTTCCCGTCGGCGAGGGTCGGTCACATCGGACTCTGCCGCGACGAGGAGACGCTCGAGCCGCAGGAATACTACTGCAAGCTGCCGCAGGGCATTGAGGACAAGCTTGTTCTCATCGTCGACCCGATGCTGGCAACGGGCGGCAGCGCCTGCGACGCTATCCGTCAGATCAAGAAGCGCGGCTGCACGAACATCAAGTTCATGTCGATAATCGGCGCGCCCGAGGGAGTTGCGCGTGTTGCCGAGGAGCACCCGGACGTACACATATTCGTATCGACGCTCGACCGCTGCCTGAACGAGCACGGCTACATTCTGCCGGGACTCGGCGACGCGGGAGACCGCATTTTCGGAACGAAATAAGGATTAATGAAAATAAGCCCTGCCTCACGGCGGGGCTTTTGCCATGCCGGCACGGCGGGACGCTCGGCGGAAAAAATTTGTCTCCTTTCTTTTAATCTGCTAAATTCCACTTGACAAGTGAATGTTAAAATTATATAATATACTGTGTATGCTTTTTGTGTATTATATGCGGAATGATACACTCTTACATACCGCGTAGGCTTCGCCGTTTTCAACGGCTGAAAGATATCAAATTTCACATCGGAGGTGCATTATGACAGGCATTATTATCCCCATCGTGGCTGCCGCCGCATCTCTCGCTGTCGGACTTTTTATCGGGTACATTATTCGTAAACGTACTGCCGAGGCTCAGATAGGCTCGGCTGAGGAACAGGCACGCAGGATCCTCGAGGACGCCATCAAGGCCGCCGACTCGAAGAAAAAGGAAACTCTGCTTGAAGCGAAGGAAGAAATACTCGCAAGCAAAAACGAGTTCGACCGCGAGGTCAAGGACCGCAGAGCCGAGCTGACCCGCCAGGAAAGGCGCGTTACTCAGAAGGAAGAGGCTCTCGACAAGAAAAACGACGCCATTGAGAAGAAGGACGAGCAGCTCTCCCGTAAGCTCCGCGAGGCGCAGGAGAAAAACGACGAGATCGCCGCTGTCCACGAGGAGCAGAAGAAGCTTCTCGAGAAGATCTCCGGCACGACCGAGCAGCAGGCAAAGCAGCTCCTTCTCTCGAGTCTCGAGGACGAGATCCGTCACGAGAAGGCTATGAAGCTCGTCGAGCTTGAGGCTCAGTTCAAGGAGGACGCGGACAACAAGGCCAAGGAAATTCTCTCCCTCGCCATCCAGAGATGCGCGGCGGATCACGTTTCCGAGATTACCGTTTCGTCCGTTCAGCTTCCCGGCGAGGAGATGAAGGGCAGAATTATCGGTCGCGAGGGTCGTAACATCCGTACCATCGAGACCCTTATCGGAGTCGACCTTATCATCGACGACACGCCCGAGACGATTACGATCTCGAGCTTCGACCCCGTTCGCCGCGAGATCGCGCGCATTGCTCTTGAGAGACTTATCCAGGACGGTCGCATTCATCCTGCGAGAATCGAGGAAATGGTCGAGAAGGCTCGTCGCGAGGTCGACAACGCCATCAAGCAGGCGGGCGAGCGCGCCACCTTTGAGACCGGCGTTCACGGAATTCCGCATGACCTGGTCAAGCTGCTCGGTCGTCTCAAGTACCGCACCAGCTACGGTCAGAACGTTCTCCGTCACTCCATCGAGGTTTCGCTGCTTTCCGGCATGCTTGCCGACGAGCTCGGCTGCAACAGCACCGTTGCGAAGCGTGCTGGACTGCTTCACGACATCGGTAAGGCGCTCACGCAGGAGGTCGAGGGCTCTCACGTTCAGCTTGGCGTTGAGGTCGCTCGCAAGCACAAGGAGTCTGCCGAAATCATTCACGCGATCGAGGCTCACCACGGCGATGTAGAGCCGAAGACGATGATAGCGTTCATCGTGCAGGCGGCTGACGCGATTTCCGCCGCACGTCCCGGTGCGCGTCGCGAGAATCTTGAGAATTACATCAAGAGACTCACGAAGCTCGAGGAGATTGCCAACGACTTCGACTGTGTCGAGAAGTCCTTCGCTATTCAGGCGGGACGCGAGATACGCATTATGGTTAAGCCGGAGATGGTCGACGACGATTCGATGGTAATGCTCGCGCGCGACATTGTCAAGAGGATCGAGAGCGAGCTGGAGTATCCCGGACAGATCAAGGTAAATCTGATCCGCGAGAGCCGCGCGACAGATTACGCAAAATAAGAAAGCGGGCAGCCGCAATACCCGCAGCAAAGCCGAACCGTTTCGACACGGTTCGGCTTTTTCGCGCCCTCGAGCAAGTCAGGGCACTCGGGGCGTGTCGTGCGCTGACGCGTCAGCTTGCGCGGGGCGCGCTTATAAAGCAATGACGGGAAGGTCATCGCCTTCCCGTCATTGCTTTTATTCTTCGTCGCCGACGGCTTCGTCGGCTTCTTCGCCGTCTTCGCTTGCCGCCGTTGTCGTGAAGTTCACTATCTTCGCGTCGTCCGACAGGCGCATTACTATTACTCCCGCTGCCGTTCTTCCGTATTCCGGAATTCCCGTGCAGGGCGTGCGGATTATAGTTCCGTCGTTCGTTATCATCATGATGTCGTCCGTCTCCGTCACTGTCTCTATGCCGACAAGTGCGCCCGTGCGCTCCGTTATCTTGTAGCAGCACATTCCCTTGATTCCGCGTCCCTTGTTCTCAAAGTGCGCCTCGTCAAGTCTCTTTCCGAAGCCGTTTTCCGTTATCATGATGAGTCTGTGGCTCGCTCTCCACTCCTCGTCGCGCTCGATAATTACCGCTCCCGCGACGTAGTCGTCGCCCGTAAGCTTTATTCCGCGGACGCCGTGTGCAGCGCGTCCCATTACGCTGACCTTCTCCTCCGGGAAGCGCGCTGCGAGTCCCGTGGACGTTGCTATCATAATATCGGAGTCACCCTTCGTATGTGCGGCGAAGATGAGCTCGTCGCCCTCGTCGAGCTTGATGGCGACCTTACCGCCCTTTCTCTGGTAGCTGAAGTCGGACAGCGGTGTGCGCTTGATAACGCCCTGTCGCGTTATCATGACGAGGTAGTCGTCCTTGACCTTTTCCGCGTCAAGGCTCTCGACGGAAATGCCCGCCGTCAGCTGCTCTCCCTCGCCGAGCTGGAGCAGGTTAACGATATTCGTGCCCTTCGCGTTGTAGCCCGCCTCGGGGACTCTGTAGGGCTTCATTGTATATACTCTGCCGAGGTTCGTAAACATGAGCAGATTCGAATGCGAATCCACGGAGAAGACGGACTCGACGTAGTCCTCCTCCTTGGTCGCCATGCCGCGTCTGCCCTTTCCTCCTCTGGTCTGTGCGGAATACGAATCCGCGGGCTGTCGCTTGATATAGCCTGCGTGGGTAAGGGTGATGACGCAATTATGGCGCTCGATGAGGTCCTCGAGCATTATCTCGTCGTGGTACTCGACGATCTCGGTCTTTCTCGCGTCGCCGTACTTCTCCTTCATCTCGAGAAGCTCGTCACGGATGATTCCCTTGATTCTCTCGGGGTCGGCAAGAATTGCGCGGTACTCCGTGATATCTGCGTAGAGCTGCGCGAGCTTTTCCTCGACCTTTCTTCTCTCCATGCCGGAGAGGCGCCCGAGGGTCATGGAGACGATCGCCTGAGCCTGCTCCTCGGAGAGCTCGAAGCGCTCGGAGAGTCTTACCTTGGCGGCGGGGGTATCGGGGGAATTGCGAATAATTGTGATGACCTCGTCGATATTATCGGTGGCTACCTTGTAGCCCTCGTTGATATGCGCCTCGTGGAGGGCGCGGTCGAGGTCGAATCTCACGCGGCGTGTGGTGACGTCCTTACGGTGGTTGATATAGCAGGTAAGGATCTGGCGAAGACCGAGCACCTTCGGCTCGCCGTTCACGAGGGCGAGCATATTGATAGCGCAGGTATCCTGTAGCTGGGTATACTTATAGAACTGGTTAAGTATTACCTGACCGTTGGCGTCGCGTCTGTACTCGACGACGATCTTCATGCCGCCGCGACCGGACTCGTCGCGGATATCGGTGACACCCTCGATTTTCTTATCGCGCACCTGGTCAGCCATGCTCTTGACGAGCTCGGACTTATTGACCATATAGGGAATTTCGGAGATAATGATGCGGCGGTGCTCCTCATCGACCTCTGCTTTTGCACGGACAGTGACCTTACCGCGACCGGTGGAATACGCCTCATAGATGCCGCGCGTGCCGAAGATTGTGGCGGAGGTGGGGAAGTCGGGTCCCTTGATAAACTGCATGAGCTCGGTGACTCCGGCGTCGGGGTTTTCCATGAGGTGGATGGTGCCGTCGACAATCTCGGAGAGGTTATGCGGGGGAATATTTGTCGCCATTCCGACAGCGATACCGATGCTTCCGTTGACGAGCAGATTCGGGAACCTCGAGGGGAGCACGGTAGGCTCGCGGCGGGTATTATCGAAGTTCATGCTCCAGTCGATGACGTTCTTATCGATATCCGCCATAAGCTCGGCGGAGATTTTCGACAGTCTCGCCTCGGTATAACGGTAAGCGGCAGCTCCGTCGCCGTCGACGGAGCCGAAGTTTCCGTGACCCTGGACGAGGGGATAGCGGTAGGAGAAATCCTGCGCCATTCTTACCATAGTGCCGTAGACGGCGGAGTCGCCGTGAGGATGGTAGCGACCGAGCACGTTACCGACGGTCGTAGCGGACTTACGGAACGGCTTATCGTGGGTAAGGTTATCCTCGTACATAGCGTACATAATGCGGCGCTGACCGGGCTTCATTCCGTCGCGCACGTCCGGCAGAGCGCGGGACACGATGACGGACATAGAATACTCGAGAAACGCCTTACGCACGCGTTTTTCCATATTGACGGGCACGATGACCTGCTCGGGAAATTCTATATTATCGTTTTGATAATGCTTGTTTTTTTCTGCCATGGTGAGTAGATCTCCTTAAAATCGCGACGTCGTCGCGGTGAAATCTCGCCTTCGGCGAGGTGGGGGAAAACGCGACCCTGTCGCGTGGAATTTATAAAGCGAACGTGTAGCTTGCAGCCGCGGCGCGCCGACATGTCGCCTTACACGTCTAAGTTCTCTGCGTACTTCGCGTTCTGCTCTATGAACTCGCGGCGCGGCTCTACCTTGTCTCCCATGAGCAGCGAGAACACCTCGTCGCACGCGCGCGCGTCCTCTATCTCGACCTTGAGAATCGTACGTCTCTCGGGGTCCATTGTCGTCTCCCAAAGCTGCTCCGCGTCCATCTCTCCGAGACCCTTGTAGCGCTCGACGGTGACGTTTCCGCCCATTTCCGCGACAAGCTCGTCTCGCTCCGCGTCCGAGAAGGCGTAGCCCTCGCGCCCGCCTCTTCCCTTCAGCTTATAAAGCGGGGGCTGCGCGAGGAAGACGTGTCCGTCCTCGATGAGGCGTCTCATATGTCTGAAGAAGAACGTGAGCAGCAATATCTGAATATGCGAGCCGTCGACGTCGGCATCCGCCATTATGATTATCTTGCCGTAGCGGAGCTTCTCAATGTCGAAGTCCTCTCCGATACCGCAGCCGAGCGCCTGGATTATCGGGATGAGCGACGGGTTCGAATACACCTTATCAAGGCGTGACTTCTCGACGTTCAGCACCTTACCGCGGAGGGGGAGTATTGCCTGGTAGCGGCTGTCGCGTCCGTTCTTCGCGCTTCCTCCCGCGGAGTCTCCCTCCACGAGGTAGACCTCGGTAAACTCGGCGCGGCGGTCGTTACAGTCGGCGAGCTTTCCGGGCAGGGACGAGCCCTCGAGGAAGCCCTTTCTTCTTGTGAGCTCGCGGGCGCGGCGGGCTGCCTCTCTGGCGCGGGAGGCGGCGAGGGATTTCTCTATTATCGCCTTGGCGACGGAGGGGTTCTCCTCGTAATACTCGGCGAGCTTTTCCGAGACGATATTGTCGACGATTGTACGCACCTCGGAGTTACCGAGCTTCGCCTTGGTCTGGCTCTCGAACTGGGCGT
>CAYNHY010000088.1:0-7887 GCA_964397225.1 uncultured Ruminococcus sp.
CAAGGAATATTCGGTCTACCTGCTCCTGCGTGTACGTCGCATACTCGCGCTGGGCAGACCTGACTCTTTCGAGGGCTGCCTCGAGCTTTTCGACATTGTCGATTAATTCACGGTTCGCATTCATTTTTAATTACTCCTTGATATTAAAAATCCAGTAGTATAATTATAGCATATTTCGCCGAAAAAATGAAATGCGTTTTAGGCATAGGACAATAGCACAGTTTGCATAATGGAACGCCTTTCGAAGCAAGACTACTGATGCATATTGTATGCCATGCTCCAAAATTCACTCTCAAAGCGTGAGCAGGTCAAGAAAATATCCGAAAGACGCGACAGCGTCGCCGAATCTGCCGCGTGCGTCACGCTTTCGAATGCGGCAAGCAGCTCGCGATTGGAGGCAGAGTATTCCTCTGACGAATATGAGCGTATCCAGTCGCCGTATAAGCTGTCCGAGACACACAGCGGAGCCGAGTCTGTCATTCTTCGTGCGATCAGCTCATAGCTGTAGGCGCAGGGAATAACGGCGGCGAGTATTTCCGCTGCCGCTCCTTCATACGCCGTGCGTAGCATGTAGGAGGTATATGCTCGGTTTATGAGCGACGGACTTGAGGCGGCAAGCTCCTCGCTTGTAATACCGAGCCTTGCGAGATATCCGCTGTGAACGTTCATTTCTCCGTGCATTGTCGGAATGTATTCGGCAAAGAGTGAAGAAAGCTCAAGAGTGTCGGCCTTGGCACAGCCCAAAGCGAATACACGTGCGTAATCCTTAAGATACAGTGTGTCCTGCAATATATAGTACCTGAATACCTCCCGCGAGAGTGTGCCGTCACGCATTTCCGACACAAACGGGTGCGTGAAAAAGCCGTCCCAAATGTCCTTTGAGCTCTCGAGTAATACTTTAATGTTCTTCATCCGATGCCTCCATTGAAAATTCACCCGTAAGGTCAAAGCTGTGCATGAGCGGACCCGAGCCGTGGCCGAGCTTCAGCATTGCACCGAGTGCGCCTTCAATATACCTTTTGGCACGGCATATCGCTTCCTCAAGCGCAAAGCCCTTGGCAAGGTTTGCCGCTATCGCCGTAGAAAGAGTACAGCCGGTGCCATGTGTATTCGGATTGTCGATCCGCTGTCCTTCGAAATATCTAACGTGCCCGTCCGCGTACAAAACATCAACGGCGTCGCATATTCGGTGACCTCCTTTTAAGAGCACAGCACAGCCGAAGTCTTGTGAAATCTTCTCGGCGGCGTGCTTCATGTCGGCAGTTGTGCAAAGCTTCATGCCGGACAATACCTCAGCCTCCTGTATATTCGGCGTTGCAAGCGTTGCCTGCGGCAGCAGCTCGCGCGTCATGGCGTCGACGGCGTCGTCCGTTGTAAGTGACGAGCCCGCGGTTGCAACCATTACGGGATCGACGACAATATTTTTCGCACGGTAATATCGCAGCCTCTCGGCAATGACCCTGACAAGACACGGGTTTGCTGTCATACCTATCTTTACAGCGTCCGGGAATATATCCTCGAATACCGCGTCAAGCTGATGCGACATGAATTCGGGCGTGACGCATGTGAACTCGCGTACTCCCATTGTATTTTGAACGACAAGGGCTGTCACGGCGCTCATGGCGTACACGCCGTTTGCGGCGGCGGTCTTAATGTCGGCTTGCATCCCTGCGCCGCCGGTGGGGTCGGTTCCGGCAATTGATAATACTGTTTTCACGTCATTCTCTCCTTGTGTTGCATTTATTTGTAAGGCGGTGCGCGAGCCGACTCAGCTCACGGGCTGCCGCACGTGCGTCGCTTGCGTGCATTACTGCACTTACAACGCAAATACCGCTGACATCGATGCCGTCGAGCACGGAAAGGTTGTGTGCATTGAGTCCTCCTATAGCGCAGACAGGTATCGGGACGGCGTGTGTAATAACCGCAAGCGTCTCGACTGACGTTATATGCGTGCGTACATGCGTCGTTGTCGGGAATATTGCTCCGACGCCGAGATAATCTGCGCCCTCGGCGTGAGCCGACCGTGCCGCATCGACGCTTTTTGCCGTTGCACCGATAATGTAACCGTCTCCCAGAATACGCCGTGCCGTCGCAATGCTCATATCCTCGCTTCCGAGATGCACGCCATCCGCGCCGACTGCAAGCGCTACGTCGACACGGTCGTCAATGATCAGTGGAACGTTGCAGCGAGCGGCGACTTGCTTTACCTTCTCCGCGAGAGCGATATATTCGCGCGTAGATTTATCCTTTTCGCGAAGCTGAAGCAGCGTCGCCCCGCCGTCAAGAGCAGCCTCGACGCGGGTGAGAAATTCTTCTTCGCTGTAGGTGTTGCTGTCTGTTATGAAATACAGGGTAGGATCAAATTTAGCTTTCATAATGCTTCCTTACATGTAAATGAAGTCGTTGAGTATCGGCTGAAGGCAAGCGTCTTCGATATCGCGGCACATGTCCCGAAGCGTGCGCGTGTCGCATATCTCAAACTGCTCTCCGCCGTGCTCATACTCTCTGCTGTATTCACCGGCAGAATCGCCTTTGTCGGTGTGAGCTCCGACTCCGGTCGATACACCCGCAGAGACCTTGGTTGCGGCTATTTTCACGATACCGTTTCTAAAGCGGGAACTCTCGCGTGACGACACGGTTATACCGACATACGGCAGGAAAATGCGCCACGCGCAAAGCACCCGGCATAGCTCGCGCTCGCTGATCTCCTGTGCGTCGAAGCTGTCGCACCCGGAGGCCGGTCTGAGTCGCGGGCAGGAAAGCGAGCACTCCGCGTGAGGATATTTTTTTCTCAGAAAATACAGATGCAGCGCTGCTGCAAGCGCGTCATGCCGAAAATCCGAAAGCCCGAACAGCGCCCCGAAGGAAACACCGCGCATTCCGCCGAGCAGCGCACGCTCCTGTGCGTCGAAGCGATATGTCCAAATTCTCTTGCGTCCCGCAGGGTGCAGCAGCGAGTAGCGCTCCGTGTCGTAGGTCTCCTGAAAAACCGTGACAAAGTCCGCTCCGCATTCGTGAAGATAGCGGTAGGCATCGGTATTGACAGGGTAGATCTCGACTGCAACGCTGCGGAAGTAGCGCCGAGCCGTGCGACACGCGTCGCCTATGTAGTCAAGCGGGCTTTTTGAGGGGCTTTCACCGGTAAGTATAAGTATCTCCTCCATGCCGGTAGAGGCAATCGCCTCGAGCTCGCGCTCTAGCTGTGTACTGTCAAGCTTCATTCGCGGAATTGGGCTTTTGCAGTTAAACGAGCAGTATACGCAGCGGTTTTCGCAGTAATTTGATATATACAGCGGCGTGAACAGCGATACGGAGTTTCCAAAGTACTGCGCGGTGAGCGACGCGGCGCGTCGTGCCGTCTGCTCAGTAAATGCGTCGGCGGCGGGGGAGAGCAGTGCCTTCAGTCCTTCTATACCGCAGCTGTCGCGCCCGAGCGCTGCGCAAACATCGTCAGCTGTATACGCAAGCGGATCGTAGGAGTTAACGTGCCCTGTCACAAGCTCGCGAATATCTCCGTCGCAAAGCTCCATGCCGTCAAGCGGGGTCATGATGTCATTACCGTGCGTGCTCATTTGTGACCTCGCTTTCGATCGTGTCGCCGAGAAAGCCCGTCAGCGGGTCTGACGACGCTGCACCGCGCTCGAGCACACGACCGAGCCCCGAAAGATAAGCGCATCGCCCCGCGCGCACCGCCTCCTTGAAGGCTCGTGCCATGAGCGATATATTGCCCGCCGTGGCAACTGCTGTATTTGCCATCACGGCGGCGCAGCCAAGCTCCATTGCCTCGCATGCCTCGCTTGGACGCCCGATTCCGGCGTCAACGATTATCGGAAGCGACGATTCTTCGATAAGTATCCTTATAAATTCCCGGGTTGTCAGTCCGCGGTTCGAGCCGATGGGGGCTGCAAGCGGCATTATGCATGCTGCTCCCGCGTCTTCAAGGGCACGCGCGGCATAGATGTCGGGGTACATGTACGGCATTACGGTGAAGTCCTCTGCGACTAACAGCTCTGTCGCGCGAACGGTCTCGGCGTTGTCGGGCAGCAGATATCTTGAATCGCGCATTATTTCGACCTTAATGAGGTCTCCACAGCCGAGCTCGCGTGCCAAACGCGCCGTGCGAACGGCTTCTTCGGCGCAGCGAGCGCCGCTTGTATTCGGGAGAAGTGTTACGTGCTTCGGTATGAAATCGAGAATGTTCTCGCGAGAGGCTGTGTTCGTGCGTCGAACGGCGAGAGTCACGAGCTCTGCCTCTGCGTCACGCACAGCAGCTTCAATGAGCTTTAGCGAATACTTGCCGCTCCCGAGTATGAAGCGTGAAGTGAACTCGTGCTTTCCTATTTTCAGCTTGTCTGTCATAATAATTATCCTTTCGTTGCTTCGTCTCCTGTGATTAGGCGCAGTGCAAGATGTGCCTGGTGCGCTCCGCAAAGTGCGACCCGCGTTGCGACGATTCCACTATCCGTGCATGACTCGCTTTTTCCGTCGCCGCAAACATAAAAGTGAGCTGTTATACGTCGTGTCGTCAGCTCGTTGGCGGAGCCGAAGCCCGCCATTCCCGATGAGGCAATGTAATATTTTTCCGGGAATGCGTTGAGCACGACGTCGGCGAGCATTGCCTTCTCCTCAGCGTTGTCAAATGCCTCGCATATCACATCGGCACACGCAAGATATTGCGCGAGGCTTTCCCGCGAAAGACGCACGGTGTGGCATTCCGTTGTGCAGTACGGCGCGAATTCACGTATGTTTTCCGCTGTGCAGTCGGTTTTGAGGCGCCCGAGCTGACCGACTTTGTATTGCTGTCGGTGAATATTTGACAGCTCCACGCGGTCGAAGTCGCACAGTATGAGGCGCCCGACTCCCGCGCGGGCAAGCAGCAGAGCAATATTTGAGCCGAGCCCGCCGAGTCCGCACACGGCGACGCATGCGGCGGAAATAGCCGCGTGCCGCGCCTTGCCGTGACGTGCGGCGAGTGCCGCGTCCCAAGCTTTTTTTGTTATTTTCATCTCAGCCTCCTCCGACAAAGCGAACGACCTCAACACAGTCGCCGTCGCGCAGCACGACCTCGTCGTAGCTTGCGTGCGAAACGATCTCGCCGTTCAGCTCCACAGCGACACGTCGGGCGTCGTCCCCCGCCGCCGACAGCAGTTCCGCAATGCTCATGCCGTCCGCCGGGCATTGCCTTCCGTTAACAGTTACCATATTACATCCTCCTTTGAGAAAAACAAAAAGAGCTGCCGATTTGGCAGCTCATAGCGTGTTACGGTGCTTTCCCGATGTATGATCAGGCGTCCCTACGTTGGCATTATCCAAATCAGGTTCTCGGTCGACGGTCACACCGTCCTCTCAGCCTGTATACAAGCTCCCGTTAATATTCTCTTTTTTTCTATTATACACCTGCGCGCCGGACTTTGCAAGTGTTTTTCAAAAAAAATCACAGCGCGTCGATGTATCTGCATGCGGCGAGTGCCGCTGTCGCGCCGTCGGCAATTGCGGTTGATACCTGGCGGACGCCCTTTCGACGGCAGTCGCCTGCCACGAATATTCCCGCAGTGTGCGTTGTGCAGCCCTCGTCGGAATCGATGTAGCCGTTCTCGTCGAGCGCGCAGAGTGAGGCGAAAAGCCCGTTTTCCGGCTCGAGACCGATAGCGAGGAACATTCCGTCAGCGTCAATGCGTCTTTCCTCGCCGCTTTCGCAGTTCCTTATTGTAATTCCTTCAAAGGTGTCGCTGCCGTGTATCTCACAGACTGTGCTCGAGGTGACAAGCTCGACATTTTCACGCGCGGCGAGAATGTCATAAAGCTTCTGCTCGCCCGTGAAGTGGTCGAGATTTTGAACGACCGTAACCTTCCGACATGCTTCGGAGAGCAGAATTGCCTCCTGGAGCGCCGAGTTTCCGCCGCCGACAAGGACGACCTCGCGCTCTGTGTAAAACGCGCCGTCGCAGACTGCACAGAAAGATATGCCATCACCGATAAAGCGTTCCTCATTCTCGAGCCCAAGGTGGCGGTGACGCACTCCCGCGGCTATTATGACAGCGCGGCATTCGTAGCTGTTTCCGTCCTCAGTCAAGACACTTTTTATCTCGCCGTCGACGATCTCGGTGACATTTTCAAGCTCGACCTCTGCGCCCTGTGCGAGCACCTGTGAGACCATGCGCTCGGCAAGCTCGTTTCCGCTGATGCTTTCGAAGGCGGGGTAGTTTTCGACACGCGGTGAATATGTTATCTGTCCGCCGAAGACGCCGCGCTCGAGAATGAGCACGCTTTTTCCGGCACGCCGTGCGTAAAGTGCGGCACAAAGCCCGGCAGGACCCGCGCCGATAACTATAATATCGTACACTTGTTATTTTCCTTTCGTATCAAGGCACACCGAAGGTGCAATATGCTCCCCTTTGAGAAGCGATTTCTCGAAAGGGGAGCTGTTGTAGGATGTGTGCCGTCAGTTGTTCTTCAAGAATTCCTTAACGCCGGTAACAGACGGGTACTTTGAAATCTCTCCGCCACATACGGCAACGAGAGTGGGTGCCTGCTTGATACCGAGCGACTCGGTAAGCGCGGGGTCATCCTGTGCCATTACCTTCGAATATGCAATGCCTGCCTTCGAGAGAAGCGACTCGGCTATTTTGCAGTTCGGGCATGTGGGGGATGCGAAGAGATAAACGCCGTCGGGAAGAAGGACGGCGGACTTTTCGCTGTCGTCATTGCAGAAGGAGCAATCCGAAACGGGACCGCGGTGCTTCAGCACGGAGTTGTCGATGTCGTAGGTCTTTCTGTCGCGGTATTCCTGTGCTTTACCGTCATTCCAGTTCTTAACGGGACGGTAGTAGCCTGTGATACGGCTGTAGACCTCGGTCTCCTTGCCGCACTTCGGGCAGGTGAAGCTCTCGCCCGCGATATATCCGTGCTCGCTGCATACGGAATATGTGGGAGACAGCGTGTAGTAGGGCAGACGGTAGTTCTCGGAGATCTTACGGACGATTGCCGCTGCTGCGCGCCAGTCGGGGAGCTTTTCGCCGAGGAAGGCGTGGAATACGGTGCCGGAGGTGTAAAGTGTCTGGAGCTCGTCCTGGATATCGAGAGCGGTAAATACGTCCTCGGTGTAGCCGACGGGCAGGTGAGAGCTGTTGGTGTAGTAGGGCGTGCCGTTGTCTGAGGCGCAGCGAATGTCGGGATATCTCTTTCTGTCGTGCTTTGCAAGGCGGAAAGCCGTGGACTCTGCGGGAGTAGCCTCAAGGTTGTAAAGGTCGCCGTACATCTCCTGATAGTCGGAAAGACGCTCTCTCATGTGGTTAAGAACGTTCCTTGTGAACTCCTGAGTCTCCTTGTGAGTCATGTCCTTGCCGATCCAGCGTGCGTTGAGACCTGCCTCGTTCATACCGACAAGACCGATAGTCGAGAAGTGGTTCTCAAACGTGCCGAGGTAGCGCTTCGTGTAAGGATAGAGACCTTCGTCGAGAAGCCTTGTGATGACCGTTCTCTTTATCTTGAGCGAGCGCGCTGAGATGTCCATCATGCGGTCGAGTCTCGCGTAGAACTCCTCCTCGTTTGCGGAAAGATACGCGATACGCGGCATGTTGATTGTTACAACACCGACAGAGCCGGTGCTCTCGCCGCTTCCGAAGAAGCCGCCGGACTTCTTGCGAAGCTCACGAAGGTCGAGACGGAGACGGCAGCACATGCTGCGGATATCGGAGGGCTCCATGTCGCTGTTGACGTAATTCGAGAAGTAGGGGGTACCGTACTTCGAGGTCATCTCAAAGAGAAGCTTGTTGTTCTCGGTCTCGGACCAGTCAAAGTCCTTTGTGATCGAATAGGTGGGGATCGGGTACTGGAAGCCGCGTCCGTTTGCGTCACCCTCGATCATTATCTCGATGAAGGCACGGT
>CAYNHY010000089.1:0-7750 GCA_964397225.1 uncultured Ruminococcus sp.
TTACAGCGCCGAAGGTGCGAACATCGTAAAACAGCTCACACGCCTTGGCACGCGCCGCATAGACGGATTTTTTATCATCGGACTTCTTCTCCGCAATGCCGGCCTCTCGTCTTGCCTCAGCTATATGGCGGTTAATGTTCGTCGACTGCTGGATTATCATATTCATGCCGGGTCTGTCGCCGTAGGCAAGAGAGATGTAATTACGTATACGGCGCTTGGTCGCAACATCTGTTATGTAGCCGTGCATGGTTTCGGGGTCGATTCTCGGGGCGTTTCCCATATCGGGATCTCCGTTGGGATTTGCATTCGTGCAAGCGAGGTAATACACAAACTCGTATCTGTTTTTGATTGCCGACATATTATTCTTCCTCCGTATTCTTGGCTTTTCTGTTTATTATATCCGCGTTGATCTCGGCGCACATCTGTCTGTAGCCGAGTGCAAAATAGCTTTGCTGTTCGAGATTGAGGGTCGTGGGCAGACATTTTTCAGGATCCGAAGCAAAGAACGAATACGCCTCGTTGAGTCTGTCTTCGTATATACGTGCAATTCCTGCCCTGCCGTTGCCCTCAAGCTTTGACAGATACACTCCCGCCATGCGCTCGAGCGTGCCGAGGACAAGGCTCGGAGTACGGCTCGCCGAGGTATAATACCGCTCGACAAGACCCGCATTCAGCTCTCCCATTGCCGCTCGCTGGAGCATGGCGTAAAGCGCCGTAATCGCACCGCAGTGGTATGCGGCATTCGGGAAGCTGCTGTTGTAGACTGACATATTTGAAACCTCCTCGTTTCTCGTGCCGCGGCGTGCAAGCCATGCCTTCAGCCACTGGCAGGCAATGCCGTCGGGCACAAACATTTTCTTATCGTCTTGAGAGTCATATAGCTGTGAACGAATGTACGCCAGCGCGCGCGACGCGACGGCATCGGGAAGCGCCCTTCCGTTTACTATCGCCATTATAATGCTCGGTGTAAGCCCGGAAAGCTCCTTTTTGAGCTGATCAGATTTCGCGGACGGCTTTACCAGTCGGAAAAGCCTTGCCGTGAACCTGCACGGCTTTACATCGCCCGTGCCGCTGTCGTTGCAAAGCCTTATATCCTTTTTCCACAGCTCCAGGCTTTCACGCAGCTTCTCGTAGCTTCCGCTCTCGTATCTGCGTACCATTGCACGTCCGTTGGCACCCGAGATCAGCAGTATGTGATAGCTGCAATTCAATACAGGCGCTCCCTCTCCGCTTTGGAGCGAGCGGACAAGCCTGTCGGCTTTTTGCCGTGCACTGAGTCTTTCCTTTTCGTCCGCGACGTCACCTGAAGCCTCAGCCGCCTCACCGGAGACCTCTTCATTCCCGTCTATAAACGTGCCGAAAATGTCAGCAAGCGTATCGTCCTTCTCCTCAATACTGCAATCATACCAGTGTACGAACTTCATGCCCGAGAACACCGGCGCGGACGGTCTGCGTCCTGAAGAAATATCGCGGCTGTACATTGCGGGAGCTCCGGCGAGCAGGTCGTTCAACGCATCCTTTACAACGCCGAAGGCCTCCTCCGAAACCGGCGCGTTTGCCGTTTTTTTGAGACCGTAGGACTGAAATGCGGCTTTGTCGAAGCAGAATAGCGCCTCGCCCTTTGAATGGCCGCCAACAGCTTGCAGTCCGGTGACCGTAGGCACTGTCTCAAGCGGCGTCACACCTTCGCCCGTTATAAGGCATGGAGCTTTTGCGCCGTCCTTCTTATCGTCACTTTTCGAAAACCTCTTTCGGTACTCGCTCCACCATGCCTCTACTCCGTCGAGCGAGGCTATCGGTGTCACACCCACCTTAAATGATATTCTGTCATCGTCCTTCAGCTTCTCTCGGCAAGCCTCCTCATAAATGCTCCGCATCAGCTCCTCCGTAAGCATTACGTTGAGGCAAAGACTCAGCTGCGGAATGCTCTCCGCGCCGTGCGCGAGGAGCTCGCAAAAACAATGAAACTTTTTAGCCGAGTCGTCGGAGCCCGACACTCCGTTGAAAATAATTTTCATCTTCTCCGCAAGCGGGTGGCATTTATCGGGGCCCTGTGCTGCGGAGCCTATGTCGGGGCATATCAAATTTTCATTTTCGCATTTCTCGATTCCGACATAAGTCCCGTTTTCGGAGAGCACGATATACGCCCTGATGGGCTTTTTCGCGAAGCCCGGCGGGATCGCAAGCCCGTTTCTTATTCCGTAATCGTACAATGCTCTCAGCATATGCGCTCGCCTCCCTTTATCACCTCGTCGCTGTCGTAGTCCGGCACCTCAATGACTCCGTGCTTCATGACCGCATGATAAAGCGACAGGCTGTATTTCGGCTTGCGCGTTACTTCCCACTCGTGCAGGTTAAAGACATCATAAAGCACAAGCCCCATGTCCATGCTTACGTCAACAGGCTCACGTAAACCGTCACTCTCCTCAAAGTAGCACACGAACTCACGCATTCCGAGACACGGCGCACAAAACATTTTTCCTGTACGAATTCGTCTCATTGCCTGCTTATAAAGGCACTCGAGCTTGTTTTCAAAGCCGACCTGCGGGCATATGCGCGCGCTGATCCTGTAGCGCACGTCGCAGAGCACCTGCGTTTGTCGCTGCGTTCTTACGTCACTGTCATCGGAATTTATCACCGATTCGGACGCATTTTCTTTGAGTGTCACCTTTGATTTAACTTCATTTCGCATGAAGCTCAGGTATCTGATGGGCTTCAGCACCTCGATTCGGGTTATTTGCCAATAAAACTCCTTTGGCTTCGAGTAGATCGAGGACAGTATTCCGCGAGCCGCCGACGGCGTGGGTGCGGGATATGTCAGTCGTTCGACCTTTGAATACGGCGGAGTAAAGCAGGCAAAGTCGCCCCATACCTCTACAGTTATCTCATCCTTCAAGCTATTCACCTCCGTTTTCCTTGCGGCGGCGGTCAAGCCGCCGCAGAATAATAAAAATGTTTCAATTCGCACCGCAATATTTTGTGGTGTTATTTTAATTATACTATACATAAATTCATTTGTCAATACCTGTCAGAAAAAAATCAGCAAAAAATTGCATTTTCTTCCTCGCAGATGAGCCCGAGCCTTTCGTCGTACTTTTTTTCAAATCCGCGGTTTATTATGTAGTAGCAGCTGTCAAACATCTCTCCGTGCCGCCTGAGCTTTATCGGCTGGGCGAAGCTTTCAAAACGCTTATCAAAGCAGCTCACAGTAATAGGCGCAGCTTCGGTGAAAAGCCTCCTTGTAACGCTTCCGCTGTCTACCGCATCGCAAATACTTTCAAACAGCTCACGCCGACCGCTCCACGGCACGATAAGGCTGTATGCGTCGTTATCGACTATTCGGTAGCTTGCGGCAACGTCGCCGTAGCTTTCTCCTTTTATCGCCGTTTCAAGCTCCGGCTTGCACTTCACACCGCAAAAAAGCTTCGCGTAATAGTCCTCCACGCTTTTCGGAGAATCAATGTCTATTTTTCCGTCATCTGCAAGCATTTGCTTTACGACAAGCGCCGCACGCTTATAGCTTGCCGACGGATATAAGGCACCCTCGTCGCATTTCGGCTCAAATACAACCACCCTTCCGCCGCCCTTGAGCCTGCCGTTTCGGTTACATCTTCCCGCCGCCTGAACAATTGATTCAAGAGGTGCAAGCGCCCTGTACATCGAATCGAAGTCAAGGTCGACTCCCGCCTCAATGCACTGTGTTGAGACAACGCGGCAGACCTTGCCGGCTGCCTGCCTTGCGCGTATCTCATCGATTATCGAAAGCCGGTGTGCCGGGCACAGCTCTGTACTCAGCAAATACACCCCATCCTCTCCGACAAGCTCGATAAGTCTTTGTACCAGCGCTCGGGCATGTCGGCGAAGGTTTACTATACAGCAAGCATTGCTCTCGCCCGACAGCTCCTCGGCAATATCGTCAAGTGTCGGTGCGCTGTCAATATCCGTATTAAAGCAGACCCGCCACTCCACATTTACACGCGACATGCCGGTGAAAATATTCTCATTATCACAAAGCAGCTCTCGCGCATGCCAGCTCACACCCTTAAGTGCCGAGAAGTCAGGCTGTGTTGCCGTCGAAAGGAGGATCGAACAGTGAAATCGCTCGCACAAGGCTCGCATTGCCGAGGCGCTCACCGCCGCAAGCTCCGCTGGCAGGCTCTGCGCCTCATCGAACAGCACAACGCTGTCCGCTATATTGTGAAGCCTTCTGCATGCCGTCGGTCTGTCCGAAAACAGTCCCTCAAAAAATCGCACTGAGGTCGTGATCACAACGGGGGCATCCCATCGGGATGCAAGCTCACGGGTCTGCTCGCTGAGCTCACTTTGGCTGTGGTCTACAAGGAGCGTGTTGAATATTTTTCCGTATTCCCTTTCGGTCTGCTCAGCAAGTGACAGGAAGGGCAGAACAACGATTATGCGTCTGAGGTGATGCCGCCGGCAGTGGCGCAGTGCAAAATTGAGCATTGCCAGTGTTTTTCCCACACCGGTTGGAGCGCTCAGCGTGAATATTCCCATTTCGCCGCAGGCGCCCTCTCCGCATGCCTCAAAGACGCGCTCACGGAGCTGCTTTACCCTTGCAGCGGCGCGCGACGTCCTGCAAAGCTCGCTGCGGTAGCTGTCAAGACGCTTTAGTGCCTCATTGTAATCTATCGGTCCTTGACTGTTTTTTTCAAGATAGTCGGGCTCATCGTCTGCTGCGGAAACGCTGTAGTCGGCATCGACGAGGCACGAAAAAAGCATACGCGTCGTCAGCATGTACCCGAGCTCTTTGTGTAGTGCTTCCCCACTGTAGGCAGCACTCTTATCTGAAATTCCGAGCTTTAAGGTCGGAAAATCACGCTTGAAAGCAGCTGCTGCTCGATTGAAGTCGTCATTTCCCGAAAGAGACGGAGTCTTGCCGCTCGGGCAGTTGCAAGATTCCGGCTTCGTTCTGAGAGCCTTCAATTCATACTTTATCGAGTCAAATGAAACAAGCCCGTCGTGATGTCCGACAACAGCCTCTATCACCGATTTGTATATATCACTGATTGCGGCTTTCTCACCGAGCATGGCATACAAAAGCTCGCCGCTCGGGAAAGCGTGGTCAACATTATGCGCCCTTCCGCAAAGGACGTCACCGAAAAGGCTGCTGTATTTTCCCGTGTCGTGAAGCAGCCCGGCAACACGGGCTGCGTCTTCCATACCGATGCTCTCGCCGAATTCCGCTGCAAGAGACGAAACCTTAGACAGGTGCTCTCGGTTCGTCACGGCTGCGTGCTTTTCGTTTGCAGACTTTGCATAGAAAATATTTTTTTCGCGTTCAATACCGTTTGTCATAATGCTTTTCCTTAATTTGTAATTATCTAAGCTAATTATAGCGTTCCGCAATACCGTTGTCAATATCGAAACGGCATTTTGACGGATATTTGCAGCCTGACAGAAAAATATCCGTCATCATCCCCATATTATTTCTCGAATAAACGGATTATTTTTCGGCTCGCAGTGCATACTAATACCGTTCGCAAAACAGTGATAAAGGAAGGTATGATTATGATCGACAGATTATCTCTGATCCTTGTTGTTATCGGCGCGCTGAACTGGGGCGCTGTTGGACTTTTTAATTTTGATGCGGTCGCATGGCTTTGCGGCGGAACGCAGGCAGTCCTTGCGCGCATTGTCTACACCGTTGTCGCGCTCGCGGGTCTGTGGTGCATCTCGCTCATCTTCCGCAGCAGAGTACGCTCGAATTATTAGCTCCTCTCCGACGTCTCCAATGTAAATGCTCACCTGAAAATGGCCTCTCGGCTTTGATCAAGGGGTCCCGTCCTCAGAGTACAAAAATCCCCCGAGCATGCCGAACAGATCACTGTTCGACACGCCAGGGGATCATTATTCGGTTACGGCACAGGCTTACTTAGCCGCGGCAATTGCCTGCTCTATATCGGCGATAATATCGTCTGCGTCCTCGATTCCGACAGAGAAGCGGATGAGAGACGGATCAACTCCGCTCTCCTTGAGCTGCGCGTCTGAGAGCTGTCTGTGCGTTGTGGACGCGGGATGGAGCACGCAGGTGCGCGCGTCTGCAACGTGTGTGACGATCGCGGCAAGCTTCAGCGAATCCATGAATTTCACAGCCGCATCGCGACCGCCGCGAAGTCCGAAGGAAACAACGCCGCACGAGCCGTTCGGCATGTACTTCTTTGTGATGTCATGGTACTTGTTGCTCTCGAGAGCGGGGTAATTTACCCACTCGACATCGTCGTGAGCCTCAAGAAATTTCGCAACGGCAAGTGCGTTCGAGCAGTGTCTCTGCATGCGAAGCTCCAGCGTTTCGAGTCCGAGGTTAAGAAGGAATGCATTCTGCGGAGACTGCATCGAGCCGAGGTCTCGCATAAGCTGAACGTTTATCTTCGTGATATACGCAAGCTTGCCGAACTTCTCGGTATAGGTGATGCCGTGGTACGATTGGTCGGGCGTGCAAAGACCTGGGAAGCGGTCGGGATAGCGTGACCAATCGAAATTTCCGCTGTCGACTACCGCGCCGCCGAGTGCGACTGCATGACCGTCCATATACTTCGTTGTCGAATGCGTAACGATATCTGCGCCGAACTCGATAGGGCGAAGGTTTACGGGTGTGGGGAAGGTGTTATCTACGATGAGCGGAACACCGATGTCGTGCGCCGCACGCGCGAAGGTCTCAACATCGAGCACCGCAAGTGCGGGATTCGAAAGCGTCTCGGCAAAAACAGCCTTTGTGTTCGGCTTTGACGCAGCTATTATTTCGTCGTAGGTCGCGTCGGGAGAGATAAAGGTAATATCGATTCCCATCTTGCGGAGCGTTACGTCAAAGAGATTGAAAGTGCCGCCGTAGATCGCCGCGGAGGAGATCACGTGACCGCCCGCCTCGCAGATATTGAACACCGCATAGTAATTTGCAGCCTGACCGGAGGAGGTGAGCATTCCGGCAACGCCGCCCTCGAGGTCTGCGATTTTAGCCGCAGCAGCGTCGCAGGTGGGATTAGCGAGTCTTGTGTAGAAGTAGCCCGCCTCCTCAAGATCAAAGAGTCTGCCCATCTGCTCGCTCGACTCGTATTTATATGTCGTGCTCTGAACTATCGGCAGAACGCGGGGCTCGCCGTTTTTCGGCGTGTATCCGCTCTGCACGCATTTTGTACCTGTTTTGTATGCCATGTCTGTGCCTTTCCTGTATTTGGGGTTTACGCTTCAACCTTGTAGCTGTCCTTCAGTGACACTACTCTGTTAAAGGTGTTTTCGTGCTTGCTGTCTACCGTGTAATAGCCGAGGCGGACGAACTGATACTTGGCTCCCGGGGTCATGTCGGTTCCGCGCTCGACGAGAGCATTGCTCATCTCAAGAACGGAGTCCGGATTCAGGTAGTCGTTGTAGGTCTTATCCTCGGGGATATCCTTGACGTTCTTAATTGTGAAGAGCTTATCGTAGTGCATGACGCGCACAGAAAGAGCATTATCGCGTGAGAGCCAGTGGATGGTTCCCTTGACCTTTCTTCCGTCGACGGGATTTCCGCAGCCGGTCTCGAGATCCGCTGTGCAGAGAAGCTCGGTAACGTTGCCGTTTTCATCCTTTATGACCTCGTTGCAGCGGACGATATATGCACCCATGAGGCGAACCTCGGCGCCCGGTCGCATGCGGAAGAATTTCGGCGGCGGGCACTCTGCAAAGTCCTCGCGATCAATGTAAAGCTCGCGCGTGAACGGAACGCTTCTTGTTCCCAGCTCGGGAACCTTCGGAT
>CAYNHY010000090.1:0-7725 GCA_964397225.1 uncultured Ruminococcus sp.
AGTAGGAAAGGCTCGGCAGCGAGGCGACGGTGTTTGCGGTAGAGGTCAGACGGTAGCCGACCCCTCCGCATTCGATAACGACAGTGCCGCTCGCAGGGTCAAGATAGGTGAGCTCTCCCTTCAGAGAATATATCATACGTTGTCATCCTCCGTGGGGAAAGGCTCCGCAGACGGGTCAGCGCCGCTGTCGGGTAAGACCTCGCGGTCTGCGTCATTTTCGGAAAGGAGTGAAAGCTCGCACTGTCCTCCACAGTCGCAGCAGCATTCCGCTCCGTCGGGGGACACGGAAGCGAGCGCTTTTTTGCGGCGACGTGCAAGGACTGTGTCAAGCGCGACAGCGGCGGCAAACAGCACGATTCCCGCGACGGAAACCGCAGCGCCGTACTTGAAGCTGTCGGACATGTAATGCATTTCAAATTCGTGCTCGCCGGAGGTGATATCGAAGGAGATGAGCGAGTCGAGCGCCTTTGTGTACTCGATTTTCTCGCCGTCGACGGAAATATGCCAGCCCTCGTCGTAGGGAACGGTAAGAAGAATGCGTGTGCCGTTCTCGCCGCCGCTTACGCTTCCCGCAAGGGAGGTCTCGGAGTGGCTTGTGATATCGAGCTGAGAGTCGGTCAGTTTGTCCGCGTACTCCTCAAAGAGCGCGGCGTCAAAGGAGTAGAAATACGTGTCGTCCTCCTTGACGTACATCTTTTCCTCCTCCTGCTTCAGAACGACCTTGACCTCCTCGCCGAGCGTGAAGGCACCGATATCGATTATCGCGTGAGTGTCATTCGTGAAGTAATAGCCGAGGTTCCGACCGTTGACAGTGAACGATGCCTTGCGAGCCCACTTTGTCGGAATGTACATATAGATGTGATCCTCCGTCTCTGCGGTGAAGGTGTAGGTGAGTGTCGCGTCCTCAGAGTCGGAATTCTGCTCGTAGCCGGTGTGCTTGACCTCGCTTACGACATTGAATTTGCGGTTGCCTGCGTTTTTGACGCTGTCGAGGTCGACCGGCTTCCAGAGCTCGAGCGAATCCGTGCCGACTGTGAGCGAGAATATGTCGTTCATGTATTCGAACGGTCCGTCGTAGCTCAGCTCGTCGCTTTTGAACTCGTCAACCGCCGGCGATATGCCGAAGCCGACGGAGAAGGCATAGGGGTTCTTGTAAATGAGTATTCCGTCCTCGGTCGTCGCGATGAGCTCGTAATACTTTTCAACATACCATGGAGTTGTCTTCTTTGCGGGGTCGATGTAGAGATACTTGATGCCGAAGAAGCTGTCGGAGAGCACGGTTCCGCCGACATACTCCGACCAGTGTGACTTCGCAGCGAGACCGAAATTGTTAAGAAGGCTGATGACGCTCGAATTGAGCGTGGAGGTGGAGTGCGTCAGACCGTTCAGACCGATGGCAAAGTTGTCGTTGACCTTTCTGTGTGCGAGCTTCTCCGAGCGGTAGAAGCCGTCGTCCTCTACATATTCCACAGCCCTGTAATACGGGTCAAGGAAGTCACGGTACGAGTCGCGGCTCGAGAAGACGACGTCCTTGTCGAGCGCGTAAAGATTGGCAACGCTCGAGGCGAACATTTCGATGCAGACAAGTAACGCAAGCACGACTGCCGTTGTTTCCACCGTGTTTCTCGAAGCGTTCTCGTGTGTGTAGCGGAGAAATACGACGTATACGCCGATAATGAGCAGGGAAGCCCACACGCTTGTAAGATCCGGAAGATTTTCAAGTCCCATCTCCTGAAGAAGGATGATGACAAGCGCGAGAATTCCGCCGCTCGCGATAACGCAGGTATATTTTATCTCCTTGAGGCGTATGAATACCTCATATGCCATAAGCAGACATATCATAACGAACATGTACGCAAAGCGCGAGTTGAGCCAGTTCGGGCGCTGAAAGCCGTGCCAGAACAGGTCGAGCGTCGTGAGATTGAAGCTTGCTACAAAGATAACGAGAAGCACTCCCGCGCCTATCTTGCGGCGTGCGGGGATGTCCTTGAGGAAGAAATAAAGCGGCGCGAGAATCGTCATGAGCATTCCCGCAAAGAGGAACGGCGTGCCCTCCGGGCGGACGTTGTCGTAAGAGCCGAAGTAAAGCTTCGAGAGGATGTCCGCAAAGTTGAAGCGCTGTCCGGGAGCAAAGTCGGGGTCGGAGAACTCAAGCTTGCCGAAGCTGAGCGCGTAATATGCCGTGAATATTATAACAGCTGCCATCATTACGGCAATGACGGAGAAGACAGCAAGGCGCAGAAAGGTCTTTTTGAAGTGACCCTTTTCGCCGGTGGGATTTCTCTCCTCCTCGCTCATTGTGAAATATCTCACAAAGAAATATATCGCAACGAAAATGCACGACATGTAGCCTATGTAGAAGTTCGTGAATATCGCGAGCGCAAGGACTGCCGTATAGAGCTTGAAGCGGCCGTGAGTGATAAGACGCTCGAGACCGAGCATGATGAGAGGGAGAGCTATGATATTGTCCGTCCACATCATATTGTTCTGCATGACGACGGCAAAGGAGGACAGCGCGTACATTACGGAGAAGATGACCGTTAAGACGGGGCGGCGCTTTTTGTGAGTGCTGTCGAGGAAGATGCCCATTGTAAGACCGCAGCAGCCGCACTTCAGAACGAAGATGGTAAGCAGTGCCTCGGTCATGTATTCCTTTGGGAACAGCAGCGAGATAAGATTGAAGGGGCTGGCGACATAGTAAGCCAGAATTCCCATGAATTCGCCGCCGAGCGCGCGCTGGAATGAATAAAGGAAGCTTCCGCCGTCAAGGAAGATTGAGCGGAACTTCTCAAGAAAATATACGTACTGAGCGTTGAGGTCGAGCACGAGCACGGAATTGTTGCCGGCGGGGAATACGCCCATTGCAAGGTACACAAGGAGCATTATCGCAGCGGGAACCGCGAAGCATGCGAAAAGATACTTCTTCCCGTAAATGCGCTCTCCGAGCGAGCCCTTTCTTTTCCTTTGACGCTTCTTTTCAAAGACCTCCTCGTCAAGCGCGTCCGGGTCGGCGGGGCTGTCGCACTCTGCGGCGTCGGCGGTCTCGCATACGGACTCGGCGTCCTCGTATACCTCGTCAGCCTGTGCCTCGCACGGCGTACCGACGATTAAAATTTCACCTGTCAGCTTATCGTTCATTTGTTTCCTCCTTGGATGTGTGAATGCGTTTGATCGACCGTTCAAGCCTTTCGCGCGGGAGCGTCATGTCACGACCGCAGCCCGTGCAGATTATCCTGATATCGGAGCCGACCCTTGCGACCGTGAAGAGACGTGAGCCGCAGGGGTGATCCTTCTTCAGCTCAAGCGTGTCTCCGACGGAGATCTTCGGTATATTCATGTCGGAATGCTCCTTCTTTCGGAGATTTGTGCGGAAAGAAAATTTCCTAACATATTATAGCATAGTCGAGCCGTAAAGTAAACACCCGATTTTGCTTGGGTGGACGGCGCGAATGTCAAAAATGAAAAATATTCTTGCAAAAAGGTAGGGATTTATTCGAAAAAGCTATTGACAATTCGCTCCGTAAATGATAAAGTATAGGAGAGGCGGCACACTGTGTCGCAAACTGTCCGACAACTTTGAATTTATACCAAAAGGAAGGAAATGATATGAACTACACTTTCACTGACAGGAAATTCGAATTTTCTCCCGAGATGCGCCGTGTTATCGATGAGCTGGAGCCCAGACTGTTCCCGCGCGACGATCGCGAGAGCACCTTCAGCGGTCCCGTATACGATGGCAAGGAGCCTTTTCTTGATGTTTTCGAGGAAATGCCCGATGCACCGTACTCCGAGGTTCTCGCAAACGCAATAGTAAGAAGCTGGACCGACAGCGCGCCCGCAGTTCTTCCCGGTGAGATCATCGTTGGAACGACGCGCCCCCACAGAAGATTCGCGGAGCACTTCTCCTTCGGAATCCAGGATAACGAGTGGTGCGTAAACGACAGCGGAACATATAAGGCTAAAAAGGCCGAGGTCGATGCAAGATATGAGGTTGTTCGCGACCGCATGGTTCCCGCAACGAGCAAGGAAAAGAACCTTCGCGGAGAGGAGATCTTCGGTAAGGAGCCGTACAGAGTCGCAGTTAACACTCTTTGGTGGACGGGCGGCTATCAGGGACACACCGTTCCCGGGTATCCGAAGCTTCTTGCATGGGGCTTTGACCGCACTCTTGAGGAGATCAACAAGTACGACGCAAATACGAACGACGAAAAGAAGCACGAGTTCTACAAGGCACAGCGCATCATCGTCGAGGGTCTTATCAAGTTCGCGGAGCTTCACGCTGACCGCGCGGCAGAGCTTGCAGCTGTCGAGACTGACGCATATCTTAAGGATACATATCTCCTCGTTGAGAGAAACTGCCGTAAGATAGCACACGACCGTCCGACAAACCTCCTTGAGGCAGCACAGCTTATGTGGTTCTACTGCCTGTGGGACTGGGTAGACTGCATCGGCAGAGCCGACCAGTATTTCTATCCCTTCTACAAGGACGGTGTCGACGAGCGTCCGAAGGAGGACATCGTTGCATCAATTATTCTGAAGATCCGCGAGCACGGTGTGCATAACGTTACTCTCGGCGGCGTTATCCCCGCAACGGGTGAGGACGCGACCAATGAGCTTACATACCTCATGCTCCAGATCCTCCGCTCCTACCATGACACTCACCCCCGCGCATCCGTCCGTATCGCAAAGAGCACTCCCTCCGAGGTCATGGATCTCATCGTTAAGATGTGGTCTGAGGGAATGAGCGATCCGACGATTGTCAGCGATACGCTCGTTATCGACGGACTCCGCGAGTACGGCGTTACCACAGAGGATGCACGCGACTACACGATGCTCGGCTGCCAGGAGATCGAGATCCCCGGCAAGAGCAACTTCGGCTGCGAGGACGGAAGCATCAGCCTTGCAAAGATACTCGAGCTTGCAATCAACAACGGTATTGAGGTAGAGAACAACGTTAGAATAGGTCTCGAGACGGGATATCTCACCGACTTCAACTCGGTTGAGGAGGTTTGGGAGGCCTTCAAGAAGCAGATCGAATTCCTTACACCGTATTTCACAGAGCTTTGCAGCATGGGTCAGCAGGTACGCGACAAGAACCTTTCGAAGCTTGTCAAGAGCGTATACACCGACGACTGCATGACACGCGGTATCAACCAGGATGCCGGCGGCGCAAGCTACAACTACGGCGTTGTCGAGACGGCAGGCTGTGCTGTTGTAGGTGACGCGTTTGCGGCACTTGAGACTATCGTATTCGGCGACGGTCGCGTATCAAAGGAGCGCCTTGCCGAGGCTCTGAAGGCCAACTACGAGGGCTACGAGGACGTTCGTCAGATTATGCTCTCCGCTCCGAAGTTCGGCAACGACGACGATGTTGCAGACAAGTGGGCAGTTCGCGTGCTTGAGCTGTTCTGGAGCGAAATCCGTAAGTACAAGTCCGTTCGCGGCGGCGTATACATGGGCGCATGCTCGCTGCTTGGCGGAGGTATCTCCTACGGTAATACCACATGGGCTCTTCCCGACGGACACCGCAAGGGCGACCCGCTTGGAAACACCATGGGACCGCGTCCCGGTGCGGATACTCACGGACTTACCGCAATGCTCAAGTCCGTCTCCAAGCTCCCGCTCAAGCTCGGTCTCGGCGGCACGACGCTCAACGCGCTCGTACCCTGCACCGAGAGCGATTCCGAGGAGAAGAGAGCAAAGATCGCCGCACTCTTCCGTGCATATCTGGAGAACGGCGGACAGATGGCTCAGATCACAACAGCCTCTCTCGAGGAAATGCAGGACGCACGTCTGCATCCCGAGCTTCACGGAAACCTTATCGTCCGTGTCGGCGGATACAGCGCGAAGTTTGTCCAGGAGGGCGACGACGTTCAGCGCGAGATCATGAGCAGATACTCCTGATAATAGCTATTTTTGGGTCTCCCGAGCCTCGGGAGACCCGCTTTTTTTAAGCACAGCACGAAGCCCGGCAAGACACAGAAAAATTCCGAAGGCGGTGCGTAGTACATTCTCGGGCAAATGAGTGCGAATTACCGTGCCTATAAGCGTGCCGCCGACGGAGAATATTATGCATTCGGCAAGCTGCGACGTGTCCAAGGAGCGGTGCCTTGCGCGCAGTAGCAGTGAGCCTGCGGCGGCGAATATGAAGAAAACAAGATTTATCGCCTGCGCCTTAAACTGTCCGTATGAGCAAAATTCGGCAAGGTACAAAATAAAGAGACCGCCTCCGCCGACTCCGGTACCGGCAAGCATCGCTACGACGAAGGAGACTGCGGCATATCCGAGCATATCCACTCCTTAAAAAATCATTGAAAGCCCGCCCCACAGCATGACCGCACCGAATAATCGACGCAGCACGGAGGACGTTGTGTGCCGACTGAGCGCGCCACCGACAAAGCCGCCGACAAGCGCCGGCACGGCAGTTGCCAAAAACTGCGGCACCGAATCGAAATAGCCGCGAGAGTAGGTGAGAAGCGAGACGCACGACACGGGCAGCATGACCGCCATGGCGCGGGCGAGGCTTTCCTTGATGCCTCCGCGTTTTTCAAGTAGCGAAAACATGTACGTCAGCACGACGCCTCCGCCCGTGCCGATAATTCCGTTTACAAGCCCGGCAGCCAGGGAAAGCCCCGCAGCCGTCACACGAGACGCCGTGCTCTTTAAGGCATTCTTCAAAATTCACCTCCGATGTGACGGAAAAATACCGTATTTGCCCGCGGAATGCTCGGCACTACTTGAAAAAATCATACTTTTCTGCTAAAATGTATGAGGAGCCCTGTTGCCGACAGGCAATTTGCCGCAAGTAAAGTTTGCGCGCTCCAATAATGAATTATTCAGACCCTTGAAGTGTTACGGAAAAGGTCTTTGGAATCGGAGATATTATGGCAGATACGAAGAAGAAAAAAAACACCTCCTCTCCGCCGAAAAAACGCTCCGGCGAGGCGCAGCGCAAGAAAAGCACAAAGGTGACACCGGCAGGACGCAGTGCGCCGTCACGCATGGAGAGCACACGTGCCTCGCAGAAGGCAGTACAGAAGGAAGAAAAAAACGAAAGCTCCGTTGCATCGCAGCTGCTGCCTTATTTTATGATAGTTGCGGCAGTCTTTGCCGCTGTGTGCATGTTCGCAGGCGACGGCGCAGGTGTTGTCGGCGGTGCGATCCGCTCGCTGTTTCTCGGACTTAACGGCGGCACGGCATATGCGCTTCCTTTCCTTATTATTTTACCCGTGTTTACTTACGGTCGCGACCGCGAGGAGGGAAGCTTTTCGCGGAAGGTATCCTCGCTTTGCGTGATATATCTGCTTGCCTCCGTGCTTGTTCAGGTATTCCTTCGCCGTGTTGATACACTTTCTGTAGCGGCACACTGGAGGGCAGGAGTTTCTCTTGACGGAGGCGGTGTTGTCGGCGGAATATTCGGCGAGCTGATGCTCCGCGCCTTCGGCAAGCTCGGTACGCTCGTGCTCGTTTTCGCAATTCTCGTAATCCCCGTGCTGTTTGTTTTCAACATCACGCCGCGCGGACTGTGGATACTTATCCGCTATAAGCTCAGAGTGGCGCGCGAAAACAGCGAGAAGCTTGCCGAGCAGAGAAGAGAGCGAGAGGACGCGAGCCTTCGCAGATATTCGCGTGAGGGCGCCTCGGATGCCTCGCGTGCCGACGCACGTGCGGTGTCAAACAGCCCGCAGACAGCCATAAAGACCGAAGAAAACAGCGACCCTCGGG
>CAYNHY010000091.1:0-7639 GCA_964397225.1 uncultured Ruminococcus sp.
CAAAGGCATCCCGCATGGTTCGCTCCGCGAAGGGAAGACCCATATCCGAATTCGACTCTCGCCGAGCTCACGGGGAGGGTGCGGCGGTTTACGGCGCGCGTGCGGCGTACATCGGCGGCTGCGCGGGAACGGCTTGCGCTCTGTCCGATAAGCTTTTCGGGGTTCCCGCAGGCGGAACCATGGCTCACTCGTGGGTGCAGATGTTTGACTCCGAGTACGACGCGTTTGTCGCGTACTGCAAGCTTTATCCGAACAATCCCACGCTTCTCGTGGACACCTACAGCGTCTTCGGCTCGGGTATTCCGAACGCGATAAAGGCTATCAAGGAGGTCCTTTGGCCGATGGGGCTGAAGAAGTGTGCCATCCGCGTTGACTCAGGCGACATAACCTATATCAGCTGCAAGGCGAGACGTATTCTCGACGAGGCGGGACTGACGGACTGCAAGATCACCATCTCGAACTCGCTTGACGAGTATATAATCCGCGACCTTCTCATGCAGGGCGCGCAGATCGACGCGTTCGGTATCGGCGAGAGACTTATCACCGCAAAGAGCGCGCCTGTCTTCGGCGCGGTATACAAGCTCGCGGCGACTGAGGAGAACGGCGTGATCACGCCCAAGATCAAGATCAGCGAGAATATCGAAAAGATCACGAATCCCGGCTTTAAGAAGACCTACCGCTTCTACTCCAACGAGACCGGCAAGGCGATCGCAGACCTTATCTGCCTTGACGGCGAGACGGTCGACCACGACGGTCCTATGGAGATATTTGACCCCGAATACACATGGAAGCGCAAAAAGCTTGAAAATTACACCGCGCGCGAGCTTTCCGTGCCGATATTCAAAAACGGAGAGCAGGTCTACACCTTCCCCGAGCTTTCCGAGGTGCAGGAGCACTGCAAGAGAGAGCTTGCCACAATGTGGGACGAGGTGCTTCGCTTCGAGAATCCCCACAGCTATTATGTAGACCTTTCCGAGAAGCTGTGGCAGCTCAAGCACGACATGATAAACAACAGATGAACTGCAATTTTTGCCCGCGTGCCTGCGGCGTCGACCGACACCGCAGCGCGGGCGTGTGCGGATGCACGGATGAGATAAAAATTTCGCGAATAATGCTCCATCGCTTCGAGGAGCCCTGCATATGCACGGGTGAGGGAAGCGGAGCTGTATTCTTCTGCGGCTGCCCGCTCGGCTGTGTCTACTGCCAGAACGGCGCGATATCGAAAAAGGGCACTGACGGGCACTTTGCAGGTGAGAGAATATTTACCGTCGAAGAGCTCGCGCAGGAATATCTTCGCCTTGAGCGGCACGGCGCGTGCTGCATTGACCTTGTATCCCCGACTCAGTACACCGACGCCGTGATAGCCTCTGTCGCCATAGCGCGCGAGGGCGGTCTTGCGCTTCCGATAGTCTGGAACACGGGCGGCTACGAGAGCGCTGAAAACATACGGCGTCTTGACGGCACGGTCGATATATTTCTCACGGATATGAAATATTTTTCGCCGGAGCTGTCGGGCAAGCTTTCAGCTGCTCCCGATTATTTTGAAGTCGCGTTTTCGGCGCTTCTTGAAATGGTACGCCTCGTCGGCGAGCCCGAGCTTGACGGAGAAGTGCTTCGCCGCGGCGTTATAGTGCGGCATCTGGTGCTGCCCGGCTGCCGCCGTGACAGCGAAGCGGTGCTTCGCGCGATGGCTGAGGCGGGACTTGCACGGCGCGTGCTGCTTTCGCTTATGAGCCAGTATACGCCCGAATTCTTTACCTCCTGCGCCGACGAGGGACTGTCACGCTCGCTTCGCCGAAGGCTCACGAGCTTTGAATACGACAGCGTGGCGACTCTTGCCGACTCGCTCGGCTTTACGGGCTACGGACAGGAGCGCAGCTCCGCTGTGTCCGAATACACGCCGAGCTGGGGTTGCTTTGATTTTTGAGGACACAACAAATGATATCGGAGGAAAAATGAAAACAAGTATGAGCCCATCGGAGGCAAAGGCTCGCGTAAGTGAACTTCGCGAAAGCCTCCGCTATCATTCGGACAGATATTATAACCTTGACTCACCCGAGATCGAGGACTTTGAATACGATATGCTTTTCGAGGAGCTGCGCCAGCTTGAGGCGACATTTCCGGAGCTTGACGAGGCGGATTCGCCGACACACAGGGTCGGCGGACGTGCATCCGAAAAATTTGCAAAGGTGCGCCACGCGGTAAAGATGGGAAGCCTCACGGACGTGTTCGACTTCGACGAGCTTCGCGCCTTCATCGAGCGAGTGACGGCAGCTCTTGTCGAGGAGGGCTGCAAGAGGGATGAAATCGAGTTTTCCGTAGAGCCGAAGATCGACGGGCTTTCGCTTTCGCTTGAATATGTGCGTGGCGTGCTGTCCGTCGGCGCGACTCGCGGTGACGGTGCCGTCGGAGAAAACGTGACGGACAATGTGCGCGTCATAGACGACGTGCCGAAGCGCCTTGCGGCACCGGTTGACCTTACGGTGCGCGGTGAGGTGTATATGCCGCGCGACAGCTTTGAGCGACTGAACGCGGAGCGCGAGCTTCTCGGCGAGAAGCTGTGGGCAAATCCGCGAAACGCCGCTGCGGGAAGCCTTAGAAGGCTCGACAGCGCGGAGAGCGCGGGGCGCGGGCTTTCGATATTTGTATTTAACTATCAGACCGGCTCGCTTTACGAGGACGGACACCTGCCCGAGACGCACGGCGAAACGGTGCGCCGCATGGGTGAGCTCGGCTTCAAGGTGATACCTGCCGAGATATGCGCGGCAAGTGCTGACGACGTGATCTCCGTTATCGAGAGAATAGGCGCCGAGCGCGACAGCCTCCCCTACGGCATCGACGGCGCGGTAGTGAAGGTAAATTCACTTGAAATGAGACAAATTCTCGGCGAGGGCACGAGCACGCCGAGGTGGGCTGTCGCCTTCAAGTATCCCCCGGAGGAAAAGACGACACGCCTTGTCGATATTGAGCTTCAGATCGGCAGGACCGGCGTGCTCACGCCGACTGCGGTGCTTGAGCCGGTGCGCCTTGCGGGAACGACTGTGTCGCGCGCGACGCTTCACAATATCGATATCATACGCCGACTCGGAATAATGCTCGGAGACACGGTGACGGTGAGAAAGGCGGGAGATATAATTCCCGAGATCACCTCCGTCGTTCCATCCGGGCGCGACGGCACGCAGAGGGTGTTTTCCTTCCCGGAAAGCTGTCCCTCGTGCGGCGAGCTCCTTGTCACGGACAGCGATGATGGGGATGGAGACGTTTGCGGCGCAGTAAGATGCATTAACCCGACCTGCCCCGCGCAGAGGGAGAGGCGCCTTATTCACTTTGCGTCGAAGGGTGCCATGAATATCGAGGGAATGGGTCCGTCCGTCGTGAAGCTGCTGCTTGAGGCAGGGCTTATTTCGGACGCGGCAGACATTTATTCACTCCGAGCAAAGGACCTTGAGACGCTGCCGAGAATGGGCAAGAAATCCGCCGAAAAGCTTATCGGCGCGATAGAGAGCTCAAAGACGGCGGGAGCTGCGCGGCTGCTTTGCGCGCTCGGTATCAGACATACCGGCGAGGCGGCTGCGGAGAATATTGTGTCGCACTTCGGCGGCATCATGCCGCTGTTTGACGCAGATGTCGAGGCGCTGTCGGCTCTTGACGATATCGGTGAGATAACCGCAAGAGCGGTCACGGAATTCTTCGCACTTCCCGAGACACGTGAGCTTGTCGAGAGACTTCACGAGAGCGGAGTCGTCACGGAAAGCGGGAAGATTGCGGGAGAGACTCCGGTGATGCTTTCCGGTGAGAGCTTTGTCCTTACGGGAACGCTTCCGAATATGACGCGCGATGAGGCGTCGGCGCTTATCAAGGCGGCGGGAGGTAAGGTCACTTCATCTGTTTCGAAGAAGACAGATTACGTTGTCGCGGGCGAGGCTGCGGGAAGCAAGCTGACAAAGGCTGAAAGCCTCGGTGTTAAGGTGATCGGCGAAGCAGAGCTTTTGCAGCTGCTCGGGCGCGAGGGGTGAAATGACGGCGACTATCATTCTGTCTGTGCTTGCGGTAGCGTCACTGCTTGTGCTTGTGCCATCGTATCTGCTGTACAGGCTGTCCGCTAAGAGACGCGGCAGCACCTGCGTTTGGGATGTGCCGCTTCCCGAAAAGCCGTCGCGCGCCGAGATAAAATTTGGCTCACGCCTGACAGACGGCAGACGTCGGCTGCACAGTGCCGCGAACAGTGAGCGCGCAGAGCGACTTTTTGTCACCTCGCACGACGGGCTGTGCCTTTCGGCAAGGCTCATCATGTGCGAAAAGGGTGTGCGCGAGCGAGGCGTGCTGCTTATGCTGCACGGCTACCGCTCAGACCCGATTCACGAATTCGGCTCATGCGCCGAGACGTTTTCAAAAATGGGCTTTGTGCTTTGCATGCCGAGCCAGCGCGCACACGGTGACAGCGAGGGCAGACATCTCAGCTACGGCATAAACGAAAGGCTTGATGCGTGCGCGTGGGCGCAGCTTCTTGCCGAGCGGTATCCGAGCATGCCGATAATTCTTTTCGGAGTGTCGATGGGCGCGTCAAGCGTGCTTATGGCGTCATCGCTCGAGCTGCCCAAAAATGTCGTCGGCGTTGTCGCGGATTGCGGCTTCACCTCGCCGGACGAGATATGCAAAAAGGTAATGCACGATATGCATCTGCCGACATTTCCGCTTTATTACACCGCGAGTCTGCTTGTGCGAGCACGTGCGGGCTATTCTTTCACCGATGCGTCGGCTCTTGCCTCTGTGTCGAGCTGCCGCGTACCGATAATGCTTGTCCACGGAACGGACGACGCCTTTGTGCCGTATGAGATGGGTGTCCGTCTGCACGAGGCGGCAGCGTCTCCGTGCCTGTTTTTCTCCGGAAAGGGCGCGGGACACGGCGAAACCTTCCTGATGCATACCGACGGATATCTGCACACCTTCGAGAGCTTTCTCAAGCTGTGCGGCGTTGAGTGATGACGCGGAATATAAATTATTTGATTCAAAGAGAGGTATCAGGCGATGAAAATTAAAAATTGGCTTCGGAAACGTTTTTGCGAGCGTTCCTTCGGCGAAG
The DNA here is from genome assembly GCA_964397225.1 of uncultured Ruminococcus sp. Taxonomy (GTDB): domain Bacteria; phylum Bacillota; class Clostridia; order Oscillospirales; family CAG-272; genus RUG11130. The sequence goes on from CAYNHY010000091.1 coordinate 5,084, forward strand.
CGCTTTTGACCTTTGTGATGCTGCTTCTCCTTTTTTTCAAGTCAATAAACTTTTACGACTTAATAAAGCTCGGCTCATACCGCGTCGTACTTGCAAGCGTGACGGTGCTGCTTTGTGCGGCGGTGCAGCTTGTGCTGCTGCTTGTCGCCCCGCGCGCGGCAAATAAGGTACTTGCGGTGCTGTATTTTGTCATCTCAGTGCTGCTTTGTGCCGACAGCGTGTATTTCGGAGACCGAGGCAGGCTTATCTCCGTTGCGGTAATAAAGCTCGCGGGGCAGCTGACGCATGTCACGGGAAGCGTTGGTCAGCTGCTGACCTTCAGACGTGTTCTGCCGCTGCTTGATCTGCCGTTCTGGATTGTGTTTTTTATAATCCGCGAGGGCGCACGCAGAATTAAGTCAAAGCGCTCGAGCTGCCCGCTTGGCAGACGCCCGATAACGCTTCTTTCCGCTGTGCTTTCGAATGTCTCCTTCACGGCAGTGCTTGCCTTAATATTCGTCGCGAGCATCCTTTTCGGCTCGTTTAAGACGGCGTTCCTGCCGAACGAGCTTCTTATTTATCACGCGCAGGATATATACAGCGCCCTGTTTGGGGGCGGCGGCTCGGTAAATAAGAGCATTTATGCAAATGTCGGAAACGATGAGAGCCCGTACTACGGCATTGCCGAGGGCAGAAATGTTTTCGTGATACAGGTTGAGGCGCTTCAGGATTTCTTTATCGGGGAGAGCTACAAGGGCGATGAGATAACTCCCGTTATCAACTCGCTGCTCGAAAAGGATACGCTGTATTTTGAGAATTACTACTACCAGATCGGAGCCGGAAATACCTCGGACGCCGAATTTACGGTCAACAATTCACTTTACGCGCGAGACGATGCGTCGTCATACACCGAATATTACGATAACGACTATTACGGACTTCCGTGGCTTCTCAAGGACGCGGGCTACTCTACGGCTACTGCCTTCCACGGCTATATTTCCGACTTCTGGAACCGCGAGACAGCGTATGAAAAGCAGGGCTTTGACGACTTTATCTCTCTTGAGGACTTCCGGGCGCGTGACGACTTTGACCCTGCTGAGATGTGGTCGATGGACGGCACGGGACTTTCGGACCGCGGAATGTTCACTCAGACCGCGAATATCGTCTCTTCCTTCAAGGAGCCGTTTTATTCATTCATTATAACGCTTTCCTCGCACTCGCCGTTTGGAATTCCGCTTGCGGAAAGACAGGTGGACGCCGAGAATACGAGCCCCGATACCTTTGAGCTGTATTTGCAGTCGGTAAACTATTTTGACCGCACGCTCGGCGAATTTTTCGATGAGCTGAAGCTTAACGGGCTCTACGACAACTCGATCTTCGTGATCTACGGTGACCATTTCGCCATAAGCGACAATGATGAAAAAATGCGAGCTCACGTTGCAGAGATGACCGGTCACGAATATGACGTGTTCGATCGCTACAGCGTCCCGCTTATAGTACACATTCCCGGACTCGGAGAGGCGAAAACGCTCGATGTCGTCGGCGGTCACGTTGACGTGCTCCCGACAGTTCTTTGCCTGCTCGGTATCGAAAACAACAAGTCGGTAATGTTCGGTCACAACCTGCTGGCGACGGGCTACGAGGGCATCGCATTTGAGTTGACGCACCTTGAGAAGGGAAGCTTCTTTACAAAGGACATCCTTTATAAATACACTAAGGGCGGTATAAGCTCGGTCGTATATAACCGCGACGGAACGCTCGGTGACCCGCAGAACACAGAATACCTGAAGCTTGCCGAGCAGGCAAAGCAGGCAGTCGAGGACAGCAGGCGCTTGCTTGACAGCAATGACATACTGAAAAAAGAGTGAAAATTGGGCACCTCGTGTGCCTTTTTTCGCCGAATGTGCGGCAGTGCTTCTTTCGTTATTGACAATTCGTGCAATATCTGTTATACTGAATGAAGTATAATTCTTTCAAAGCTTATCGGGAGGATGAATTTATGCGATTTTCCGCGGGCTGCTTTTTTGATGCGGATTTTAATGAAAATATACGCCTTGCCGCGCAGCACGGCTTTCGTGCTATAGAGCGTCTTTCGTGGCGCGATCTCGAGCTTGAGGCGACGCGCGATGTTCTGCGCGAAAACGGTGTTGAGCTTTCAGCTGTAATGCTTGAGTCTGAGGATGAGAGCGTCCGTGAGGCGATAGGCTGGAATCACGGCATCGTTTGGGAGGATGCTGCGGAGCCGTTTGTCCGTGCATTTCACGAGACGCTTCACGCGGCTGTAACGCTCGGTGCTAAGAACATTGTTGTTATAACGGGTGCAGAAAGGGAAGATGTGTCGCGAGCTGTTCAGAGGGATAACTGCATAGCGGCGCTTCGCAGTGTTGCGGACGAGGCGCAAGCGGCGGGCGTGACGGTAGCGCTCGAGCCTCTCAACCGCCTGGTCGATCATAAGAATTACTTTCTGAATACGAGCGCCGAGGCGTTTGATATCATCCGCGCGGTGAACAGCCCTGCCGTTCGCGTGCTGTTTGATATTTATCATCAGCAGATAACCGAGGGCAATCTGATACGCAA
>CAYNHY010000092.1:0-7169 GCA_964397225.1 uncultured Ruminococcus sp.
GTATAGCCCATACTCTTTGCAAAGGTCTCGATAAACGAGCCGCAGCCCGAGGAGCACGCCTCGTTGAGCATGATGCTGTCGATAGCACCGTTTCTTATCTTGAAGCACTTGATGTCCTGACCGCCGATGTCGAGAATAAAGTCAACGTCGGGCATGAAGTGGCGTGCGGCGGTATAGTGGGCTACCGTTTCGACAAGACCGATATCTACGCCGAAGGCGTTTTTGATAAGCTCCTCACCGTAGCCCGTGACAGCGCTTCCGCAGAGCTTGATGCGCTCGCCGCAAAGCTTGCGGATATGCATCAGCTGCTCGCGAACGACCGAGACAGGATTTCCCTTGTTCGAGGAATAATAGCTGTAAAGAATGTCGCAGTCCTCGGAGAGCAGTACAAGCTTCGTTGTCGTGCTGCCGCAGTCGATGCCGATATAAGCGCGTCCGGAATATTCGGCAGCGTCGCGCCTCCTAACGTCTGCCTTCGCGTGACGCTTTACAAAGCTGTCGTACTGCTCACTGCTCGTAAAGAGCGGCGGCAGCGTAGCGGCGGAGCGCACCGCGGCGGCAGAGGAAATCTTATGCTCAAGCTGCGAGAGCGTCATCTCGCCTCCCGCCTCCTCGGCAAAGAAGGCTGCGCCGAGAGCGACCGAGCAGCGTGCGTATTCGGGAAGCACGGCGTGAGACTCGTCGAGCCCGAGCGTTTCGCGGAAGCGGATTCGAAGTCCCTCGCAGAAGGAGAGCGGTCCGCCGAGGAAGAGCACGTGACCGCCGATGCGGCGACCCTGTGCGAGACCTGCGATGGTCTGGTTGACCACAGCCTGATATATCGACGCCGCAATGTCCTCGTGGCGCGCGCCCTGGTTGAGCAGCGGCTGAATGTCGGTCTTCGCGAAAACGCCGCAGCGCGAGGCGATGGGGTATATTCTCTGCGCGCGCAGGCTGAGCACGTCGAGCTCATCTGCCGTAATATCGAGCAGTGTCGCCATTTGGTCGATGAACGCACCCGTTCCGCCGGCGCAGCTGCCGTTCATTCTCTCGTCGATGCCGCTGCCGAAGAATATTATCTTCGCGTCCTCTCCTCCGAGCTCGATGACAGCCTCCGTGTCGGGGTGCAGCCTCTCGACAAGGCGGGTTGTAGCGGCGACCTCCTGAATGAATGGAATGTCCGACGCCTCAGCGACGCCTAGTCCCGCCGAGCCTGAAATTGCGGCGCTGACTGTAATGTCTCCGAGCGCTTCGCGCATTTTTGCGAGCATTTCCGCGGTCTTCTGACGGACGCGAGCCATGTGACGCTCGTAGGTCGAGTAAATTATCTTTCCGTTTTCGTAGGCTACCAGCTTTGCGGTGGTGCTTCCTATATCTATACCGAGTGTTATCACAGCGTCCTCCTTGTCTCGTCGACGTTCTTTCTGTTGCGTGCTCCGATGCGTCCCATGATGCGAACATACTGATGCGCGTCCTCTTCTCCGAGGTATTCAAGCAGCTCGGCGAAGGAGGCGGTGAGCTCGTCGCGCTTGCCGTTGACAAGGGCGGAGCCCTTTTCCGTAATGTATATGTGAAGTCTGCGGCGGTCGAGCTCGTCGGTGACACGCTCGACAAGTCCCTTTCTGACAAGACCCGCGACAGCGGCAGAGATGCGCGGCGTCGTCATGCTGAGCAGCTCGCAGATGTCTCCCGGGGAGATGCCGTCGGTGTGCGTGGAGAGCAGCGTGAGTATTCTGAATTCTCCGTGCGTGTAATCCTCCGCATATTTGTTGTGCTTGGTGTCGGCGCACTCGCGAATGTACTCCACGAGCTCCGAGGCGAGTGTATTGTAATCAGTCATCAAACCGTTCCTTTCGCTTTTTTTCGGGAAAAGTGTATTGTCTGCGTACTGCATAAAAAAATTGTCCGAGGCGCGGACAAGGGGACAGACTAATACTGTTAAAGATTATACACTTAACGGCATTAAAAGTCAACGGTGTAAATGATAAATTTGTGTAAACAGCGGGCGGTGAATTTAGCTATTTCGGCACACGGCGGGTCGAGAGGGAAATTAAGACGATAAGTCCCCGGCGAGTGCGAAAAAGCGGTACACCGCCGCCCTCGAGAGACCGCCGCGCGGCAGCTGCTCAAGCGAAAAAAGCCCGCCGACATGCGGGGCGGGCTCGTTTTACCTGAAAATGTGCCACCTCTCGACGCCTTTTCAGACAAAGCTGCAAGGCTGCGGGAGCTTTGCGGATCATTTTCTTTTCATTGCAAGGTAGATCATCAGCACCGAAATGTCGGCGGGGCTGACGCCGGAAATTCGGGACGCCTGACCTATCGAGCTCGGGCGGATCCTCGAGAGCTTTTCGACAGCTTCAAGGCGCAGCCCGCGTATTGAGCTGTAGTCGATGTCCTCGGGCAAAAGCACGCTTTCGCTCTTTTCGCGCCGCGCGGCTTCGTCAAGCTGGCGCTTTACATAGCCTGCGTACTTTATTTCTGTCTCCACACGGTGAAGGTCTTCTCGATCGAGCTCGGAAAGGCTCGGAACGAGAGGCTTCAGGTCGTCTGCGACTATCTGCGGACGCCGAAGCATGTCAGCGGCGCTGATGCCGGAGGAAACGGGCGTCGTGCCCTTCTCCTCAAGCAGCTGATTTACAGCCGACGGACCGAAATTCGTGTGCTCGAGCGCATTGCAGCGGTCGTTGATGAACGCCTCGTGCTCGCGCACTGCCGCTTCACGCTCGAGCGATACAAGACCCGCGCGCACGCCGTAATCCGTAAGACGTGCCGCTGCATTGTCCTGGCGCAGGAGTAGCCTGTATTCGCTCCTGCCCGTCATTATTCTGTACGGCTCTGCGGTGCCCTTGGTGACAAGGTCATCAATGAGCGTGCCGATATACGACGACTGACGGGGCAATATTATCTGCTTTTCTCCGCGAACGGCGAGAGAGGCGTTTATTCCCGCGACAAGTCCCTGCGCCGCTGCTTCCTCGTAGCCGGAGGAGCCGTTGAACTGCCCGGCGCCGTAGAGCCCGCGCACGCGCTTGAACTCGAGCGTGGCGTAAAGCTCCGTTGGGTCGGTGCAGTCGTACTCGATGGCATATGCGTAGCGCATTATTTCCGCCTCCTCAAAGCCGTGAAGGCTGTGAAGCATTTCATACTGCACCTCGGCAGGGAGCGAGGAGGAGAAGCCCTGCAAATATATCTCATCGGTGTCTCGACCGACAGGCTCGGCAAAGAGCTGATGACGCTCCTTGTCTGCAAAGCGCATTATCTTGTCCTCGATGGACGGGCAGTATCTCGGACCGACGCCGTGAATCTTGCCCGAATACAGCGGAGAGCGGTGAATGTTCTCGCGAATGATGCGGTGCGTGTCCGCATTTGTATACACGACGTGGCACACGTCCTGCGTAATGCTGTTAAGGCGTGTGGCATCCGTGCGATGGGAAAACGGTGTGATATAGCTGTCGCCGTGCTGCTCCTCGAGAGCGGAGAAGTCGATGCTCCTTCGGTGTATACGCGGCGGGGTGCCGGTCTTAAAGCGCATCAGGCGAATGCCGAGCGAGCGCAGGCTGTCTGTCAGACCCTCGGCGGGGAGAAGCCCGTCGGGACCGCTTCTTCGGCTGACATCACCCGTATGAGTTGTGCCGCCGAGGTGAGTTCCCGAGGCGATTATCACGGCACTCGCGTAAAACTCGCCGCCCGGCTCCGCGATGACACCGCGCACGCGGCGAACGTCGCCGTCAGATTCCGTGATGATTGAGGTTATCTCGGCCTGAATGAGCCGCAGAGTCGGCTCCGCCTCAAGCGTGCGCTTCATCGTACTGCGGTAGAGCGAACGGTCGGCTTGAACGCGCTTTGAGCGGACGGCGGCGCCCTTTCCCGTGTTCAGCATTCTCGACTGAACGGTGGCGCAGTCCGCGGCATAGCCCATCTCTCCGCCGAGTGCGTCTATCTCAAAAACGAGATGCCCCTTACCCGTGCCGCCGACGGACGGGTTGCAGGGCATGTTTGCAACAGCGTCGAGAGCGAGGGTGAAGAGAGCCGTTTTGAGACCGGTCCTCGCACATGCGAGAGCCGCCTCAATGCCCGCGTGACCCGCGCCCGCGACGATTACATCAAAGCTGTTCATATTACATCTTGGAGAGAAGCTTCTCTGCGGCGGCAACTCTGACGCAGGTGCAGAGAATGTTTATCGCTAGGCGCAGATCGCGTATCTCGGGGAAGGTGGGCGCGATGCGAAGGTTGGTGTCCTCGGGGTCGCGTCCGTAGGGGAAGGCGGCGCCTGCGGGCGTGAGCGTTACGCCGACGCTGCGGGCGAGCTGGTAAACTCTCTTTGCACAGCCGGGCATAACGTTGAGGCTGATGAAGTAGCCGCCGCGCGGCTCGTTCCACCTTGCGATGTCAAGACCGGAGAGGTGCTTGTCGAAAATATGCTCGGCGGTCTCGAACTTCGGGCGGAGAATTTCGGCGTGAGCCTTCATGTGCTCCATGATGCCCTCGGCGTTCTTAAAGAACTTGACGTGACGCATCTGGTTGATCTTATCGTAGCCGATGGTCTGAGTCGAGAGAATGGGGCGTATCTGCTCGAGGTTCTTTTCGCTTGCCGCCATGATGGCGATGCCGGAGCCGGGGAAGGTGATCTTCGAGGTCGAAGCGAAGTAGAAGATATTATCCTCCGTTCCGTGCTCGCGAGCAAGCTCGAAAATATCCGCAAGCGGCACGACGTCGTCGTAGAGCTCGTGAACGGCATATGCGTTGTCCCAGAAAATCCTGAAGTCGGGAGCCGCGGGCTTCAGTGCTGCGAACGCCTCGACTACTTCATCGGAATATGTAACTCCGCCGGGATTCGAGAACTTCGGCACGCACCAGATACCCTTGATCGACGGGTCGGAGCAGGCAAGGTTGTAGACCATGTCCATGTCGGGACCGTCCTCGTTCATGCGAACGGGTATCATCTCGATGCCGAGCGTGCGGCAGATCGCGAAATGTCTGTCATAGCCGGGCGCGGGGCAGAGGAACTTCGTGCGTCCCTGCCTTACCCACGGCTCGTGACCTCCGGCGACTCCGAAGAGCATACAGCGAACGATGGTATCGTACATTATATTCAGCGAGGAGTTACCCATGATGAGTATCATGTCCGACGGCAGACCGAGCAGCTCGCCGAAAAGACGCTTTGTTTCAGGGAGTCCGTCGAGGATGCCGTAGTTGCGACAGTCGAGTCCCGTCTCCGAGAAGCAATCGCCGCGGTCGGAAATAACCCCGAGCATTTTTGAAGAGAGGTCAAGCTGAGACTGGCTGGGCTTTCCGCGTGTCAGGTCGAGTGTGAGGTTTTGCTCCTCCCAAACGGACAGCTGAGCACGCTGCTCGGCAAGCTCGGCATTGAGTTCTTCCTTTGTCATTGATGTGTATGCCTTCATATATAAACCTTCTCTCTTGAGTTTGCTTTGATTTTACTTGAGCAGTCCGGCAAGGATCTGCTCCTCTGCCTGCTCGGCATCAAGTCCGAGTGTCTGGAGCTTGAGTATCTGATCTCCCGCGATGCGTCCTATTGCAGCCTCGTGAATAAGGCGTGCGTTGACGTCGTTGGCGCATATCTCGGGAATGCTGCGGACGGTGGCGCCGTCCATGATTATCGAGTCGCACTGCACGTGACCGAAGCACTCGGCGTTTCCGTTTATCGCGGGGTAGAATATCTGACGCGATTCGCCGCGTGCGACGCTTCTGGAATTGATGCGCGCGGATGAGCCGTCGCCGTTCAGGTTAACGCTCGTGCGGGAGTCGACGGTCTCGTCTCCGTCGGTCATTATTCTCTCCGTAATGATAACGGACGCGCCGCGTGCGGCGTCGATGACCGTTTCGCGCACGGAGCTTGAGACACCGCCGAGCTGAACTGTCTCAATATCGATAGACGCGCCCTCGGCGAGCTCGACTGTCATTTTAGGAGCCATCGAGCGACCGCCCGAGCCCTCGGCGTAATGCTTTTCGACATAGCGGACGTGCGAACGCTCGCCCACCTTCAGCGAATGCACGCCGTCATGCGCGCTTTTTTCCTCGCCGCCGTTGTGGATGCCGCAGCCGGCGACAATAAGCACGTCGCAGTCGCTGCCGATGAAGAAATCGTTGTAAACGGTCTCGGTGATACCGCTTTCCGTGATGATTACGGGGATGTGGACGCTCTTGTTCTTTGTTCCGTCGGCGACGGTAACGACGATGCCGGGCGCTCCCTCCTTGTTCTCGATTTTTATGCTGTCTGTGCTGCGTCTGCCGGCAGCGGTGCTGTTCTCACGGATATTATATGCTCCGTCGGGGACGGAGTGAAGGTCTGCGACCTTCTCGAGCAGAGCCTTTTTAATGAGGCTTTTGTCTTCCATTTCAGTTTCCTCCAAGAATTCGTATTGCGAGCCTCAGCATTTGTCGTAGCGGCAGGAGCGTGCGGCGAAGGAGTCTATCTTCGGCAGTATCGCATCGGGCGTGCCGCGCTCGGAGAGGCGACCGTCCGCGATAAGGAGGACCTCGTCTGCCTGATTGATTATTCTTTCCTGGTGCGAGATGATAATGAGCGTCTTTCCGCCGTTCTTCTCGTGAAGATTGCGGAAGGTCTCGGTGAGACGGTGGAAGCTCCAAAGGTCGATGCCTGCCTCCGGCTCGTCGAATATCATTACGGGGGAGTCCGTGGCGAGGACGGTCGCGATCTCGATTCGCTTGAGCTCGCCGCCCGAGAGGGACGCGTCGACCTCTCGCGTGAGGTAATCCGCGGCACACAGTCCGACGGAGGTGAGATATTCGCACAGCTCCGCATGGCGAAGCTTACGTCCTGCGGCAATGGCAAGCAGGTCGCGCACGGTCATTCCCTTGAAGCGCGGCGGGTGCTGGAAGCCGAAGCCGATGCCGAGTCTCGCGCGCTCGTGTATCGGCAGCGCGGTTATATCCTGCCCGTCAAGGAGCACGCGACCGGATTCGGGAGTATAAAGACCCATTATGATCTTGGCAAGTGAGGTCTTACCGCCGCCGTTGGGACCGGTGATAACGACGTACTTGCCCGTCTCGATATCGACTGTGAGTGAATCGAGTATCGTGTTTTTTTGACCCGTGTCCTCATTTTCGGCACGGTAGATTATGTTTTCAAGGCGGATCATAGGATATTCCTTTTCGAATGATTTATCGTTATTTGACTTAAATATTATTATCCTAATATTATATATTAT
>CAYNHY010000093.1:0-7169 GCA_964397225.1 uncultured Ruminococcus sp.
CACGACTGCCGCCTCACCGGTCACATAATGCTCGAGGATAATATGCTCTGCCAGATCCATTCTACCGCGGGCACGATGCCGATATATGAGCACTTCGATATCCCGGGCGTCGATTGGCTCGGACGCCGCCCCGCATACAAAAAGGGCTCATCTTCAATAACTAATCCCGTGCTTCCGCTTCAGGTGGGCTCCGTTGCGGCACAGACGGGCAAAAAGCAGGTCATAACCGAGACCTTCGCGATAGCGGGCTGGGAAATGACGCTTGCAGACATGAGATATCTTATCGAGTGGCAGTTCCTCGGAGGCGTCAACCTTGTTTGCCAGCACCTTGCCGCGTACACGATAAGAGAGCGCAGAAAGGGCGATTATCCGCCGTCAATGTTCCACCAGTCGCCGTGGTTCCGCGATTACAATGCCTTTGCCGACACCGAGTCACGCCTCGGCAAGATACTTGCTGAGGGACGCGACACAACTGATATTCTGCTCGTTCATCCGATGCACTCCGTATGGCTCAAGTATACGAACGACAATATGAACGGAGAACAGGATTTCGATACGGAATTCGCGCTTCTTGCGGCGCATCTTTCGACGGCGCACATTCTCTACCACCTTGGTGACGAAACGGTAATGCGCCTGCACGGACGTGTGGAGGGAGACAGACTTATCGTCGGCGAGTGCTCGTACCGTACGGTTATCCTGCCGACTCTCAACGGCCTCGACCGCAGCACCTTCGAGCTTCTTTCCGAATACAAGAAAAACGGCGGTCACATCGTCGTTCTCGGTCGCCGTGCGGAATTTATCGACGGACGTCGCGCCGAGAAGGAGCTTTCCGAGCTTTACGAGGGGCTTGACAGCCTCGAGGTGTCGGACTCCGGCGTATACATGGAAAGACTGCGCGCATATTTTGTCAGACGCGGTCTTACCGACGTCTCTGTAATGAGCTGCATGGGCGAGGAGGAATGCATCCAGCTTTGCCGCAGGGAATATCCCGAGGACGGCTACACCGTTTACTTCTTCCTCAATACAGACCCGGACTTCGCACACAGCGTGAGCATTGAGCTTCCGGGCGCGGATGCAGTTGAGCTTTGCCCCGATACAATGGAGCTTTGCAGACATCCGTCCGATGTACGCGACGGAAGGGTAGTGCTTGACGTCGACTTCGCACCGATGGAGTCGCACCTTATAATTGTCGGTTCCGAGCTTCCCGAGGCAAGACCGGTTCTCGGTGCCACCGAGTCCGAGGAGCTGAAGCTCTTCTCGGGCGCCGGACGCAGCGTGCGCTGGAGACTGGGAGAGGACAGCGACCCGAACTGCTGCACGCTTGAATATTGCAGAGTCGGCGGCGATGGACTGTCCGAGATGCTTCACCCCTTCTACGCAAACCGCAGGGTACGTGAGCTCACCGGTCGCGGTGTGTCTCCGAGCGTGCATTATACCTTTGTAATATCCGATGACGCAGACCTTGAGGAAATGCGCGACATGCGTGCGGTGTGCGAGGAGGCACAGCCGTATCGCCTCACCGTCAACGGTACGGAAGTTCCCGTGCTTGAGGGTGAGTGGTGGCTCGATCACGCCTTCAGCGTGTATGAGATCGGCGCATTCCTTCGCCACGGTGAAAACGAGATAGTCTTCTCCGATTTCTGTACCGAGGAGAGCGGAAGCCTTCAGCCGAACTCCGACTTCGGCTACATGTATCTTACCGGTAACTTCGGTGTGTTCTTCGATGAGACGCCCGTTCACTGCTCGAGACGCGGTATTACAATGGGTGAGAGCTTCCGCCTTTCGAACCGTCCGACGGAATTTCTCGGCGGCGAGCTTGTGTCGCAGGGACATCCGTTCTTTGCGGGACACATTACCCTCGAGCGTGAGCTCACGGTAAACGACGCCTCGCGTGCTCGGCATATTAAGCTCGCACGCCCCTACGCCGCATGCGCGTCGCTTGTCGTTAACGGCAAGAAGGGCAGACTGCTCGCGTGGGGCGACATGAGCGAGGAGGTCACGGACAGACTCCGCGACGGCGTCAATACAGTTGGCGTCGAGCTGACTGTCGGCAACCGCAACCTGCTCGGACCCTTACACCTCAAGGAGGCTGAGTGCGGCGGCTGCGGTCCGTCCGATTTTGCACCCTTTGAGCCGAGCAAGTGGCAGAAGCGCTACGGCTTCCTGAAGAGCGGACTTTCCGACTGATATGACGGAAAATACTTTGTTTACACGTCACACCTTCGATGAGTATTCACGACATTTGATATGGCTTAATGCAAGGCTCGGCATTGACGCGTCGCGCACGCGCTCGGTGCTCGGGCTTTGCCGCCGGATATGTGCCGACTGTGTGCTTTTTTCAAAATTCGAGTCCTTTCGCGACAGGTATTTCGCGGGAGAATACGAGCACCGCGACGAGCTTGCCGAGTGCGCGTCGAGCATCGGCGCGGACAAACGGGAATATGCGCTCGCGCTGTGTGAGATGTATTCGCTCGACACGCTCGAGCTTTACAGGCAGCGTGGCATCGACGTCGGGGACGTGTACCTTGATACAATGCGCGACATTCCGATATGGGCCGAAGCCTGCCTTGACCGTTACGGCGTATACGGCATCGAAAAATACGGCTGGGTGTCGTATTCGCTGACGGGAGAGATATTCCGCCTCGGCAGGCTTCAGTTTCACACTGTGCCGTATACACACGGGGATGTGACCGTGTGTGGCGTTTCGCTGACGCGTGACAGTCGCGTATTAAACGTACATATTCCGGCAGGAGAGCCGCTGACTGCCGAGGCGTGCCTGGCGTCCTACCGACGCGCGTATAAATTCTTCGGGCTGTCCGGACGCGCGAGCTTCGTTTGCGACTCATGGCTTCTTTATCCCGGTCACCGCGAAATGCTTTCGCCGTCCTCCGGCATCGTCCGCTTTGCAGAGGATTACGGGATATTGTCCGTGCATGAGCTTGCTGCGTGCGAATCGGGCGAGCTTTGGCGTGTGTTCGGCTATCATGAAAGCTACGACCCCGAGCAGCTTCCGAGCGATACCTCGCTGCGCCGCGCATACATAAAGTGCCTTCGTGAGGACGGCACGCTCGGTGATGCGTTCGGCGTTATGATATTTGACGGTGAAAATATTGTCAGAGAGGAGAGACAGCAATGAATACACAGTCTTCAGCTGCTGCGCGCGACGCGAGTGCTGCACGCTGTGCCTCGCGTGTCGGGTGCCTTGCAGGCGCAGCGATAATCGAGCTTATCGCTGCCGTGTCAATGTCAGCCTCGCTTGCCGCGGCGGATGCGCTGCTACTCATATTGGCGGTGCTGTGCAATATAGCCGCGTTCGCTCTGCCGTCCTTCGCGGGACGCGTGACTCGCCGCGCCGGAGAGCTGTCTTGTCTGCTCGGTTCCGCGCTTGTCGCGCTTTGCGCTTTGCACCTTGCGCTGACGGAGAGCAGCGGCATCTCATCGGTGATTTTTGCGGTGTATGTCGCCTTGGCGATAGTTGCTGTAATATGGCTGTGTCGAGGAAAGCGCGAGCTTTCACACGGTGCAAGGTATACGCTGTGCACGGCGACGACCGTTGCCTCGCTGCTGCTTTATGCCGTTCACGGAGAGGGCATTGGGCTGCTTGAAGCGGGACTTATCCTGCTTTGCCACGCGGTGGCACTGCTTGTGTGGCTGTTGCGTCTTTTAAGGCTCAGAGGAGCCCGGCGGACGATAACGGCGGCTGCCGTGACGGTGCTTTGCCCGGCGGCATCGTTTGTGCTTCTCGAGGCTTTGACGCACAACGCATTTACAGATATTTCGCTTCCGATATTTCTCGCCAATCTGTTTTTGTTTTACGCCTTTGCGGCGACAATGCTCTTTGCCTTCGGCAGAAGCACTCCCGCGCTGCTGCTCACCGTGCTTTTCCCGCTTTGCTTCGGGCTTGTGAGCTATTTCACGGTGAAGTTCCGCGGCACACCGCTGTTTCCTTGGGATCTTGCTTCCTACGGGATTGCGGCAACGGTGCTCGGCGGGTATGACCTCACCGTAACTCCGGCGGTGGCGCTCGTGTGCTCGTGTGCGAGTGCGCTTTGTACGCTGAGCTGCGCCTTTCCCGTGAGGATAAAATTCAGGGGCGCGGTGATCGTTCGAATTGTGGCGGCGCTGCTGTCGGCGGGACTGCTGTTCGCGGGCGGCGCGTATCTTCAGACTGACGAGGCTGTCGAAAGGCTTGATCTGTACCCGCACCTTTTCGTGCCGCACCATCTTTACAAGATGAACGGTTTTGCCGTAAGCTTTATTATGAATTTGCGCTACACCTCGGTCGAACGTCCCGAGGGCTACGACAGCGAGAGCGTTAACGCGATAGCGGGAGAATATTCCTCCGACAGCGTCGCGGACGCCGAGACACCGAATGTTATCGTGATAATGAACGAGTCGTTTGCCGACATGAAGGCGTTGTGCGACTTTGAGGCGACGGGGGAATACTTGCCGTACATATCGTCGCTCGACGAAAACACGCAGAAGGGAATACTTCACTCCTCTGTCGTCGGAGGAAACACGCCAAACTCGGAATTTGAGTTTCTCACGGGAATGACGATGGGTTTTTTGCCGTCGGGCAGCGTCGCGTATCAGCAATTTTTGAAGGATGAGCGACCGTCGCTCGTGTCGCAACTTTCCTCTCTCGGCTATCACACGGTGGCAATGCATCCGTATTGGGCGGAGGGCTGGAAGCGCGAGAGCGTGTATCCGATGCTCGGCTTTGACGAGCTGCACTTCCTCGATTACGAGAAATACGGAAGCTTCAACGACTATCCGCTGCTTCGTGAGTACGTTTCCGACGCGGGAGTTTACCGCAAGATACGGCTCGCATATGAAGCGAAGGCGGACGGAGAGCCGCTGTTCGTGTTTGCCGTAACGATGCAAAACCACGGTGGATACGATCAGCAGTACGATAATTTCACACCGTCGGTCGGAGTCGTGGGACTCGAAGGCAATTTCGAGCTGTCGACGTATATGTCGCTCATTCGTGAGTCGGATTCGGCGTTCGGCGAGCTTGTCGAGTATTTCAAGGGCGCCGACGAGCCGACGGTGCTCCTAATGTTCGGCGACCATCAGCCGAACGACAGTGTCGCCGAGGTGCTGCTCGACGCTGCGGGCGTCTCTTACAGCGACAGCGACCTTGCCGCCTCGGAGGCAAGGTATAAGGTGCCGTACATAATCTGGGCAAATTACAGCCTCGCAGATACCGAGCCGCACGAGCTCAGCATAAATTATCTATCATCGCTGCTCGCAAGCAGCGCAGGGCTGCCAATGACCGCGGCGCAGAAATACGCACTTGAGCTGAGCAGTGAGTATCCCGTGATCAATTCGCGCTGCATTATAGACTCCGACGGCGAGCTCTGCCCCGTGTCGGATTTTGAAAGCATACAAAGACTCCGCGAGTATTCGTATTTGCAGTACGCATACCTATTTGACGAAGAAAGCCTGCCGTGGGATTTCTGGACGCTTGCGGGGGAGTGAGAACAGCACGGGAGACGGCATGCATATGTCGTCTCCCGTGCTGCTTCGGCGTCGGCGTGTTCTCTTCCCGCTCGCGGGAGTCGCGAAAGGCTTATAATCAAACCGGATACGGGCTTTGGAATTTCGGCAGCCGTTCGATCAGGGCTTTAATTTCCGGGTCTTTAACCTCGTAATCGACGAAAATTGCCACTTCGGTGACCTCGCTGCAATGGTGATCTCTTTTCCTGAGCCCGCCGAGTGGGTCGCAGATATAATATTTGTCGTCGCCCGCGTCGGAGATGATCCCTGCATTGTGTTTTATCCCGAATTTGAGTATGTCCGTTGCCCTTTGCCTGTATTTGTCCGTGTGCCGCAATGCGTGCCGCAGGCAGTTGTTGATTATCGGGTTTATCGAATGGTATTCTATCGACTCGATATTTTTTTTGAGCTTGACACGGTTCGGTAAGGCGGTGAAGGTATACGGCTTTATCTCAAACAAATCGTTGAACAGACTGTCGCTGTCCAGTATTATTTCCAAATATTCATCATTGTAAAAAACAGAGCCGTCGCCGCCGTAATGACCGTTTGAAAAGAACATATTGAAAGAATCGAAAATATCATAGAATAATTCGGCATCATCCATGCTTGCGACAAGCCGGGCAAAATCGATGCTGTTATCAAAGTCTACCCATATCAAGTCTGAAGCCTTTCCGAGCTCAAAATGATTTTTAGACCATTTGAGCTTGAGCCCGTACTCCTCGTGAAGATATCTGACGGCGTTTGTCGAACCGTACTCAACTACATAATTGAGAAAGGTCTTACCGAATTCATCCGAACGGGACAGTATTGATTTGCCGTCCCGTGTAAGCAGAAGATCGAATTCATTCCTGTAGAGCTCTGCATCATCCAAATATGCGTAGTATCTAAAGCCTTTGTTGAACGGAACGTTTTCTTTTTCGACAGGTAATTTATATGCGTTTTCGTCCGTTAGTCTCGCAAGCGAAACACCGAATATTTTTTCGAGCGGGATAATGAATTCATGCTTGAGAGGGCGCTCGCCATTAAGCATTTTCGAGAAATTGGCTTTTTCTCTGCTTGCGAATTTGTATGCTTCCTGCCCGCGTATCCCCAATTCGCGTGCGATATCGACCAACAAATGGCTGTACATTCTTATGCCCTTCAGGCGCATATAGTGATCGATGTTATCCTTTAGTTTTTTCATAGGCTTGCTCCATTCTTGTTTTTTAATTATTATAACACAAATCATACCAAATGTGTAGTCAAATAAGACAACTTTTGTTGTCGCATTTGATGCAGCCGAAAACAGCCGAAAAAAAAGCAGCGTCAAATATGATAACTGCTTGCCGAAGGAGAAGGCGCGGTGATTATAAGAATGTTGAAAATTTCGTTGAGCCCCCGCTCATCATCTAAAGAATCGATGGTTATATTCGAAAACATTTATGCTTCTGATGCTTGACAACTCCACGGCAAAGGAGTATAATATAGCAAAATTAAATATCCTTCAAAGGCTGTGACGAAGACGGAAACTGCAACGAATTTCTCAGAGAGCCGGGGATGGTGCGATCCCGGTAAAGAACTGTAGATTTCCCATCCCTTCTGAGCCGGAAGCCCCAAAGGTATAAGCACCCGGTAGGCGTTTCCCGTGTATGCTACGTCAGTGCATAGAGGTTGTTTGACCTCGAAGAGGT
>CAYNHY010000094.1:0-7135 GCA_964397225.1 uncultured Ruminococcus sp.
CGTAAGAAGAAGCTGCTTGAAAAGCAGAAGGAGGGTAAAAAGAAGATGCGCCAGCTCGGCAGCGTTCAGATCTCTCCCGAGGCCTTCATGGCAGTTCTCAAGCTCGGTGACGAATAAGGTCCCAAAGGAGCATCACATGATATTTGACAGCAATGAAAGCTCGCCGCTCGGCATTTACGTACACGTGCCGTTCTGCCGCTCCAAATGCGCGTATTGCGATTTCAATTCCGCAGCGTGCTCGAACACAGAGCTGATGCACCGCTACGTCTCGGCGCTTCTCACTCACATGGACGGCTACCGCAAGGGCTGTCTCGATTATTCTCCCGACACGGTATTCATCGGAGGCGGCACACCGACCGTTCTGCCGCCCGACGAGCTCTATCGACTCATACGGGGGATAAGAAAAAGCTTTGACCTTACGAAAAATGCTGAATTCACGGTCGAGGCGAACCCCGCGACCCTCACGCTGTCTCAGCTGAAGCAGCTTCGCCGTCTCGGCGTGAACCGACTCAGCATCGGACTGCAAAGCGCAGATGAGCGCGAGCTTCGCGCACTCGGAAGAATACACACGCGACGCCAGTTTTTCGAATCCTTCAAGGCGGCTCGCGAGGCGAAATTCGACAATATCAACATTGACGTGATGTTCGGCATTCCATATCAGACCTACGACTCGCTGATGAAGACTCTCGATTACGTAACTCGCCTCGGTCCCGAGCACATTTCGCTTTATGATCTGAAGATCGAGCCGGGCACGCCGTTTTACGAAAATCGCGCTGCACTCTCCGACATCTGTGCAGACGAGGATACGGAATATGCGATGTACACCTCGGCAATAGAGCTTCTTGCCTCGCGCGGCTACGAGCAGTACGAAATATCGAATTTCGCACGCCCGGGCTACCGCTGCGCCCACAATTTGAAGTATTGGAACTGCGAGGAATACCTCGGCTTTGGCGTCTCCGCGCACTCCTACTTCAACGGCAACCGCTTTGCGTTTATTTCCGATATAATGAAGTACATGCCCGCGCTCGAGGACATGACAAGCAACATCGAGCTGACAAGCGAAAGCGAGCATCTGGAGCGGCGCGAGCGCATGGGCGAATATATCATGCTTCGCTTCCGTCTGTGTGACGGGCTTGACCCGTCGGCATTCTCCGCGCGCTTTGGCGCATCCTTTGAGGCTATGTACGGCGCAAAGCTGAAGAAGTACATTAATTCCGGCTTCATCGTGCGTCGCGGCAACGCATACGCCTTCACCCCTGCGGGAATGTTCGTCTCGAACTATATTCTTTCGGATATTCTCGAATTCGAGGATCTCGGTGCGTACATCGGCAGCTTTTGCTGAATAAATGTCCCTGCATATGTCAAGAATCGGTATTGCGAAGACGCAGTACCGATTTTTTGCTTTGGAGGACAAAATGAAGCTGCTTATCACCTGCTGCACGTGCATACTTTGCGTCACAGTGCTTTTTAACATATTACCGATACGCGGCGAGGAGGAGCTGTACCGTGACACGATACGTCTTCATGTTAAAGCCGAGTCGGACAGCGATGAGGCTCAGGCGCTGAAGCTGAAGGTTCGTGACCGCGTGCTCGGCGTGCTGTCCGAAAGGCTGTCCTCGGTCACCGACACAGAGAGCGCCGAAAGCATTATCACAGACTCGCTTCCCCGGCTCGAAGCGGCGGCACGCGAGACCGTTGCCGAGTGCGAGCACGACTGCGAGGTTTCGGTTTCCTTCGAGCGTGAAAGCTTTCCCGAGCGGTGCTACGGCGACTACACGCTCCCCGCCGGCATATACCGCTCACTGCGAGTCACACTCGGCGAGGGAAACGGGCACAACTGGTGGTGCATTCTCTTTCCGACAGTGTGCATCTCGCCGTCGTCGGATGCCGAGGAAATATACGCCGAGGCAGGCTTCACGCCGGAGCAGTACCGAATAATCGACAACAAAAGCCCACGCAAATACAAGGTTCGCTTCAAAATACTCGAGCTGCTTGCGGGAATATTCACATAATGCAAAAAAGCCTGCGCTCTGCTCTCGCGGAACGCAAGCTTTTCATTTTACAACATCCTCATATATTCGCTCGACTGCCTCGCCGAAGCTGCTCTTGTCGAACGCCGTGGCAATGCTGCGGCTTCTCTCGCCCGCAAGACGTCGCCATTCCGGATCGTTTACGATAGCCGTAACATCCTTCAGAAATTCGTCGGCGCTTGAATATTCGTAGCCGTTCTCGCCTTCCTTTATCACCTCGTCAAGACAGCTGTCGCGTCTGCAAAGCAGAGGAAGCCCGTTTGCCGCCGCCTCAACGTAGGTCAGTCCCTGCGTTTCACTCGTGGATGCGCTGACAAATATATCTCCGAGACGGTAATAGTCCTGCACGACCTCGGGGCTGACCATTCCGGTGAATATCACCTTGTCCTCCACTCCAAAGCTCTCGGCGCTGCGCTGAAGCTCCTCCCTTGCAGGTCCGTCGCCGACTATTAGGAAGACCAGCTTCGGATTTTTCTCGAGCGCCATTGAGAAAAGCTCGATAAGCTCACCGACGTTTTTCTCCGCACCGAGCCTACCGAGATTGACGAGCACCGTTCTGTCGTCGGCAATTCCGAGACGTCTGCGCTTCTCAAGGCGCTGCTCAGCGGTAACGGCGTGACCGTGCTGCGCAAGAGCGATGCCGCTCGGCACGACGTCGATAATTTTGTTTATTCCGTAGCCGTGGAGAGCATTCTCGACCTTGTGCGTAGGTGCGATGACCCGCGCCACACGACGCAGTCTTCTGCGGGAAAACACCCTCACGACCGTGTCGCCGAGACGCTTTCCAGGAAGATGACCCGGCAGCAGATACGCGACGTACTGCTCGTAAAGCGTGTGATAGGTGTGTACTATCGGCGCGCCTGTATGCTTTGATATTCGAAGCGCATATTGCAGGCTGAAAAACTCGCATTGGCTGTGTATAACATCCGGTCTCCACTCGATAAGCTCGGATATGAGTCTGTGACGGAAGGAGGTCGGAACTCGTACGTTCGGGTACACCGCAAAGGGAATTGACCTGATGTAATACACGTCACCCTCGCGGCGGCTCATCATCCTATCTGAGAGCGTGAGTATTCTGACCTCGTGCCCCTTCGAGACAAGCTCGTCACGAAGATTCATAACTGAGGTCACGACACCGTTTGTTCTCGTTGTAAAAAGATCGGTAGTTATCAGTATTTTCAACTTACTCTCGCCCTTCAATTTTTTGGGATTACCCGTTCGGAAGCCCGTTCAGGCTAATGCTGTGAAGCTTTTCTGCAATGTGACCGAGCGTTTTATAAAAAATCCTGCGATCCTCATCGGGAATGTCGCCTCCCGCGATCTCGACCGCAACGCTAACCCGCTCTCTGACCTGCTCTGCAGCTCGCCGACCGTTTTCAGTCAGCTTAAGCGGTGCTCGGTATGTTGCACCGGCACTTCGTTCGACAAGCCCCTTCTTCTCCATGATAGACAGCATTCTCGAGGCGTCGGATTTGTCCTTTCCGCAGACCTCGCACAGCTGTGCGGCGGGAATTCCGTCTTTATACTGATAAAGCGCGGTCAGGTACACAGCGTGTGTGCCCTTCAAGCCGTATTTAGCCATTTCGTCATTGGCGATCTTGTGCCAATATCGGGATATCTCCGATATTACAAAGGAAAATTTTTCGAAACGTTCTATCATTGATAAACCCTTCTCATATATACTAATGATGCATATCATAATTAATTATACTACATCTTCGCCAATGTGTCAACAAAGGCTTAAAATTTCACCTGTGACTAAGCCTGTGCTGCGCGGCACATAATGTATTTATCAGGACATCACGGAGGAAATATACATTGAATTTATACCGTCGGGCGCTTCTTATTCGCGGGCGAACAGTCGCTCACAGGCGTTACCTCCACACAAATGCGGAATCCGGGCTGTATCTCCCGCGCAGCACGGATTATATCGCGCGTCAGCTGAAGTCCTTCGGGCTTGAGGCGGAGAGCTGCGGGCACGGGCTTGTCGCGACTCTCGGCGAGGGGGAAAAATGCATTCTGCTCCGCGCCGATGCCGACGCGCTGCCGATGCGTGAGGAAAGCGGTGAAAGCTTTTCAAGCATTACCGACGCGGCACACTGCTGCGGGCACGACCTGCATTCGGCAATGCTCCTCGGCTGCGCCGAGCTTTTATCGGAAATACGCGATACGCTGCGTTGCAGGGTCGTTTTAATGTTTCAGCCCGGTGAGGAAATACTGTGCGGCTGCCGCGATATGCTCGACGCCGGTCTGTTTCGGCAATATAAGCCGACAGTCGCCGCGGCACTGCACACGGCAGCAGGCTCACTTTTGCCCGGTGTGTGCTTTTATAACGCCGGAGGCGTGATGATGCGCTCTGCCGATATGTTTGAGATAAAAATCAAGGGACACGGCGGGCACGGCGCATATTCGGCTCTTACGGTCGACCCGATACGCATTGCGTGCCGGGTGCATTCCTTTCTTGACACGCTTACGGAGAGAGGTTCGCTGTCGGACGACACATGCTCTGTCAGCGTCGGCTGCCTGTCGGCGGGGGGCGCCGCAAATATTATCCCCTCCGAGGCGGTGCTTCGCGGCAGCGTTCGCTGCACGGAGGCTCACGAACGCGAACGGCTTATCGAGCTTATCGAAAAGGGCGTCGCGGATATCACGCATTCCGCGGGGGCGCAGAGGAGCGCCGTTTTTACCTCGTCTGTCCCTCCTCTCGTTTGCGACACGTCTCTCACTCTCAGGGCACTCGAATATATAAAGGAGAGCGGCGCGCCCATCACGTCGTTTCGCGGAGAGCTGACCGCAGCGGCGTCCGAGGACTTCTCGCTGATAGCCGAGCGCGTGCCGTCTGTCTACATGTATCTTTCCTCTGGCTTCGACAACGAACGCGGCAAATATACGGCTCACGACAGCCGCGTGTGCTTTAATGAGGATGTCTGCCCCATCGGCGCCGCTATTTACGCCTGCTTCGCCACAGGCTTTTCGCGCGATTGCGAAAGGACTGAAAAATAGCACGCAGTCATTGACCGCGCGACATTAAAATGCTATAATAGGAGAAAAAGCGATGTAATAAGGAGTCGGTAAAGACAATGAAGCTTATATCATGGAATGTAAACGGACTCCGCGCCTGCATGACCAAGGGCTTTGAAGCCTTCTTCGGCAGCGCGGACGCCGATATTTTCTGTATTCAGGAAACAAAGCTACAGGTGGAGCAGGCACCGTTCCATCCGGAGGGCTATTTCGAATATTGGTACAGCGCGGAAAAGAAGGGCTATTCCGGAACGGCTGTGTTTTCGCGGCGCGAGCCGCTTTCCGTATCCTACGGGCTCGGCGAGCAGCTTTGTGACCGTGATGGGCGCGCGATAACGCTTGAATTCGAGGATTTCTATTTTCTCTGCGTATACACGCCGAACGCACAGCGTGAGCTTGCACGGCTTGATTACAGAATGGAGTGGGAGGACGCGCTGCGCGCGTACATCTGCGAGCTCGACCGAAAAAAGCCCGTTATATATTGCGGAGATTTGAATGTCGCTCACGAGGAGCTCGACCTCAAGAATCCCTCGACCAATCACAGGAGTGCCGGCTTTTCCGATGAGGAGCGCGGAAAGCTCACCGAGCTGCTGAACGCGGGCTTTTCCGACACCTTCCGCACGCTCTACCCCACGCGCGTCGAATATTCCTGGTGGAGCTACATGATGAAGGCTCGCGAGAGGAACGTCGGCTGGCGTATAGACTATTTTATAGTTTCCGACAGGCTACAGGGTCTTGTGCGCGACAGCAGGATACTTACCGATATTTACGGCAGCGACCACTGCCCCGTCTCGCTCGAGATAGAGCTTTAAGGAGGGCACATGGACTTTCTTTCTCTCTCGCTCCAACGTCAGTCGTGCCGAAGCTTCGACACCGCACGCGACGTTGAGGACGACAAGCTTGATTATATCCTGCGCTGCGCCGCGACAGCGCCCTCGGCATGCAATGCACAGCCGTATCACATTACCGTGTGCCGCGGAAATCTTGCAGCACAGGTTGGACGCGCGACAGCCGATGCAAAATTCAACCGCTTCGCACAGGACGCGCCGATAATTGCGATAATTTCCGAGCGACCGTACAATAAAAGCGCTGCTCTCGGAGCCGCGCTGAAAAAGAACGATTACCGTTCGATGGATATCGGGATCCTTGCCTCGTACATAACCTCAGCCGCCGCTGACGTCGGGCTCGGCAGCTGTATTATCGGCTGGTTCGACGAGCAGCGTCTTCACACTCTGATAAACGCCGACGGCACGGTGCGCCTTGCGATAGCGCTCGGATATCCGACAAACGGCGAGGTGCGCGAAAAGCGCCGCATTTCGCTCGATGAGCTTGTAACTCGTCTGCCGTAGCAGGACACGCCCGAGCACTCCTCTCACGGTGCTCCAGCATGAAATATTATTCAAGCAATACACCGAATATACAAAGCGGTGTGCAGCCCGTTAATGAACCGCACACCGCTGTTTTATATGTTGTTAAGCGTCGGATCGCAATCAGACCACGCCCTGAGCGAGCATAGCGTCTGCAACCTTAAGGAAGCCTGCGATATTGGCGCCGGCAACGAGGTCGCCCTCCATGCCGTAAGCCTTAGCTGCCTCAACGGAGCTGGAGTAGATACCCTTCATGATATCCTGAAGCTTCGCGTCGACCTCCTCGGAGCTCCAGCTGTAGCGCATGGAGTTCTGGGACATCTCAAGTCCGGAAACCGCAACACCGCCGGCGTTGACAGCCTTAGAGGGAGCTACAACAACGCCGTGCTCCTTGAGATATGCAACAGCCTCGTTGGTCGTAGGCATGTTGGAAACCTCAACGTAGTACTTTACGCCGTTTGCAACGATCTTCTCCGCATCCTCAAGACGAACCTCGTTCTGAGTAGCGCAGGGCATAATAACGTCGACCTTCTCGCCCCAGGGCTTCTGGCCTGCAAAGAAGGGAACGCCGAACTTATCTGCATAATCCTCAACTCTGTTGCGGCAGGAAGCGCGCATCTCGAGAAGGAAGTCCTCCTTCTCCTTTGTGGAGATACCGTCCTTATCGTAGATGTATCCGTCGGGACCGGAGATCGTAACGACCTTACCGCCGAGCTG
>CAYNHY010000095.1:0-7107 GCA_964397225.1 uncultured Ruminococcus sp.
TAGAGCGCATGACTGTTAATCATGATGTCACTGGTTCGAGCCCAGTTGGGGGAGCTCTAAAGCACTTCATTCGAAGTGCTTTTTTCCTTTTTTAGGCGCATGCCTGAATGCCCACCTTCGAAAGCCGTAATTCACTTGCACTTTCCAAGGTGGTTTTTTCATTTTACCGCCCCACCATACGTAAATACCTGCGTAACTTACGTCACAGCTGCCGCAATACCGGAATTCTGATTCCGGGCAGACAATTACCACCATGCACCGCAGCGACGCATACTGCAAGCAGAACCGCACTACTCAGTTCCCATTCCTCAGCCATAACCGCCCGCCCTGCAAGCTCCGTCGCGTATGGCGTCGGCTTTTTAATTATCGTGGTCCACCGAATCTACAAGATGACATCTTTCTTCAATTTCGGCGCAATGTTCACGATATGTTAACAAATTGCTCTTCGCTCTGCTGTACAATATTGTCATGACGGGTGCGCTAACTTGTCGCGCCCATTTCAGATCGGAGATATAAAGATGACAAACAGTATCATCACCTATTCGCAGACCCCGAAGAGGGTTCGCGAATTCCTCGATGAGGTCAAATACGACCCCGCCGACAAGCTTGATTCCCGCGTGCTCGATTACGTCGTGCGAGGAGGTGAGCGCCTCGGCTCGCTTCCTGCCCTCCTTCCCGAAGGTGTCCCCTCGGGTGAGCTCACACTGTGTGACGCGGGCTCGGGCATTACCTACATCGTACCGGAATCCGAAAGAGCTATCTTCTCGCCCTCCCTTACGCCGATGCTCGACAGCAAATTCACCGTCCGCGTGGGCGGCGAGACCGTCGCTCAGGGCACTATTTGTCCCACGGACCCGCTTCGTCAGATAGATGGTGAGGACGGCTTTTATAACGGACGCGACCTTGGCGGAATCCCATGCGACGGCGGACACATCCGCTACGGCATGCTCTTCCGTGGAAGTGAGATCGATAATGCTGATACCGCACGACGTATTCTCGTTGACCGTCTCGGTGTTCGCGCCGAGCTTGAGCTTCGCGGAGTGTCGGAGCACCGCGCGAGTGCTTCTCCCCTTGGCGACGATATTCGTTATTTCTACGCAGAGCACCATCAGTTCTACACTGTCAGTTGCCACGAGAGCTGGAAGCAGTTTATCCGCTATACCTTCGACTGCGTTCGCGAAGGGCTGCCTATGTATTTCCACTGCGCCGCAGGTGCCGACCGCACGGGTACCTTCGCGTGCATTATAGAGGCAATTCTCGGTGTCAGCCGTAACGACATCGATCTCGACTTCGAGCTGACCAATTTCAGCCGCGACGACGACGCGTGGAGACTTCGCTCCTCCGGCGCTTGGCGAGGACTTATGTTTGAGCTTTACGAGGAGCTTCCCGCGCGCCGCACGCTTCGCGACCGCGTGCTCTCCTTCGTCGGATCGCTCGGCTTTACTTCCGAGGAGATAAATGCCTTCCGCCGCGCTGTCATCGACGGCGAGCCCGAGGATATTGACCTTGATAAGATAAATGACATTAAGGTCACTGAATTCTATCAGGTAGACCCGACTGTCGACGAGTACCTGACGAATACCCATTATACAATGCGCGACCCTGTCGTCTCCCACGTGCTTGAGTACGCTTCGCGTCAAACGGGCCGCGATATGTCAAAGCCTCTCTCCTACACCTTCGACACGAACGGCGCGGAGCTTCACATCCACGACCGCGGCGCTCATACCGAATATGTCGTGACCGACGGCACAGTTTCGGGCCTTGTGCCCGGCGTCGATTCGACATACACTGTCGTCCGCAACGGAGAGGTCGAGGACTTCGGCATAATCCGTGCAAACGGCGCGCTTCGCGCCATCGACGGCGGCATCGGACTTCGCAATGTCCGTGACCTCGGCGGTATGAAGTGCGACGGAGGCACGGTAAGATATTCCCGCATCATCCGCGGAAGTCAGATCGATGACGCAACTGAGGCTCGCCGTGTGCTCGTTGATCGCCTCGGCGTTCGCGCCGAGCTCGACCTGAAGGGTGATATGTATTCCTGGGCTGAGAATTCACTTCTCGGCACGGATATTCGCTACTGCCGCCCGAGGGATTGCCGCTGGTACCGCCTCGGCGACGACGCGACCTGGCGCGAGATGCTCACCTTCGTTTTCGACAGCGTCGAAAAGAACGAGCCGCTTTATGTACATTGCGCGGGCGGCGCCGACCGCACCGGCACGCTCGTGTGCATAATTCTCGCCCTTCTCGGCGTTAGCGAGGAGGATATAGAGAAGGATCTCGAGCTGACGAATTTCGCAAATACCGGTCGCACCCCGCTTCGAAACAGCATGGACTGGCGAAAGTTCCGCGTCGAGATAAATTCCGTCGTCGCAGGTAAAAACTTCAGCGAGCATGTCATCTCCTGGGTCGCGTCCCTCGGATTTAGCGAGGACGAGATCAACCGCTTCCGCCGCTCGATGATCGCAGGCTGCCCCGAGAAGGTCGACCTTGTCGGACTCAACAATACTCACATCGTCGAGTACAGCCATACGAACCCCGCGGTCGAGGCTTACCTTTCCGATGTTACCTACGATTACTCCGAGCACGAGACCTCGTACATTCGTAATTATATCAAGCGTGACGCAGATTACGACAAGTCACTGCCCTTCGGTGCGAAGATCCACACGGACGGCGGCGTGCTGCGAGTCTACGACAGATACACCGGTATTTCCTACGAGGAGAAGGTCTACGAGGGCGATATCTGCATTAAGAACGTCTGCCCGCGTATCGGAGCGGATTACACGGTAACCCGCGACGGCGTCGTAACGGAAAGAGGCTTCCTCAGACCGATCGGCGCGCTCCGCATGATAGATTGCGGAACGGCTGCGACCAATATCCGAGACCTCGGCGGCAAATACTGCAAGGGCGGTCGTATCAGCTACGGCAAGCTCTATCGCGGAAGCGCATTTCACGAGCCCGAGGCAGCACGTGCAATTCTCCACGACAGACTCGGCATCGGCGCCGACCTTAACCTTCGCGGTACGGAGGAGTCGCCCGAAAACTACTCCAAGCTCGGCGAGGACATCCTCTACTGCCGTCCCGAACATTGCCAGTGGTACACGATAGCAAGCAAGGAGATGTGGCAGCAGATAATGACCTTCGTCTTCGACTGCGTCGAGAAGGGCGTGCCGCTTTACTTCCACTGCTACGGCGGAGCCGACCGTACCGGAACGCTCGCATGCGTTATCGAAGCACTTCTCGGCGTATCCAAGGAGGATATCGAGAAGGATTATGAGCTGACGAACTTCGAGCAGTGCGACGTCGGAACGAGACTTCGCACGATGACGGGCGAGTACCAGTGGGGCTTCCTCATCAATCAGCTCGACAATCTTCCGGGCGAGGGAGATTGGCGCGAGAAGGTCGAGAAGTGGATAGTCGAGGAGCTTGAGATCGACGTGGAGCGCATCAGGACCTTCAGAAGAATAATGGTTGACGACAGACTTCGCTAAGGCGAATTCGACAATGTCGCAGAACAGAACGGGCACCCGAGTCGGGTGCCCGTTTTTGCGTTACAGCTGCGTTGCCTGCTCCCAAAAACGAAAAAAATCTCAATTACGGGAAACGCGCGCCCGCCCCGCACGCGGTGTTGGCTGAATTCTGCCGCACGGTGTCCTGCGGCATTATAAGTGTATAACAAAACATCCCGTAGCGGAGAGTAGTCTAATTGAACTGCTCCCCGTGCGGGATGCTTTGTTATTAATGAGCAGGCTTCTGCCCCTGCAGCCTGCTCGGTTGTCAGCCTCCGAGATATGCCTTGCGGACTCGGTCGCTTGCCATGAGCTCAGCGCCCGTGCCGCTGACAGCCACGCTTCCCGTCTCGAGAACGTAAGCACGGTCGGCTATCGCAAGTGCCTTGCGCGCGTTCTGCTCAACGAGCAGTATCGTGACGCCCGAGGCGTGCAGCTCCTTTATAATATCGAATATCTGATCGACAAGTATCGGCGCCAGTCCCATCGACGGCTCATCGAGCATGAGAAGCTTCGGGTGAGACATCAGCGCGCGTCCCATTGCAAGCATCTGCTGCTCACCGCCGGAAAGCGTACCCGCCGGCTGACGGCGGCGCTCCTTAAGTCTCGGGAAGCGCTCGTACACGTCTGCAAGCGAGTCTGCCTTCTCCGACGCGCGTCTCGTGTACGCGCCGAGGTCAAGATTCTCCTCGACCGTCATCTGAGCGAACACGTGGCGTCCCTCGGGCACCTGCGTCAGACCGTAGGTAACTATCCTGTTCGGCGCAACTCCGTGCAGGTCGTGACCGAGGAATTCGATCCGTCCCGTTTTCGCGTGCAGAAGTCCCGACACCGTGTTCAGCGTCGTCGACTTTCCCGCGCCGTTGGCTCCGATGAGCGTGACGATCTCACCCTCGTTGACCTCGAAGGAGACGTCGCGAACGGCGTGTATGCTGCCGTAATACACATTTATGTTTTCAACCTTGAGCATTGACATTGTGAACTCCGTTTGTAATAATTATTCTCAGCGTCGGACTCAGCCTTCGCTCTTGCCGAGGTAAGCCTCGATGACCGCGGGATTTTGACGGATCTCGTCGGGCGTGCCCTTGGCGATTATCTTACCGAAATTAAGCACCGCGATGCCCTCGCACACTCCCATGACAAGGTTCATGTCGTGCTCGATGAGCATTATTGCAATGCCGAAGGTGTCGCGTATCTTCCGAATGTTCTCCATCAGCTCCGCCGTCTCCGAGGGGTTCATTCCCGCCGCGGGCTCGTCAAGGAGCAGCAGCTTCGGTTCGGTCGCAAGCGCACGGACAATTTCAAGACGTCTCTGCACGCCGTAGGGAAGGCTGCCCGCCTTAAAGCCTGCGGTGTATTCCATGTTGAATATCGACAGCAGCTCCATCGCGCGCTCGTGAGCGCGCTTCTCCTCGCGCCAGTACGACGGCAGACGGAGAATGCCCGACAGCATAGAGTAATGCATGGAGTTGTGCAGACCGACCTTGACATTGTCCTCGACGGTCAGGTCGTTGAAAAGTCGGATATTCTGGAAGGTGCGCGCGATGCCCGCGCGGTTTATCTGCACGGTGTTCATGCTGTGCGTATCGTGTCCGTCAAGCAGAAAGGTTCCGCGAGTCGGCTGGTATACCTTCGTCAGCAGGTTGAAGACCGTGGTCTTTCCCGCGCCGTTCGGACCGATAAGCCCCGCGATTTCCGTTTTTCCTATCGTGAGGTTGAAGTCGTCGACGGCGCGAAGTCCGCCGAAATCTATTCCGAGGTGGCGCGCCTCAAGCACGGGATGCTTGTCAATGTCGCGCTCCGGGATTATAGCGTCGCTCGGCAGCTGTACCATTTTACTCATGCGTTTGCCTCCTCTTTCTTTTCACTCTCGGCTCGGTCGCTTTTTTTAGTAAGGCGTCTTACCGGCCGAAGCACGAATGCGACGGCACGGGCAAGAAGCTCCTTGGCGTACCTGTTGTTTCTCATTATCATAACTAATATGAGCACGAGCGCGTAGACGAGCATTCTGTAGCGGTCAACAGCGCGAAGCAGCTCGGGCAGCAGCACTAGCACGGCTGCCGAAATAATGCTGCCGCGCATATTGCCGATGCCTCCGAGCACAACGTAAACGAGAATGAGTATCGACGTGTTGTAGTTAAACTGCGAGGGGACGACGGTGGAGTAGTTGAGCGCATAGAGCGCGCCGCCCGCGCCCGCGAGTGCCGCGGACATAACGAACGCCGTCATCTTGTATTTCGTGATGCCGATGCCTACGGACTCCGCTGCAATGCGGTTATCGCGGATAGCCATTATCGCGCGACCCGTGCGGCTGTCGATAAGCGTGAATATTACCGCGAGGGTGACGATTATAAGCGCAAAGCCCGCGCCGAAGGTGGCAATGGGCTTGATGCCGACGGCACCCATAGGTCCCTTGATTATCGCCACGCCGGTCTCGTCGAGTCCGAGTGCCTCAACGTTTTCGAGGCTCACGTGGAGACCGGAGGAGTCCTTGCCGATGTAAAGGCAGTTGACAACGGTCTTGATTATCTCGCCGAAGGCAAGCGTAACTATCGCAAGATAGTCGCCTCTCAGACGGAGCACGGGCAGACCGATAAGGAAGCCGAATATTCCCGCAAGGCACGCCGCGCAGAGCAGCGATAGGATAAGGCGAAGAGAGGTCGACTCGACCGACGAGGAGAGCGCCATTGAGATGACAGCCCCCGTGAAGGCGCCGATGCTCATGAAGCCCGCGTGACCGAGCGAGAGCTCACCGAGGATTCCGACGGTGAGATTGAGCGAGAGCGCGAGAACGATGTACGCGCAGATCGGGACGAGCTGTCCGCGAAGGGAATACGAGAGCAGTCCGCCGCTTCTTGCGACACTGACGGCTATATACGCTGCGACCACGCCGAGCACTGTAATAAAGCTTTGGCGGGTCTGCTTTTTCATTTTCAGCTTTTTCATGTGAGTCCTCCTGATATCAAACCTTTTCGCGGACGCGGCGACCGAGCAGACCCTCGGGCTTCACAAGGAGCACGAGAATGAGCACGCCGAATACGATAGCGTCGGAAAGCTCCGTGGAAATATACGCCTTGGCGAAGATCTCGATAATACCGAGGAGAATTCCGCCGAGCATAGCCCCCGGAATGCTTCCGATGCCTCCGAATACCGCCGCCGTGAACGCCTTGATGCCGGGCATGGAGCCGGTCGTGGGCGAGAGGGTCGGATAAGCGGAGCAGAGCAGGACTCCGGCAACGGCTGCAAGTGCCGAGCCGATAGCGAAGGTGAGCGATATCGTCGAGTTGACATTGATGCCCATTAGCTGCGCGGCTGCGCGATCCTCGGAGACTGCGCGCATCGCCTTACCCATTTTCGTCTTCGAGGTAAAAAGCGAGAGGGCGACCATGATAACGACGCAGGCAGCGACGGTAACGATGGACTCGGGGGTAATTACGAGCCGTCCGCCCGCCAGGCTGACAGAGTCAAAGGGGATAACGGAGGTAAATACCTTCGGGTCGGAGCCCCACAGGAGCTGTGCGGCATTCTGGAGAAAGTAGCTGACGCCGATGGCGGTGATAAGCACTGCAAGCGACGGCGCCTCGCGCAGGGGCTTGTAGGC
>CAYNHY010000096.1:0-6948 GCA_964397225.1 uncultured Ruminococcus sp.
GGTTATCGAGCATTGCTGCAAGAAGATTATTTGCGGCGCCGATGGCGTGGAAGTCGCCCGTGAAGTGGAGGTTGATATCCTCCATGGGCACCACCTGCGCGTAGCCGCCGCCTGCGGCACCGCCCTTGACTCCGAACACGGGGCCGAGTGAGGGCTCGCGGAGGGCGACGGTGACGTCCTTACCTATACGGCGAAGGCCGTCGGCAAGGCCGATCGTTGTTGTAGTCTTGCCCTCGCCGGCGGGTGTGGGGGTAATTGCCGTAACGAGGATGAGCTTACCGTTCTCGCGCTCACTGTTCTCGATGAGGGCGGGATCGATCTTAGCCTTATAATTGCCGTACTGCTCGACGTACTTCGGGTCGATATGAGCGCGGGAGGCAATTTCGGAGATATGGAGCATTTCGCACTCCTGGGCGATTTCGATATCGGTTTTATAAGCCATAGGTCGGCTCCTTTCGGAATATGAATTGATATAGGTTATGCCGCGCCTTGTGCAAGCCGTTAATTCAGCAGGGAAGCTTCGCGAGCTGCGGCTCGCGCGTCAGGCACCGTCCGCAGCCGCCGCGCTCAGCACAAACCGTTCGTGCGGCAGGGTATTCCGAGCTCTGCGGAGCTCGGGTCAGGCACCGTCCGACACCTTTTAAGGCGTAGGTAATTTCGCGTCTCTTGCTTGCAAGAGGGCGGCAGGGCGACTCGGGGCTTTACCCCAAGACCCTACAAATTTCCGACTTCTGTCTCTTGCATGCAAGAGACAGAAGCCGGGGAAAAATTGAGTAAAGCTTTTGGTTGCTTAGACGTTCGTGTTGCGAACAGACCTTATGTTGGTGCAAGGCGCTTGTGTATTCGCGATTGCGCGCGTCTCTTTCTTTACTTAAAGTACTTGACTGCCGCCTCGAACATGCGAATGTCGTACTCGCCGGGCACGTTGCGGTACAGTCCGCGTCCTATTCTCTCGCTGTGTCCCATCTTTCCGAACACGCGTCCGTCGGGAGACGTAATTCCCTCTATCGCGTATGCGGAGTCGTTCGGGTTGAAGTGTACGTCGCCTGTCGCGTTGCCGTCAAGGTCAACGTACTGCGTTGCTATCTGTCCGTTCTCGGCAAGGCGGCGGATGAGCGCTTCGTCTGCGAGGAAGCGTCCCTCACCGTGCGAGATCGGCACGGAATATACCTCTCCGACCTCGGTCAGCGCGAGCCACGGTGACTTATTCGACGCGACTCTCGTGCGAACGATGCGCGACTGGTGGCGACCTATTGTATTAAAGGTAAGCGTGGGGCAGGTCTCGTCGGTGTCGATTATCTTACCGAACGGAACGAGTCCGAGCTTTATAAGTGCCTGGAAGCCGTTGCAGATGCCGCACATGAGTCCGTCGCGGCGCTCAAGCAGCTCTGTTACTCCCTCGCGTATCTGCTCGTTGCGGAAGAATGCCGTGATGAACTTCGCCGAGCCGTCGGGCTCGTCTCCTCCGGAGAAGCCTCCGGGGATGAATATCATCTGCGCGCTCTTCAGCTTATCCGCGAAGCTCTCGACGCTTGAGCTGATCGCCGCGGAATCGAGATTGCGAATAACGACGATCTCGGGCTCTGCACCCGCGTCGCGGACAGCCTTAGCGGAGTCGTACTCGCAGTTTGTGCCGGGGAAGGCGGGAATGAGCACGCGCGGGCGTGCGCACTTGACGGCGGGAGCGGGGTAGGACTCTGCGCGATACTCGAAATTCTCAACGGGTGTACCGCTCTCCGGGATGTTGCACGGGAAGACGCTCTCGAGGCGTTCCTCGTAAATGCCGAGCAGCTCGCCGAGCGCGATGCCGTCGCCGTCGAGTGTAAGCTTCTCCTCAGCACTCGTGCGTCCGATAAGGCGTGCGCCGTCTATTTCGCAGGTCGTCTCGAGGACGAACGAGCCGCAGCGCTTGCCGAAGAGCTCGTCGAGGGTAATGCCCGAGAGCTCCGCTCCGACAAAGTTACCGAAGGACATCTTCATTACAGCCTCGGCGACTCCGCCCATGCAGGGTGTGTAGACAGCGACTGCCTTGCCGCTTCTCTGAAGAGCCGTAACGCGGGCGAACACGTCGAGCAGGGAGTCGGTCTTCGGGAGCGAATTTTCGTCGTACTCGGGTGTGATAAGGTAGATATTGTGTCCTGCCGCCTTAAGCTCGGGGGAGACGACGTCGTCGGTCTTTCCGGTGGTAACGGCGAAGGAAACGAGTGTCGGGGGGACGTCGAGCTTTTCGAACGAGCCACTCATTGAGTCCTTGCCGCCGATAGAGCCGATACCGAGCTCCATCTGCGCCTTGAAGGCGCCGAGGAGAGCTGCGAGCGGCTTGCCCCAGCGTGCAGCGTCGTTTCCGAGCTTTTCGAAATATTCCTGGAAGGTGAGGTAGACGTCGGAGAACTCGGCGCCCGAGGCGATAAGCTTCGCAACGGACTCGACGACTGCGAGGTACGCGCCGTGGTAGGGGCTCTGCTCGGTGACGAACGGGTCATAGCCGAACGCCATGAAGGAGCAGTCGTCGGTGTGCTTCTTCTCGACGGAAATTTTCTGTATCATTGCCTGGACGGGGGTGAGCTGATTCTTACCGCCGAAGGGCATAAGGACGCTTCCCGCGCCGATGGTGGAGTCAAAGCGCTCGGAAAGTCCGCGCTTCGAGCACACGTTAAGGTCGGCGGCGAGAGCCTTGATATTCTCGGTGAAGCTTCCCTCTACTGTCTTCTTCTCGAGTGCGGGAGCGGTGACGTGGACCTTTGTGTGCTTATCGGCGCCGTTCGAGTCGAGGAATTCGCGGCTGATATTGACGATATCGGCGCCGTTCCAGCTCATGACGAGTCTTGCCTCCTCGGTGACGGTGGCGACGACCGTTGCGTTAAGGTTTTCCTCTGCGGCGAGCGCGAGGAAGGCGTCGACATTCTCGGGCTCTACGACGACAGCCATTCTCTCCTGAGACTCGCTGATTGCGAGCTCCGTGCCGTCAAGACCCTCGTACTTCTTAGGTACGGCGTTAAGGTCGATGCGAAGGCCGTCTGCGAGCTCTCCGACAGCGACGGAAACTCCGCCCGCGCCGAAGTCGTTGCAGCGCTTGATCATGCGGCAGGCGTCGCCGTTTCTAAAGAGTCTCTGAAGCTTGCGCTCCTCGGGAGCGTTACCCTTCTGGACCTCGGCGCCGCAGCTCTCGAGGGAGTGGGCGTTATGGGACTTGGAGGAGCCTGTCGCACCTCCGCAGCCGTCACGACCCGTTGCGCCTCCGAGGAGGATAACGACGTCTCCCGGTGCGGGGCGCTCGCGGCGGACGTTCTCTGCGGGAGCGGCGGCGACAACTGCGCCGATCTCCATACGCTTTGCGGCGTAGCCGGGGTGATATATTTCGTCGACGATGCCTGTGGCAAGTCCGATCTGGTTACCGTAGGAAGAGTATCCGGCTGCGGCTGTTGTGACGATTTTACGCTGCGGGAGCTTGCCCTCGAGCGTTTCGGAGACGGGAACTGTGGGGTCGGCGGCACCTGTAACGCGCATTGCTCCGTAGACGTAGGAGCGGCCGGACAGCGGGTCGCGAATTGCTCCGCCGATGCAGGTAGCCGCGCCGCCGAAGGGCTCGATCTCGGTGGGGTGGTTATGCGTTTCGTTCTTGAAAAGGAGCAGCCACGGCTCGCTCTTGCCGTCGACGGTGACGTTTATCTTGACGGTGCAGGCGTTGATCTCCTCGGACTCGTCGAGGCGCTCAAGCTTTCCTGCCGCCTTGAGGCAGCGGACTGCAATTGTCGCGACGTCCATGAGGCAGAC
Source organism: uncultured Ruminococcus sp. (assembly GCA_964397225.1). Classification (GTDB taxonomy): domain Bacteria; phylum Bacillota; class Clostridia; order Oscillospirales; family CAG-272; genus RUG11130. The sequence continues at coordinate 3,775 of CAYNHY010000096.1, forward strand.
GGGCTTTGTTCTGCCGACACTGCGTCGAGCAGCGAGGTAATCCTCATAGGCGCTCTGAACGAGCTCGTCGTCGAAGGTAACGTCGTCGATTACGGTAAGGAAGGTGGTATGGCGGCAATGGTCCGACCAATAGGTGTCGATCATGCGAATTTCGGTGATCGTGGGGTCGCGCTTTTCGTTTTTGAAGTAAGCCTGACAGAAGGCGATGTCGTCTGTATCCATTGCGAGTCCGAGCTCACGGACAAGCGCTGCAAGTCCGTCTCGGTCAAGCTCGATAAAGCCGTCGAGCGTTGCGACGGAGGTAGGGATATCGTAGCTTGTCTCAAGCGTCTCGGGCAGCTCAAGGGAAGCCTCGCGCGCCTCGACGGGGTTAATGACGTACTTCTTAATCTCGTCAACCTCCGCGTCGGAGAGCTCGCCGTAGAGGGCGTAGAGCTTTGCGGTGCGGACGGTGGGGCGCTCGCCCTGCGAGATTATCTGAATGCACTGAGCGGCGGAGTCGGCTCTCTGGTCGTACTGACCGGGGAGGTATTCTACGGCGAAGACGGTCGCGCCGTCGAGCTCTACCTGCTTTGAGGCGATATCGAGCTGAGGCTCGGAGAAAACAGTGCCGACGGCGCGCTCGAAGAGCTCCTCGGTAATATTCTCGGCGTCGTAGCGATTGATAACGCGGACGTCCCTGAGGGACTTTATACCGAGAAGTCCGACAGCGTCGGAGAGGAGGGCGTGCGCCTCATGCGCGAGGCTCTTTTTCTTTTCAACGTAAATTCTGTAAACCATTACTTTTCCTCCAAGGCCGCCATAGCACGGCGACCGATGTCATGTCTGTAGAAGGCTCCCTCGAAGGAGATAGCCCCGGCAATTTCGTATGCGGCGTCTATAGCCTCGGGGAGGCTGTCGCGCACGCCGACGCAGCCGAGCACGCGTCCGCCCGAGGTAACGAGCCGTTCGCCGTCGGCAGCTGCACCGGCGACGTAGACGCTGCTCTCGACACTCTCGGGGAGAGCTATCTCGAAGCCCTTCTTATAAGAGGAGGGGTAGCCGCCCGACGCCATGATAACGCAGCACGCGTGGCTATCGGAGAAGCGGACCTCGGTCTCGGCGAGGGTGCCGTTCGTTGTTGCCTGCATAACGGTGAGCAGGTCGCTCTCGAGCAGGGGAAGGACGACCTGAGTCTCGGGGTCGCCGAAGCGGCAATTGTACTCGATGACCTTCGGTCCGTCTGCGGTGAGCATAAGTCCGAAGTAGAGGCAGCCCTTGAAGGTGCGACCCTCTGCCTTCATTGCGCGGACGGTGGGGAGGAAAATCTTCTCCATGCACTCCGCTGCTATCTCGTCGGTGTAATAGGGATTGGGTGCGACGGTGCCCATGCCGCCCGTATTGAGTCCGGTGTCGCCGTCACCGGCGCGCTTGTGATCCATTGAGGAGATCATGGGGACGACGCATTCTCCGTCGGTGAAGGAGAGGACGGAGACCTCGGGACCTGTAAGGAACTCCTCGATGACGATGCGCTCGCCGCTTTTTCCGAAGGTTTTGTCGCGCATCATGGCGAGCACGGCGTCGCGAGCCTCCTCACGGGTCTCAGCGATAATAACGCCCTTACCGAGTGCGAGTCCGTCCGCCTTGATGACGGTGGGGACGGGCGCGTCCTTAAGGTACTCGAGTGCGGCGTTCATGTCGTCGAATATCTCGCATGCGGCGGTGGGGATGCCGTATTTCTTCATGAGGTGCTTGGAGAAGACCTTGCTTCCCTCGATTATAGCGGCGTCCGCGCCGGGACCGAAGGCGGGGATGCCGGCGCTCTCGAGCGCGTCGACGCAGCCGAGGACAAGCGGGTCGTCGGGGGCTACGACGGCGTAATCTATTTTATTTTCGACGGCGAAGTCGACTATGCTGTCGATATCGACTGCGCTTATCGGCACGCACACGGCGTCGTGCGCGATGCCTCCGTTACCGGGAAGAGCGAATATCTCGGTAACGGTGGTGTTTTCCTTTAGCTTTTTTATGATGGCGTGCTCTCTGCCGCCGCCGCCAATGACCATAAGCTTCATGAAAAGTCTCCGTTCCGCCGCCTGAGGCGGCATTGTTGTTTTTTAGGGGGATAATAAGCGTCCGAGGACGCAAAGGCATGCTCGCGGCAAAAGCGCCGTCGGGCATGATTATTGAACGTGCAAAGCGCCGCTTCGCTGTTCGTGCGTGCTCCGCGCCGCCGCGCAGCTTTTTTTAATGGTGGAACAGTCTCATTCCCGTGAACGCCATCACCATTCCGTAGCGATCTGCCGTCTCAATTACGATGCTGTCGCGGATCGAGCCGCCGGGCTCGGCTACGTACTTTACGCCGCTCTTCGCTGCGCGCTCGATATTGTCTCCGAACGGGAAGAACGCATCCGAGCCGAGCGACACGCCGTCGAGCGTGTCAAGATACGCTCTCTGCTCCTCGCGGGTGAACACGTCGGGGCGGCAGGTGAAGTATTTCTGCCAATTTCCCTCCGCGCAGACGTCCTCCTCGTTCTGGTTGATGTAGCCGTCGATAACGTTGTCGCGGTCGACGCGGCGAAGCTCCGGAAGGAAGGGAAGCGAAAGCACGCGCTCGTGCTGGCGGAGGAACCATGTGTCCGCCTTGCCGCCTGCGAGTCTCGTGCAGTGTACGCGCGACTGCTGTCCCGCGCCGACACCTATCGCCTGTCCGTCAACGGCGTAGCACACGGAGTTCGACTGAGTATATTTAAGTGTGATAAGCGAAACTATAAGGTCGCGAGCCGCGCTCTCGGGGAGAGTCTTGTTTGCCGTTACGATGTTCGAAAGCAGCTCACGGTCGATCTTGAAATTATTTCTGCCCTGCTCGAAGGTGATGCCGAAGACGTCCTTTGTCTCGATCTCCTCGGGGACGTAATCGGGGTCGATCTCGACGATATTGTAGCTGCCGTTACGCTTTGTCTTGAGGATTTCAAGCGCCTCGGGCTCGTAGCCGGGGGCGATAACGCCGTCGGAGACCTCCTGCTTTATAAGCATTGCGGTGGGGACGTCGCAGACGTCGGAGAGCGCTACCCAATCGCCGAAGGAGCAAAGTCTGTCCGTGCCGCGGGCGCGTGCGTAGGCGCATGCGAGGGGCGAGGCATCAAGGTCCTTGAAGTCGTCGACAAAGCAAGCCTTTTTAAGCTTTTCGGAAAGGGG
>CAYNHY010000097.1:0-6929 GCA_964397225.1 uncultured Ruminococcus sp.
GCTGTTTATGACCGTCGGCGCCGCATAAAGAGCTCGGCATGCGACGGAACGGAGGAAAAGTGGAGCTTTACATAAGGGGCGTGCTTCTAATCGGCGCGCTGTCGAGCGCTGTTCTCGCATTTCTGCCGAAGGATGGCGGCACGACGAAATATGTCAGCCTTACGGCGCAGCTTTTGATGCTTCTTGTAATAACTGCTCCGCTGACATCGCTCGGCAGCCTGTCACTTGACGACTTTCCGAGCAGACCGCAAGCCGAGGGCGGAGAGTCGAGATACACAGAGAACGTGCTGTCCTATTCTGCGGACTCTGTCTCGCGTGCCGTGGCGGAGCAGTGCGAGCGAGAGTTTTCGCTTGAAGCGGAGCGCATCGGAGTTCGGCTGATAATAGACGACAGCGACCTGCAAAACGTCAAGATTACCGAGCTTCAGCTGTTCGTTGAAGAGAAGAACGCCTCTCGGCGGCGCGAGATACAGGAATATTTCGCAAAGCTGCTCGCCTGCCGTGTCTACGTGTTCGGTCCGTGAAAGGAGAGGGTATGGATATCTTAAAACGGTTCGGAAAGAGAAGGAGCGCGTTTGTCATTGCGGCAGCGATGCTTATCGGGATCGTGATGCTGCTCTTGCCTTCGGGAAAGGAGGAAAGCTCGGACGGCGCGACGGAGCTTGAGCTGAATGTCACTACATATACGGAAAGGCTCGAGGAGAAAATACGAGCACTGTGCTCGGAGGTTGACGGCGTCGGGAACGTCAGCGTGCTCGTAACGCTCGATTGCGCGAGCGAGAAGGTATATGCCGAGCGGCGTGACGAGAGCTCCGGCTCCGGCTCCTCGTCGTATTCCTCCGACTATATTATAATTGAAAACAAAAACGGCACATCCCCCGTGACCGTGACTGAGATATACCCGAGAATTCGCGGAGTCGCGGTCGTCTGCGACGGCGGAGACACGCCGCGAGTGAAAACAAAGCTTGTCTCACTGCTTTCGGCGGCGCTCGGTATAGCAACAAGCAGGATAAGCGTGAGCTCATAGTAATATCCGTTCGAGGTGCGGCATATTATAGATATGTAAATTATACATAAACGGAGGCGGCTGTGTTGAAAAAATACGCAGAAGGTGCGTGGCGCGGGATCCGCCGCGCATTCGTGACGGTGAAAGCACATATTTCGAAAAGAACGGCGGCTGTAATGTGTGCCGTGCTCGTCGTCGGCTGTGCGGCGGTGCTTAATTTTCTGATAGCGGGAGGCGAGACGGACGGGGGACGCCGAATGGCGGTCGACCTTGAAAGCATTGATACGGGCGTGCCGACTGGAGGTGACGTGCTTGACGTGGCAGCGGACGGCGACGAGGATTATTTCGCAACACTTTCGCTCGGCAGGCAGCAGGCTCGCGATGAGGCAATGGAGGTGCTGCTCGACGTTACGGAAAGCTCTGACGCTTTGCCCGACGCACGTGCTGTCGCAATGGCCGATATGAATCGGATCGCGCTTGAGATCGAGAAGGAGGGACAGATAGAGGCGATGGTAATGTCGCGCGGCTTTGAAAGGTGCGTCGCGATGGTCAGCGGTGAGAGTGCGAGCGTCGTTGTAAGCTCTGAGGCACTCTCACCGGGCGAGGCGGCTCAGATCAGCGAGATCGTGTACGAGGCGGCGGGTATTGTTCCGACAAATCTTAAAATAATCGAAAAAAGCCTTAGCTGAAACGGCGGCGTCGGTCAAAAGCAGACCGACGCCGCCTTGCGCTGTTGCCGCAGAGGGAGTATTGTGCTATAATAAAGAAAAAATTTGTCAAAGCGTGAGACGCAAGCGACGGAAAACGCACTTATATTATGAAAGCGAAGGGAGGGATGACATGAACGACGCGGATATCATCAAGCTTTATCTGTCACGCGACGAGCGTGCCGTCGAGGAAACAGCGCGCTCCTACGGTGCGCTGTGCCGCAGCGTGGCAAAGGGCATACTGGCGTCGGATGAGGACATTGAAGAATGTCTCAACGACACATATCTCGCTCTGTGGCGCTCCATTCCGCCGAATATTTCCGAAAAGGCGAGCGCGTATTTTGCGGCGGTGGCGCGTCGAACGGCGCTTCGGAGAGTTGAGCACGACGGAAGGCAGAAGCGCTCACCGACACTACAGCTGTCGCTTGACGAGCTCGGAGAAGTAGCGGACGACGGAATTTGCGACACCCTCGACGCGCAGGAGACTGCACGCCTTGTCGGAGAATTCTTGAAGGGCGGGAAAAAAACTGTGCGCTGCGTATTCATAAGAAGATATTACTTCTTAGACACGGTCGCCGATATTGCAAGAATGTATTCATGCAGCGAAAGCAAGGTGAAGAATATGCTTTGGCGGTGCAGAAAAAGGCTTCGCGAGTATCTGCTGCGTGCCGGAGTCAGCCTGTGAGGAGGAAATTATGAAAGCATACGAAATTTCGAAGGCGATAGGCGAGCTTGAGCTGTCGCTTGTCGCCGAGGCAATGGAAAAGCCGAGGCGTGCCGCACCTCGCCGAAGGACGCTGACGGCAGCGGCGGCTGTGCTTGCAGTCGTGCTTTGCGCGGCGTCGCTTCCGAATTTGCGAAGGCCGAACGCTCCTCCGCGGGAAAGCTCTGGTGACGGTAGCGCTGCCGATGTCGTCGATCATATCGACAGCGCAAAAAAATACGGCAGCTACAGCGTATCGGTTGATGAGATGGCATTTGTATTTACCTGGGAGGAAAAAACACCGTGCGAGAAGTACACGTCACTCAAGCTCGACGGCGTGTTTTACACCACACGTGCGCGTGCTGCGGCGAGCGAGTACATCGGCGAGAGGCTCGGTACGGCGGAGGCAGTGGGCGAGGCTGCCGCCGAGGACGGCATGAATTATAAGCATTGCGCCGAGCTCCCCGTGTACAGTGTGCGCGGCGTATCCCCGTCGCTTGTCGTGGCAGCCTATGTCGAAGGGGAGTATTGCACTTATATCAGAGAAACGGTGGTGTTTCCGCGAACGCTCGGCGAGCTGCTCGGTCAGTCGGGCATGCGCGAGAACGTGCTGCTCGGGCACTGCACGCTCGAGAGCGGCAGCGACAGCTCCTCTTACATGCTGACGGACAGTAAAGCATTTTGGCAGCTTCTGTCCGGATTCGGCGAGTGTGAAAAAACGGAGAGGAGCACGGACTCCGAGGCGGAGCGGGTTTGCTTCAGCGTGAGTGACGATGCGCTCGGCGTGTATAAGAGAGTGCTGAGCGTTTCGTCGGACGGCACGCTTCGCACTAATGTTTTCAATGCTTCGGTGTCCTACGATATAGGAAAACAGGCTGCCGCAGAGCTGATAGCTTATGTAAAGGAGCACTCCGTGCCAGCCGAGGAGGAGACGTATCTTGAGTTCGTTGTCGGAAGGGTAACGTATGTGTGCGAAGAATATATGACGATTGACGACTCGCTTTTGTGTACCGATCCGTCGCTCGGAACGGAATTCACCGTGCTTCTCGACGAGCTTCGCGCCGCAAGATATGTCCGTCGTCTGAATATAAAGGAGGGCGACACGGTGCTTGTGAATTTCGAAGGGAGGCTTGCAGAAGGCGAAAGCACGGTCTCCGACGCGACAGCCGTGTACAGAGTAACGGTGACAGACGGCTCGCCGGTATTTCCGGAATAAGGGGTGAACGAAAGACAGGGGCTCTCTCGAACAAGCACGAGAGCCCCTGCATATCACCCCGCCGCGGCGAGCATGTCTTCAATATAAATTCCATATCCGCGGCGCGGGTTGTTTATGAGAACGTGCGTCACGGCTCCGACGAGCTTTCCGTTTTGAATTATCGGGCTGCCCGACATGCCCTGCACGATACCGCCCGTCTTTTCAAGCAGCTCCCCGTCGCACACTTCAAGCTCAAAGCTTGGGGAAGCTGGCGTCAGTCTTGTGACCCTGATCTTGTACACGGCAGGTACGTCCCCGTCGAGTGTGCTGTATATTTCGGCGTCTCCGAGCTCAAGCTCGCTCTTTTTTCCGAGAGGCATCGGCGTCGGGCACAGCGGATTTATAGGTATTTCGTTAAAGGTGCCGAAAACTCCGCAGGCGGTGTTTTTAGTTACCGTGCCTGTCTCGCGCCCCGTGAAATAGCCGCGAAGCTCACCCGGAGCGCCGACCTCGCCGCGCTTTATTCCGCATATTCTCGCCTCGAGAGCCGTGCCGCGAGTCATCACGACCGTCTCGCCTCCCGGAGAGCTGACGCCGTGACCGAGGGCTGCAAAATTGCCGCTTTCGCATTCGGTGAAGGTCACAGTACCGATACCCGCCGTGCTGTCGCGAAGCCACAGCCCGACCTTAGGCTGTCCGTCCCTACGCGAAACGGCGGGCGAGACGGACACCGTGTGCTCAGTGCCCCCGCGAAGATATTTCACGCTGATATCACCCGTCGAGCGACCGAGCGCAGCGGAAAACTCCTCGGCGCTTTGCGGATGCTCGCCGTCAAGCTCCGTTATTATATCACCGAGTGCGAGTCCCGCGTCCTCAGCAGGAGCCACGCTTCCCGATTCCGTTTCAACCGGCGAAAAGCCCACAACGAGCAGACCTTGCGTATAGAGCTTTATCCCAAGCGGCATTCCGCCGACGTAGACCGAATCCGAGGTCGCGCTGTCTGCTGCCGCAAAGACCGAGCCGCTCGGCGAGATGAGTACCGAAAGAGTCAGTATGACCGCCGCAAGCCGTGCGGCGAAGAGTTTGTGCTTTCTCATTTTTCCTCCCGTTTCCAATTTGCATGATGCTTTGATCCGTTCTCAATCATTATTAGGCTTTTCGGGATGTCTTATGAATTGTAAATTGTCTTTTGTAATTAATTTTTTGCCTTCAGGATGATTAAATGCACAAAAACACTTGAAATTTCCGAAGTAATCCGATATAATATATGTAATAAGGCGTAAGCCTTGTGCGAAGTTTATTTTTTTTGGAGGAAAAAATGACAAAACGTTTACTCAGCGTACTTCTGACAGTTTGCATGCTTTTCGGCATAGTTTCACTGACAGCTTACGCGGCCGATGATACGGGTCTCCCGTTCACGGACATCAAGCTCAAGGACTGGTACTACAGTGCAGTCAAGAACGTTTACGATCGCGGTGTCATGGAAGGTAAGACAGCAACTACCTTCGTCCCGCTTGAGGAAATGACACGTGCTCAGATCGTTACGACCTTCTATCGCCTTGCAGGCGCGACCGAAACAGGTCTCGGCTCATCGCTCACCTTTACTGACGTAAAGAAGAACGGTTGGTACGCAAACGCTATCGGCTGGGCAGTTAAGGAAGAGCTCGTTACGGGTTATCCCGAGGGCACCTTCCGCCCCGATACAGCGGTTTCCCGCCAGGAGCTTGCAAAGCTTCTTGTACAGTTCCTCGAGTATATGTCCATCGAGATGACGACCGACAAGCCCGCTGACAAATTTGCAGACGCGGGCAGCTTCCCGAAGTGGTCTCGCGACTTTATCGAGCAGCTCAGACTTACCGGTCTTGTTCGCGGCGACGAAAACGGCAAATTCAACCCCACAAAGAGTGCGAACCGCGCAGAGGTCGCTACGATCTTCTCGCGTTTCCCCGACACTGATGTTACACCGAACGCATTTATCTCGAATCCCACAAGATACCTCGAGACAAACAGCGACGGCAAGGTAATGTTTACCTTCGGTAACCTCTACTGCGTCGGTACGGATGTTGCCCGCGAGATACTTGCTGCGGCTATTATCAATGGCGCCGGACTTGATGCTTCGAAGTACACGATAGCCTTCGATAACGACGCAAAGCTCTTTGCTGCGTTCCCCGGACAGGATTACGTTAATGCCGACCACGGCGCATCCGCGGAATTCTCCGAGGTCGACGTTAAGATCGCCGTCAAGGAGATTGAGAGCGGTAACGTTATTACCGATTACGTATCTCTCGGCGCACTTGTTCTCAACAAGAACATGGCTGAGGACGTAAACAACGCTCTCCCCGACGAGGGCTACACCTTCAAGTTCAACGATGTCTTCGGCGACGAGAATAATTTCAAGCATTGGCTCAAGACTAAGGTAAGAACCTCTCACGATGAGATCGTTCTCGACAGCTTCGACGCTATCAAGAAGGCAGCTGAGTCCAAGAGCTCCGTTGAGTTCAAGGCGACCTTCACCGTAACCGGAGCAGAGCCCGCTATTACAACTCAGCGCACCTACAAGATCGACTTTGCCAATGCAGGCGCTCTCCCCGCAGACGACCCGACACCTTCGAATATCGGTACACTCTACGAGGATCCCGCAACGGGTCTCAAGATATCCCAGGCAATCATCGTTGACGACGCCCTCGGAACCGGCGGCGGAGTTTATGCTACCGGTACGGGTACTCACGGCTGGCACGAGTCCAGAGTCGTAAGAACCACAAACGGTACATACGTTGCGTTCATCTCCAATGAGAAGAACGGTGATGTTGAGTACAACTACGGTAACTACGACACAAACACCAACAAGTGGGATTACACCGATACCTTCACATGGGACGATATTTCCGTCGTTAAGATCACATCTAACGGCTGTAAGGTAATCCTCAACAATATCTGGTATCCTCACGCATTCGGAAGCTGCACGGCTAACGTAAACCAGACCAAGGACGGCAACATTATCCTCACTGTCATCGCCGAGGATAAGGCTAAGTACTATGAGTCCTGGAATACTTCCGGCTGGGGCTTCAGTAAGGAGGGCGCATGGCTCAGAGTATACGAGATCGACACCGAGACCGATACTCTCATCAATGCCGATGAGGAAGTTTACAAGCCCGACTTCAAGCAGGCAGGTCTCCACGGCTACGGCTATTCTCAGCCAGTAATCGACGAGGAAGCAGGTCTTCTGCACTGCATGTACAACACAGGAGAGGTTCCCGGATACTGGTCTTGGTATACCTATGACCTCAACAAGCACGAGTGGATCGGCGGTCCCTACCT
>CAYNHY010000098.1:0-6929 GCA_964397225.1 uncultured Ruminococcus sp.
GAACTATTTTGAACAGCTCGTCAGAGCAAATTTCCGTTTCGGACGAATGTGAGGTCAAACCGACACGCAATCCCACATTCAACAAACGAAAGGAAAAATCAATTATGAAATTCGAAACACTTCAGCTCCATGTAGGACAGGAAACTCCCGATATAGCAACAGATGCACGCGCCGTGCCGATCTACGCCACGACCTCCTATGTATTTCACGACTGCGCTCACGCGGCAGCTCGCTTCGGTCTTGAGGACGCGGGCAATATTTACGGCAGACTCACAAATTCCACACAGGACGTGCTCGAGCGACGCGTTGCAGCTCTCGAGGGCGGCGTTGCAGCTCTTGCGCTCGCATCGGGTGCTGCGGCCATAACCTACACACTTCAGGCTCTCGGTCAGAGCGGCGGACACTTTGTAGCACAGAAGACGATCTACGGCGGAAGCTACAACCTTCTCGCGCACACGCTGCCGACGCTCGGCATCACGGCAAGCTTCGTTAATATTCACGACCTTGACGAGGTCGAAGCTGCCATTCGCGACAACACCCGCGCGATTTATATCGAAACTCTCGGAAACCCGAACAGCGATGTGCCCGACATTGCGGCGCTCGCAGAGCTCGCACACCGTCACGGACTTCCACTCGTTGTCGACAACACCTTCGGTACTCCGTACCTCATTCGCCCCATCGAGCACGGCGCGGATATCGTCGTTCATTCCGCCACGAAATTCCTCGGCGGTCACGGCACTACGCTCGGCGGCATCATCGTCGACGGCGGTAATTTCGACTGGTCGGCAAGCGGGAAATATCCCGCTGTCGCCGCTCCGAACCCGAGCTACCACGGCGTAGCCTTCACCGAAGCGGCGGGACGTGCGGCGTTTGTAACCTACATTCGCGCGGTGCTGCTGCGCGACATGGGAGCGACTATCTCACCGTTCGCGGCATTTCTGCTGCTTCAGGGAATCGAAACGCTCTCGCTCAGAGTCGAGCGCCACACGGAAAACACAAAGCGCGTTATCGATTTTCTCACCTCGCAGGACGCAGTCGAGCGTGTTAATCACCCGTCACTGCCCAACCACCCCGACCACGCAGTTTACGAAAAGTATTTTCCGAACGGCGGCGGCTCGATATTCACCTTCGATATCAAAGGCGGCGTGAATGAGGCCCACCGCTTTATCGACAGCCTCAGAATATTCTCGCTGCTCGCAAACGTCGCGGATGTCAAGAGCCTTGTAATTCACCCTGCGACCACGACTCACAGTCAGATGACCTCTGAGGAGCTCTGTGAGCTGAACATTAATCCGAACACCATCCGCCTTTCTATAGGCACGGAGCACATCGACGATATTCTCGACGACCTTCGAGGCGCATTCGAGAGCATAAAGTAAGGAGTCCATCATGTCAAAGATTTATTCATCCATAGATAAGCTTATAGGAAACACGCCGCTCATTGAGCTCACACGCACGGAAAAGGAGCTCGGACTTAAGGCAAGGCTGCTTGCAAAGCTTGAATACTTCAATCCCGCAGGCTCCGTCAAGGACCGCGTTGCACTTCAGATGCTCGACGACTACGAGGCTGACGGCAAGCTTTCGCCCGATTCGGTAATAATCGAGCCTACCTCCGGAAACACCGGTATCGGAATTGCCGCAGTCGCCGCCGCTCGCGGCTACAGGGCGATCATCGTAATGCCCGAAACCATGTCCGTCGAGCGCCGCCGCCTTATGGCTGCTTACGGCGCCGAGGTCGTGCTCAGCGAGGGCTCGAGGGGCATGTCGGGCGCGATAGCACGCGCCGAGGAGCTTGCCTCGGAAATACCGAACAGCATTATCGCGGGACAGTTCGTAAATCCCTCGAATCCGAAGGCACACCGCCTGACAACGGGTCCCGAAATATTTGCGGATACCGACGGAGAAGTTGACATTTTCGTCTCTGGCGTCGGCACGGGCGGCACCGTTACAGGTGTCGGCGAATATCTGAAGGAGAAAAAGCCAAGCGTTAAGATAGTCGCAGTCGAGCCCGCCTCCTCCCCCGTTCTGAGCGAGGGTCGCGCAGGCGCTCACAAGATACAGGGTATCGGCGCGGGCTTTGTCCCCGAGGTGCTGAACACCGAGGTGTACGACGAGATAATAAAGGTCTCGGACGACGACGCCTTTGAGTCGGCACGCACCGTTGGACGCCGTGAGGGCTTCCTCGTCGGCATCTCCTCGGGAGGCACACTTGCCGCGGCGATCAGCCTTGCACAGCGTGAGGAAAACGCCGGGCGAACGATAGTTGTTCTCTTCCCCGACGGAGGCGACAGATATCTTTCAACCGCACTTTACGCAGAACAGTAAATAACGGAGAGCATTATGCAGATTTACCTTGATAATGCGGCGACAACGAAAACGAGCCGCACGGCGATCGAAGCCATGATGCCGTATTACAACGAAATATACGGAAATCCGTCGAGCCTTCATTCAGCGGGTCAGCGTGCCGCTGAAGCGCTTGCCGAGGCACGTGGACGCGTGGCAGCACGTCTCGGCTGCAAGCCTGACGAGATAATATTCACCTCCGGCGGCAGCGAGGCGGACAATCAGGCGCTGCTCACAGCTGCTGCGCTCGGTCGACGACATAACAAAAAGCACATTATTTCAACAGCGATCGAGCATCACGCGGTGCTCCACACGCTCAAAAAGCTTGAAGGCGAAGGCTTTGAGGTGACGCTTCTCCCCGTGCCCGAATGCGGTATTGTGAATGTCGAAGCTGTGCGTGACTGCATTCGCGACGACACCTGCCTTGTCACGGTAATGTATGCAAACAACGAGATCGGCACGCTTCAGCCCATTGCCGAGATTGCAGAGCTTTGCCGCGAGCGCGGCGTGCTATTTCACACTGACGCGGTTCAGGCCGTCGGTCACGTACACATAAACGTAAGCGAGCTCGGCGTCGACATGCTGTCGCTGTCGGCTCACAAATTTCACGGTCCGAAGGGCGTGGGCGCACTTTACATAAGACGCGGCATACGTGCGTCGGTGCTCATTGAGGGTGGCGCGCAGGAAAAGCACCGCCGCGCGGGCACAGAAAACCTCCCGGCTATAATGGGTATGGCTGCGGCGCTCGACGAGGCATGCGACAAAATTGACGAAAGCCGTGTAAGGCTTGAGCGCCTTCGCGACAGACTCATCGAAGGGCTTGGCGAAATACCGCACTCTGTACTGAACGGCGATGCAAGGCTTCGCCTTCCCGGTAACGTAAGCTTCTGCTTTGAGGGCATTGAGGGGGAGTCCCTGCTTCTGCTGCTCGATGACCGAGGCGTGTGCGCCTCGTCGGGCTCGGCATGCACCTCGGGTTCGCTTGACCCGAGCCACGTTCTCCTGGCAATCGGCAGAGTTCACGACATAGCCCACGGCTCACTGCGTCTCACGCTTGACAGCGAAAACACAGAGGAAGAAATCGAACAGACCATAAGTACGGTCAAGGAGGTCGTCGCCTACCTGAGAAGCTTCTCGCCGATCTGGCGCGATCTGCTCGAGAACCGTCGCGAATTTATAATAAAGTAAGGAGCAGACATGGCACTTTACAGTGAAAAGGTAATGGATCACTTCAAAAATCCACGCAATGTCGGCGTAATTGAAAACGCTGACGGCGTCGGCGAGGTCGGAAACGCAAAATGCGGCGACATTATGAAAATATATCTCAAAATCGAAAACGACACCGTCACCGACGTAAAGTTTGAGACCTTTGGCTGCGGCTCGGCTATTGCATCGAGCTCAATGGCAACCGAGCTTATCAAGGGGCGCCCTCTCAGTGAGGCTCTTGCCCTTACGAACCGTGCGGTAGCCGAGGCGCTCGACGGACTCCCCGCGCACAAGCTCCACTGCTCTGTGCTCGCCGAGGAGGCGATAAAGTCTGCGATCCGCGACTACTACGAGAAAAACAGCATTGATTACGACCGCTCTCTCTTTGACGACGAGCACACCTGCCCTCACTGCGGCGAGTAACGGAGGCCGTGATGCTTGTTTCAACAAAGGGACGGTATGCACTTCGCATAATGCTCGACCTCGCACAGTATCAGGGCGATTCCTACGTTCCGATGAAGGAGGTAGCGACCCGCCAGGGACTGTCGCTCAAGTATATTGAGAAAATAATGCCTCAGCTATCGAAAAACGGCTTCGTTGAGGGAGTACACGGCAAGGGCGGCGGATACCGCCTCTCGCGCCCGCTCGACGAATACCGCGTTGGTGACATACTGCGCCTTGCCGAGGGAGATCTCGCACCCGTCGCGTGTCTTGAATGCTCGGCAGAGCCGTGTGAGCGCTCTGACAGCTGTATGACGCGCCCGATGTGGCAGCAGCTCTACCAAATTGTCAATGATTACTTTGACGGAATAACGCTCGCAGACCTCGCGAGAAACGGCTCTGCCGCTTCAGCGCAGCTGTAAAACAGAAGCTGAGAAAAAGCACTGACAAACCCGCTGGTCTTCAGCGGGTTTGTCAGTGAGCGAAGCGGTGTAAGCTTATGAGCTTACACCGCTTTTGCAGATGCCCCACGGTCGTCAATGAATAAGACCGTGGGGGCTTTCGTATTCATTATAAAATCAAAGAAGAGTGATTCCAGCCTCGGTACATGCGCGTACCGTGTCGTCGTCCCAGACGGACGCCTGAACCTCGCCGATGTGCGCCGTCTGCATCATCAGCATACAAATTCGCGACTGACCGATACCGCCGCCCATCGTGAGCGGAAGCTTTCCCTCGAGGAGCATGCGGTGGAATTCCATCTCGCGCCTTTCGGTACAGCCCGCGAGCTCGAGCTGGCGCGCGAGCGACTCCTCGTCAACGCGAATTCCCATTGACGATATCTCAAAGGAGCGTCCGAGAAGCTCGTTCCATATCATAATATCGCCGTTGAGTTCCCAATCGTCGTAATCGGGAGCGCGTAGGTCATGAGGCTTGCCCGATCTCAGCTTGCCGCCGATCTGCATGATGAACGCCGTCTTGTGCTCGCGCACAAAAGCGTCCTCGCGTCCGTGGGCGTCAAGCCCGGGGTACATGTCCTCAAGCTCCTGCGAGGTGACAAACGAGACCTCACGCTGTATTCTGCAATTCAGCGTGGGGAATTCGTCGATGACCGCCTCATTCGTGTCACAGAGCGCGTCGACGATGCGCTGAACAGTCTCCTCAAGGTACGCACGGCAGCGCTGCTCGCGCGAAATTACCTTCTCCCAGTCCCACTGGTCAACGTATATCGAATGTATATTGTCAAGGCTCTCGTCGCGACGCACTGCATTCATATCCGTATAAAGACCGACACCGATGGGAAAGCCGTAGCGTGCGAGGGCAAGGCGCTTCCACTTCGCAAGCGAGTGAACTATCTGCGCGTTTTCGCCGACTGCGGGAATATCGAATTCAACGGGGCGCTCCACGCCGCTGAGGTTGTCATTGAGACCGGACGCCTCAAGAACGAAGAGCGGCGCCGAAACGCGCTTCAGTGCGAGCGCGCCTCTGAGGCTTCGACTGAAGGTACGCTTGATGAAATCAATGGCGCACTGCGTGTCGTAGATGCTGAGTCTGGGCTTATAGCCCTCGGGTATGAATATCTTACTTGTGCTCATAACGATTTGACCTTTACAGTTTTTTTCTTTCGACCTTTTATGCCTTATATTTTACCACAAAGCGGAGCATTTGTCTACCTTTGCGGACGATGTTGCAAAAATTCTACCGAAGCGTATGAAGCGCCGCCTGTACGGCTATAATTTACTTGACAAAATCACAAAGGAGTGAGAAATATGGACTTCAAAAGCAGTGAGAGCGCGGTGAATCTTATGCGCGCGTTCGCGGGAGAGAGCCAGGCGAGAAACCGATACACCATTGCCGCCGCGCAGGCTAAGGCAGAGGGGCACTATGCTCTCGAGGCGATCTTCAATTACACAGCCGGACAGGAGAAGGAGCATGCGGAAATATTCTACCGTCATCTGGCACCGCTCGCAGGTGAGAGCATCGTAATTGACGGCGGATATCCGGTCGACATTGCACCGACGACAGCAGCTCTGCTGAGAATGGCGCAGCACAACGAGTACGAGGAATACAGCGACGCTTATCCTGCCTTCGCAGAGACGGCAAAAAAAGAGGGCTTTGCCTCGGTTGCGGCAAGCTTCGAGCTCATTTCGAAGATAGAAAAAACCCATGGTGACCGCTTCGGACGCTTTGCTGAATTTCTTGAAAGCGAAAAGCTTTACGTTTCCGACGTCAAGGCGTCGTGGATATGCCTCAACTGCGGGCACATCTACTCCGGCACCGCCGTTCCGCCGAAATGCCCGGTATGCGAGCACGACCGCGGATATTTTATCAGAGTCGAGCTGTCACCCTTTGAGGGCTCGCTCACATGAGAAAAGCGTGGATGCTTCGGCACCCACGCTTCAATTTTACTTATAAAGTGCGAGCTGCTCGTCGACTATGCGGCGTATCTCGCGTGTCGCGTCCTCAAGTGCGACCTCGCCCTTCCATGACTTATCACGGAAGGAAAGCTCAACGACGCCTCTCTCGCAGGTCTTCGGGGAAACAACCGCGCGAACGGGAATACCGAACAGGTCGGCGTCCGCGAACATTGCGCCGGGACGGATATTTCTGTCGTCATAAAGCACCTCAACGCCAGCGTCCTGTAAGCTCTCATAAAGAGCGGCAGCCGTGCTGTTGACCGTCTCGTCATCCGAGCGGAGATTGCAGATCTCGACCTGCCACGGGGCAATTGACATCGGCCAGATAGGACCGTAGTCATCGTGGCTCTCCTGGCAGATGGAAGCGGCAAGTCTGCCGACTCCGATGCCATAGCAGCCCATGATCGGGTTCTTCGCCTCGCCGTCCGAGTCAAGGTAGGTCATTCCCATGCTCTTTGTGTACTTTGTGCCGAGCTTGAATATATTTCCGACCTCGATACCGCGGTTTATCGTGATATGCGGCTT
>CAYNHY010000099.1:0-6877 GCA_964397225.1 uncultured Ruminococcus sp.
GTAAACAGAGGGTCTGCGGCAACGTTGAGTCCGACGTGCTTCATTCCGCAGAAGCTTCTGTGACCTGCAAGGCACGCACCGAAGGCTGACTCCATTGCGACCTTTTCGTTCGGAGCCCACTCAGCGTAGACCTCGGGGTACTTTGCGACCTCCTCGGTAATCTCCGTACTCGGAGTACCGGGATAACTTGAAACGAAGGCACAGCCCGCTTCATAAAGTCCGCGAGCGACAGCCTCGTTACCGAGCATAAGTTTTTTCATTGGTATATTCCTTTGGTAAAAGATTTTCAGTTGTTGCCGATCGAGTCCGTGACGGACACCTCGACGGTTTTGTCATAGCATGCGAATATTCTGTCCACACGTTCCCTGTCCGGCTTTTTGGTAAAGAGGCTGACGAGCGGAACAAGGATAAGTCCGCCGAGCATTGCGAAGACGCCGCAGTGAAGCGAGGTCTTGAATACAAAGCCGATAAAGCCGTCTGCGGGAAGCGACACGGCGCCGAAGCTCTTGAGAAGCATGACGACGGTCATTCCTACACCGAACACGAAGCTTGTAATAACCGAAGCAGCACTTGTGCGCTTCGAGTACAATCCGTAGAGGAAGGGAGCAAGGAACGAGCCAGCAAGTGCGCCCCACGACACGCCCATCATCTGAGCGATCATAGAGAAATTGTAGGTATCCTTGAGATAAGCGATAACTGCGGAAATCGCGATGAAGAAGACAATAAACAGTCTCATGACGAGCACCTTCTTCTTCTCGGAGGTCTCGCGCTTTGCGAGCACAACGTCAAGGGTGATAGTCGACGCCGAGGTAAGCACAAGGCTCGAGAGCGTGGACATTGACGCGGCAAGCACGAGCACGATAACGACGGCAACGATGACGGCGGGCATCTTCGCGAGCATTGTCGGGATGATGCTGTCGTACATTACCGAGCCATTGGGCGCGTAAATGCTCGGGCTGTCCGAGTAAAGGCGTGCGAAGCCGCCGATGAAGTAGCAGCCGCCCGCGACGATTATTGCAAAAACGGTAGAGATAACGGTTCCCTTCTTTACCGCTTCCTCGTTCTTGATTGAGTAGAACTTTCCGACCATCTGAGGAAGTCCCCAGGTTCCGAGCGAGGTGAGCAGCACGACGATGAGAAGGAACATCGGTTGTGTTCCGAAGAACGACGTGAACGCGCCGGCGCTCGATGCGCTTTCCGCATAGGGGGAAGCTACCTGAGACAGCTTTGCCGTAGCCTCACCGAGACCGCCGTTTGCGGCAAGCACTGCCGCCACGACGCTGACGATACCGACAAGCATGATAATTCCCTGAATGAAGTCATTGACAGCCGTCGCCATATAGCCGCCGAAGATGACGTAAAGTCCCGTGAGCACGGACATGGCGAGGATGACCACCCAATACGGGATATCGAAGGCAATATTGAAAAGGCTCGACAGACCGTTATAAAGAGACGCGGTGTACGGAATGAGGAAGACAAAGACGATAACGGACGCTGCGATCTTGAGATACGGCGCGTCAAAGCGCTTTGCGAAAAAGTCGGGCATTGTCTTCGACTCGAGCTGCTGAGTCATCAGGCGCGTGCGGCGACCGAGCACGACCCACGGCAAAAGCGAGCCGATAAAGGCATTTCCGAGACCGATCCATGTGGATGCGAGTCCAAAGTTCCAGCCGAACTGTCCCGCATAGCCGACGAAGATAACGGCGGAAAAATACGAGGTTCCGAAAGCGAAGGCCGTGAGCCACGGACCGACGCTGCGTCCTCCGAGCACAAAGCTGTTGACGTCGGTGGCATGACGTCGGCAGCGAACACCGATCACGACCATTACGGCGAAGAATACGATAAGCAACGACGCCGTGAGTACCTTGGTAAGCATTTTATAACACCTCTTTTGAGCTATGAATTACTTTGTTGTCTGAGCCTCGACAAGCCTGCCGGCGCAATATTTCTCGCGGAGCACGGGCTTTTCGATCTTGCCGGTGGGGTTGCGCGGGACCTTGTCGAATATTATCCGACGCGGGCGCTTGTAGCGCGGCAGCTCACGGCAGAAGCTTTCGATGTCCTCCTCGGTGCAGCTGACGCCGTCCTTAAGCTCGATTATCGCCGCTGCGATCTCTCCGAGACGCGCATCGGGCAAGCCGATAACGGCGACGTCCTTGATAAGCTCGCAGCTTCTGAGATAATCCTCGATCTGAACGGGGTATATGTTCTCTCCGCCGGAAATTACGACATCCTTCTTTCGGTCGACAAGGTAAATAAAGCCGTCCTCGTCGCAGCGAGCCATGTCTCCCGTATACAGCCAGCCGTCACGGAGCACCTCCGCGGTAGCCTCTGGATTTTTATAGTAGCAAAGCATGACTCCGGGACCGCGGACGATAAGCTCACCGACCTCACCCTGAGCGCAGCTCTCTCCATTTTCGTTGACTATGTCGCTCTCCCAGAGATAGCCAGCCTTACCGATAGCACCGACCTTGTCGACGTTATCGACGCCGAGGTGTACACAGCCGGGACCTATCGACTCGGAAAGTCCGTAGTTTGTATCATACTTGTGGTGCGGGAATACCTTGAGCCAGCGGTGGATAAGGCTCGGCGGCACGGGCTGTGCTCCGATGTGCATAAGTCTCCACTGATCGAGGCGGTATTTCGAAATATCGAGTCTGCCGGAATCGATAGCGTCAAGTATGTCCTGTGCCCACGGCACGAGAAGCCATACAATCGTGCATCTTTCCTCGGTCACTGCTCGAAGTATCCACTCGGGCTTCGTGCCGCGAAGAAGAACGGCGCGACTGCATGAAAGCAGCGAGCCGAACCAGTGCATCTTCGCTCCCGTATGGTAAAGCGGCGGAATGCAGAGGAACACGTCGTCCTCACTCTGCGAGTGGTGCTTCTGCTCTGTCAGGCACGAGCCGTAGAGCGCGCGGTGATTATGCAGTATCGCCTTCGGGAAGCCTGTTGTTCCCGAAGAGAAATAAATTGCCGCAAGGTCTTCCTCGTCAAGGTGTACCGGAGGCGCGGCTGTCGAGCAGAAGGTCATAAGGTGCAGGCAGTCCTCCGTATAGCTCGGGCAGCCCTTGCCGACGTAGAACATCATCCGAAGTGAGAGTTCGCCGCTGATGGCGTCCATTCGCGAAACAAATTCGGAACCGAAGACGAGCACGTCGACGTCCGCGAGCTCGAGACAGTATTTTATCTCGTCGGACGAATATCTGTAGTTCATCGGCACGGCAATACAGCCCGCCTTAAGTATTCCGAAATATATCGGCAGCCACTCGAGGCAGTTCATGAGAAGAATGGCGACACGGTCGCCCTTCTTAATTCCGCGGCTGAGCAGGAGATTCGCGAAGCGGTTGGCACGACGCTCGAATTCGCGCCATGTAAGCTCACGTCTGTAGGGAGCGTCGGGATTCGCGCTCTCGATAAGATTAAGCTCTTGCCACGTTGTGGCGCGGTCGCGCTCCTCGGACGGGTTGATCTCGACAAGGCTCACTTGCGAGCCGTGAAGTCGCGCATTGCGTTCAAGCAATTCGGTAATTACCATGATAAGCTTTCCTTTCGTGCTTCGCCGCCGTGTGACGGGCAAAGCCGCTGCAATAATATTTATAAAACAAAAAAGCCTCTGCAAATGCAGAGGACGGGAATACCCGCGGTACCACCTCAGATTATCGTGCCGCTGCACGATCTCTCTGTCAGCTGTAACGGGCTGACCCGTTCCGACCTACTGTAATTTTCAGTCGAACCGCTCAAAAATGAATTCAGCAGGCTACTCTCGCCGTCTCGCACCGACCGACGGCTCTCTGGGGGATGACACACTGCTTACTTGTTTTCGTCACCGCGATTAAAATTTGCTATTAGTTTATCACGTTTGGCTCGCAAAGTCAATCCTTTTTTCGATAATTATGCCGATTTGTGTATAAAAATTTTCGAACACCGCGCTTACGGTCTTCGAAAATTATCTCCGCCGACGCAAAGCAGCTCCGGCATTTCAAAGGGCTTGACCACGCAGTTCTCCGCGCCCTCGGCAAAGGTTCGCACCTCCCCGTTCACATCGTCCACCGCCGTAAGTAATATTACAGAGGTACACAATAGTCCTTCAGCCGATGAAGCAGTGCAAACCGTCGCAGCCCGGCAGCATTATGTCAAGAAAAACCGCACTGCAGGAGTGCTCTGCTTCAAGCGACTCCGATGTCGCCCGGCGACTTTCCTCGGTTGAGTGGGAATATACTGATTTTTGCCGAAAACGCTCACATAGCACACCGCCTTGATATACCTTACCCGCGTCGAGGCACATGCTGAGTATAGCATGTGCCTCATACGCAAGTATTCATCAAGGCGTAAACATTATACAAATCGACGTTCAGTCCTTCCAGACGAAATTATAGTTTATAGCTTCGCCGCCGTCCACAAGGATGCTCTGTCCCGTGCAGAAGGTATTAGTCACCGTGAGAAAATATGCCCATTTCGCAATCTCCTCCGGCGTCGCCCAGCGTCTGAGCGGTGTCTCATCCATTATCTGCTCCCACAGCTCAGAATCGCTCATGACGCACTCGTTAAGCGGCGTGAGCACGCCGCCGGGGTCAAGGCTGTTGCATGTGGCTCCGAATTTCGCAACGCGAAGCGCGACGTTCTTCGTATAGGCGAGAAGCCCCGCCTTGCTCGCGCAGTACTCGGGAAACTCCGCGCCCGTGTGAGCACTCGCAGAGCCGATATTCAGTATCGAGCGAATGTCGGGCTGCACGCCGAAGCGCTCGGTCAGACGTATAGTCGCCTTGAGGTTTATGTCAATGTCGTCCTCGTTCTGCGTGCCCGCGTTATTTATAAGTATCTGCACGCCGTCGACGTCGGTCAGGCTGTCAATATCGCGCACGTCACACACGTAATGCGTGTAGCATGCGTGCTCAAGCGCCGCGGCATTTCTGTCGACGCCGATAACGCAGTGCCCGTTTTCAAGAAATTCCTTCGCTATGGCAAGCCCGATACCGCGCGAGCTTCCCGTTACAAGTACCTTCATTTTAAGTCTCCGTTCCGTGCCGTGCCGTGACAGCACTTCCTTCATTAATATAGCTAAGATATTCGCGACCGACAGACTCTCTCTGCCAGCGGCGGCTTATCATGTAGCCGATGGGCGAAAAGGCTATTTCCATTATCAGCTCCGCCACCGCTCCCGTCAGCGCGCACGTCGCACACTGAAGCACGCTCCAGCAAAAGCCGTTCCAGAAGATCGGCGCGAAGAAAACGAACACGATGACGGAAAAAAGAAAATTGTCAAAAAACTGCCCAATAAAAGTAGAAATATAGCTGCGCGCCGCAAACGCCGCCTTACCGTCGGGATTTTTCTTAAAGCACTTCCCGATCAGGTGGTTCAGCGTATTGTTGAGCACGGACGAGGAAAGAAAGGCGACCGTGCTTCCGAGCAGCACAAACCACGTCCCGCCGAAAATTCCGTTAAACGCGGTGTAATCGTCCGCATTCGACGGGATCGCGCTCGCAACAAAGAATATAAGGCAGACAAGTAAATTTATCGCGGAGGCAAGCACCGAAACCGAGCCCGACGCCTTCGGTCCGAAGTGCTTTGTTATAATATCCATGCACATAAAGGAAAGCCACGAAACGAGTATTCCGCCGTCTATGGCTATCCATTCAAGCTTGAGAAGCGTCTTGTTCGCAAGCAAATTCATGCAGATAACGCTCACCACAAACAGCGTGACCACGGCGGCGGGTATCGAATTCAGAAGAAGATGAAATTCTCTCGCCTCACGGCGAAGGACACTTTTTATGTTTGCTTTCATTGGAATACTGTTTTTTCGCTTTCTTGTGTATTAAATAAGGCTGTCGCGCCGCGAGCTCGCCAGTTCGTCCGCGCTCATAAGATACGGGCTCAGCACCAGCGTTTCCTCAAGCTGCGTCTTCTTAAAAAGCAGAGCTGTATTGCGCGCGTCGACAAGTGCATCGTGGATATTCTCGTCAAATTCGACATTCGCGATAAGCAGTGCCTCGGACAGGCGGTAATCGCGGTCGTTGTTCATCTTGTCTGAGAAGATTATCTGGCAGTCGACGTAATCATCAAGATAAGGGTAAAGAGCCGGCAGATCGATGGCCTTGAGCTCGGTCTCAATATCGAGCTGATACACATCGTTCTCACTCCACGTTACGAGCGTTGCGTCTTCAGGCAGCCAATCGACAAAGCGCTCAAGCGCCTCGGCGATGCCCGGTGCATTCGAAACATCCTCGCGGGATATTCCGGTCAGAGTACTGACAAAGCGGTCGATAACACCGAATTCCGGCTTCACGTATGTCATAAAGGAATCGATCTCATTATAGTTTTCGTCAAGCAAAACTGCGCCTATCTGGATTATCTCCTGCGGCGCGTCATAGCTGTCCCTGCGGATTCCGCGCGGAACTCTGCACATTTCAAGATCAAGCACTGCATACCTTGTCATTTTCACATCTCCGTAAGAATTTATCATCATATAATTATAGCACATCCCGCGTGACAAAACAACGCAATTTTCACACGCGAGGCAATATGCGAAAAAATCGTTTTTTTTGCGTTTTATGTGGAAGTTTTCCGTCCTTCGGGTATTATATATAGTGACGAGGCA
The DNA here is from genome assembly GCA_964397225.1 of uncultured Ruminococcus sp. Lineage (GTDB taxonomy): Bacteria > Bacillota > Clostridia > Oscillospirales > CAG-272 > RUG11130. Next base: position 6,600 of record CAYNHY010000099.1, read on the forward strand.
AAAGTGTCTCCGAAAACACGGCAAGGCACCTTTCGAGTTTCTCCTCAATTTTCTCGGAAGCGGTCTTAATAAATACCTGCGGAAAGCACCGGCTGAAATATGTCGGTGCTCTCCGTTTTCGGTCAGAAGGGCGTGGAGCGCTTCGCAGTCAGACCGAAGCTGTCCCCCACGCCCTTCGCGGCTTTATACGGAAAAACCCGTTTGCTTTTGCAAACGGGTTTTGTATTGCGGGGAGGGGATTTGAACCTCCTGACCTCCGGGTTATGAGCCCGACGAGC
>CAYNHY010000100.1:0-6839 GCA_964397225.1 uncultured Ruminococcus sp.
GGGGTCCTTCAGGAACACACGGGCAATGCTCAGTCGCTGCTTCTGACCGCCCGAGAGCTTTACACCGCGCTCGCCGATCTCGGTGTCGTAGCCGTTAGGAAGCGTCATGATGTAATCATGAATATTAGCGCACTTGGCGGCGTTTATCATTTCCTCCTCGGTCGCGTCGGCTCTGCCGTACATAATATTGTCGCGAATGGTTCCGACAAAGAGGAATACGTCCTGCTGAACAATGCCGATGTTGCGCCTGAGTGAATCAAGCGACAGCTCGCTGATATCGATGCCGTCAATATATATTGCTCCGCATCCGTCGTCGAGCGTGTAGAAGCGCGGCAGCAGGTGACAAAGCGTCGTCTTTCCGCCGCCGGACGGACCGACAAGCGCGAGCTTCTTGCCATGCTCGACCGTAAGGTCGACGCGATTCAGCACCTCGCGTGAGTCGTCGTAGGAATAGCTGACTTCTCGGTATTCGATATTACCGACAACATCCGTCAGCTCGCGTGCGTTAGGCAGCTCACGCTCCGACTCAATATCCATGATCTCGCAGAAGCGTCGGAAGCCGCTGACGCCGTTTTGAAACTGCTCCATGAAGCCGATAAGCGTGGTAACGGGATTGATAAAGAGATTGACCGAGACGATAAAGGTGGAGTAATCTCCAAAGGATATTCGTCCCGAATAGAGGAACAGTCCTCCGGCTATCAGGATGAATACGTTAAATATATCGGTAATGAAGGTCGTAGACGAGTGGAAGCGCGCCATTGCCTTATATGCCGCGTGAGACGAATCGACGAATTCGCGGTCGCCTATCTTGAATTTTTCAATTTCAAGCTCGGCGTTGGTGTACGCCTTTGTGACACGGATCCCGGTGACGCTGCTCTCAACTGCGGCGTTGATCGTTGCATTGCTCTTGCGTCGTGCGTCGAAGGCGGAATTCATTGCCTTTCTGAAGTAAAAGGTCGCGACCATCAGCACGGGAACGCAGGAGAATACGATAAGCGTCAGCGCAAGATCGATAGTCGACAAATACACAAACGACAGCACGATCATTACGGTACTTATAATAAGGTTTTCGGGTCCGTGGTGTGCCAGCTCGACGACCTCAAACAGGTCGCTTGTCAGGCGAGTCATAATGCGTCCGGTCTCGTTATCGTCAAAGAATGAAAACGGCAGCTTCTCAAGGTGTGAAAACAGGTCAAGTCTCATTTTTGACTGCATCTTAACGCCGATAACATGTCCGTAATACTGCACGAAGTAGCGCAGGAGCATGCGAATTACGTAAAGCACGAGAACAATAACTCCAGCTATGACTATGGTGCGGTACATCTTCTCGGGGATATAGACATTCAGCATCTTATTCGTAACTATCGGGTAAACCATGCCGATCAGCGAAATAAGCAGTGAGGCTGTCATATCAAGCGCAAGCATAAATCGGTGCTCTTTATAGTAGCTCAGAAATCTCTTCAGCATTTTACTTTCCTCCGTGCTATGTCGAATTTATCACATACTGTTATATTATAAAGCATTTGTACTGTTTAGTCAAGATGGCAAAATCACGAATTCGCTATATTGAGTTAAACGGCACACAGCGGCATGCCGAATCGACATGCCGCTGTGTGCTTAGAAAAACTTAAAGATGAAAAACTAAGTCTGAATTATTTTCTCTTTTTCGCTACGATAACGCCACATGCGGAGATAGCCGCAACAACGGAGGCTATAATAGCGGGGTCACCTGTGATAGGAGCCGCAGGAGCTGAGGGAGCGTCCGTGACAATGTTCGTTACTACCTCGGAAACGACCTCTGTTACCTGGTTACCGTTGGTATCCGTAACGATCTCACCGTTGGTATCGGTTACGGGAACAGTCTCGGTAACTATAGAAGTCTCAATGCGTGTTGTAACGGGCTGTGTGGGAGCGGGAGTTGTAGCGTCTCCGCCGTTAGAGGGAGTCGTTTCAACGTTATCGGAAGCAGTTGTGTTTTCAGTGACCTGCTTGATAGGTGTTGTGGAGAGAATAGCCGTTGCGTTTGCATTGTCAGAGGAGGAAGCAACCGCAAAGCCGCACTGACCGAGAGAAACGGAGTAATTGTTCGTGTAAACCGTATCGGGGGTGTCATTGCCGGCGCATGCACTGAGTGTGAACTCAAAGGATACGCCGTCAGCGGGAGCCGTGCTGAGGAACTCACTGAAGGGTACGGACCACTCGTAAATTACGGAGCCGTCGCCGGGGTATGCAACCTCAAAGTCGCGACCGCCGACTGCTGAATATGTACCGGAGTTACCAAGCTGGTTGTAGTGACCTGTCAGATAGCCGGTGGGATCGTCAAGCTTTCTGCCGATAGCATAGTAGAAGAGCGACCAGCCCTCGACCTCCTTGTGCTTACCGGCGGAAAAGTTAAGACCCATGTTGCAGAGAAAGTCGTCACCGGGATTTGCGGCATCCGCGCCTGCGGGAATGTTGGTGTAGTAGCCGTCGTAATCGGTGCCGTTGTAGTTGCCCTTGGCGAAATACTTAACAGCAAAGTTAAAGCCGTTTGTATCGTCCCAGGAGAAGTAGTACTCCATGGTGTGAGCCATAGCATCGGCTGAATTGTAAACGGTTGCGTCTCCAAAGTTAACGGAGAGCTCGGAGAACGGAACATCAGCCTTGATGTACTCGCCGCCATCAACGTCGATGATGCCGTCCTTCTTGACTACGGCGGGATCTGCCTTCTGAACCGTTACCTCATAGGTACATGTCGGGGGGTCCTTTTCCATGTAGGAATCAGCGGATGCGGCAACGCCGAGTGAACCGATCAGCATTGCGGAAAGGATGATTCCCGTTAAGAGTTTCTTCATTTTTTGCACCTCACAAAAAATATAATTTATTGTACTATGATTATAACACAGATGTGCAATATTGTCAACGGATTTTTAAGATATTATCTGTACTTTTCGATTTTCCTTAACATTACGGAAATTACGTCTTAATCTTGTGCAGTTTGCTCTTGTGCCGCAATAAATAAAGTCGGACGCTCACGTTAAAGCGATGCGCCCGACCGTTATATTTGCAGCTGTCAGATGACAAACTGCTCCATGTATCTCTTGCTGAGCTCGAGAGATGCTTCAACTCTCTCTCGGCTTCCCTCGAATGCCTTGTCCTCGACCTCGATGCAGGTGTAGCCCTCGTAGCCGATATCGGTAAGAGCGGAAACGTACTTACCCCAATCGACATCACCGAGTCCGGGAAGCTTCGGAGACATCCACTTAAGAGGTGTTGCCATAATACCGTACTCATTGAGACGGTCGCGGTAGATCTTGATATCCTTATAGTGAACATGGAAGATCTTGTCCTTAAACTCGTAGATAGGCTTGATGTAGTCGATCATCTGCCATACGAAGTGGGAGGGGTCGTAATTGAGACCGAAGTTATCGCTCGGGATGATGGAGAACAGCTCTCTCCAGATAGCGGGAGTCGTAGCGAGGTTCTGACCGCCCGGCCACTGATCGTTGCCGAAGAGCATGGGGCAGTTCTCGATAGCGACCTTAACGCCCTTCTCCTCCGCAAACGCGATGATAGCGGGCCAAACCTTCTTGAACTCCTCGATATTCTCCTCGACGGTCTTCTCCTGCATTCTGCCGACGAAGGTCGTTACCATGTTAACGCCGAGCAGAGATGACATATTGATGACCTTCATGAGGTGATCGATGTTAGCCTGTCTCTTCTCGAGATTCGAGTCGAGGTTGTTCGGGTAGAATGCGAGAGACGAGATCTCAACGCCCTTCTCTGCCGCGTAATTTTTGACATAGCTTACATACTCGTCGCTTGTGTCGTCGACATTGATGTGAGATACTCCTGCGTATCTTCTCTCAGCCTTACCGCTCGGCCAGCAAGCTACCTCAACGCAGTCAAAGCCCATCTTTGCGGCTGTGTCCATCATTTCCTCGAAGGAGTAGGTGTCGAGGATGGCACTGACAAATCCAAGTTTCATTATTATCTCCGTTCCGCCGCGCTCGCGGCATTTTGTTTGATTAAATTATACAGCATATCCGCCGTGAAGTCAAGACGGATTTTGTGTCTTATAGCTCATATCTGCCCTCAAGGGCACGGCGCAGTGTCTGGTCGTCGGCATATTCCAGGTCGCCGCCGACAGGAACACCGTTCGCAATACGAGAGGTCTTTATGCCGAGCGGAGCAATGAGGCGCGAAAGGTACATTGCCGTCGCCTCGCCCTCAACAGTCGGGTTGGTTGCGAGAATGACCTCGCTGACCTCGGTCGTGTTGAGCCTTGCAAGCAGCTCACGTATCTTAAGGTCATCGGGAGAAACACCCTTCATCGGTGATATTGCGCCGTGAAGAACGTGATATGTCCCGTTGTAGTGACCCATGCTCTCGAGCGCGATGACCGCACGCGGATCCTCAACGACGCAGATAATGCTGCTGTTTCTGTTGGAAGACGCGCAGATGCTGCAAAGCTCGGTGTCGGAAATATTCTGACAGCACTCGCACAACACAAGCTCCGTCTTTACGGCAACGATGGCATCTGCGAATTCGCGCGCCTCCTCCTCGGTGAAGCCGAGAACGCAAAATGCATAGCGCATCGCGGATTTTTTTCCGACGCCATCGAGTCTGCGGAACATATCCGCCAGCCGTTCAAGCGGCTCTATATGCTCATTCATCAGAACAGTCCGGGGATTGAGCCCATATTGAGAGAGCCTGTGATCTTGCTCATCTCGTCGTTATTGGTCGAGCTGACCTTCTTTATCGCCTCATTGACTCCCGCCACAAGGATATCCTGAAGCGTTTCGATATCGTCGGGATCAACGACCTCGGGGTCGATCGTGATATCCTTGATCTCGAGCTTACCGTTTATCTTGATAGTAACGACACCGCCGCCGGCGTTGATATCGTATTCTCTCGCGTCAAGCTCCTCCTGCAGTACCGCCATATCCTCCTGCATCTTCTGAGCCTGCTTGATCATTCCCTGCATATTGGACGGCCCGCCGCCCATACCCTTCGGCAATCTTGCTTTCATCTCTCTTGTTTCCTTTCGGTTATCTGAAGTTTATGTTTATCTTAAATTAAAGCTCCTCGAGCTCGTCGATCAGCGACAGCTCATCGTCCAGCGTCGCAGTGCACTCGATCTTAAGTGACACGTCTGGGGAAGCAAGTCCCGTCAGCACAAGGGACGCTGAAAGTGCTTCGAGTGCTTCTCTTCTTGACAGCATGCCTGCGGTGAAGGCGTTCGCTGCATTTACAAGCGCGCTCTTTTCGTCGGTTGAGACATAGTATTCGGCATTTCCGGCAAAGCCTCTCAGGCTCGGGTCAATAGATGACACCTTTTCAAGCAGCTCGCTCTTATCGTTAATTCTTCGCCACTGTATTTCGCCCGCCCGCTCGCCGATCGGATTTCCGGGCTTTTTCTCCGGAGCCTCGGCTGCCTGTACATCATTGATGTCGGCTTTCGACTGCTCCTGAGGTACTGAAACGACGGTGTCGGGTGCCGTGACAGGTTTCGGCATTGTCGAAAGCAGCTTGACCTTGTCCTCAAGCGCGACAAGTCGGCTCGCGACCGATTCAGGCGTGCTCGAAAGCGAAGGCATGCTCATTTTAACGAGCGTCATCTCAGCCAAATTTCGCTTTATCTGCGGCAGGCGGTTCATTGATATCAATGCCTCGTCAAGCAGCGTCGAATGATAAACGAGCTGTGCCGACGTGAAAAGCCCTGCACATTCCGCAAGAAGCTCCTGCTCGGGAGCGGTGAGATCGAGATAGAGGGACACGTCCTTAATATTCTTTGCAACGAGCATGTCGCGCCAAAAAGCGATCAGCTCCTGCCAAAATACCAAAATATCCTTAGAAGAAGCCGCAACGTCTGCGACAGCCTCGAAAAGCGATGCAATATCGTTTTTCTTTATCGCATGTGCGACGCGTGCTGCGTTTTCAGCTCCTGTAATTCCGAGTATCTCACGGACTCGCTCGGCTGTCACGTCATATCCGCCGCCCGCGCAAAGCTCAAAAAGATTTATAGCGTCGCGCATACCTCCCTGCGCCTGCTTTGCAAGCAGCAGCGCTGCGTCGTGCTCGAGCGGAATGCTCTCCCGCGTCGCTATATACTCAAGCCTTGACACAAGCATATCTACACCTATGCGTCGAAAGTCGAAGCGCTGGCAACGCGATACGATAGTCGCGGGAAGCTTGTGCTGCTCTGTCGTTGCAAGAATAAAGAGTACGTGCTCCGGTGGCTCCTCGAGCGTTTTGAGAAGTGCATTGAAGGCGCCTATCGATAGCATGTGAACCTCATCGATGATATAAACGCGTTTTTTCATGTACGCAGGGGTGTATGCCACCTCGTCGCGTATCTCGCGGATATACTCGACACCCGTATTCGACGCCGCGTCCATCTCAACAACGTCAGTTGCGCTGCCGTCATCTATAGACGTACACTTAAAGCACTTTCCGCACGGCTCACCGTTCACGGGAGAGTCGCAGTTGACCGCCTTTGAGAGTATCTTGGCGCAGGTCGTCTTTCCCGTGCCGCGAGGCCCGCAAAAAAGATAGGCGTGCGAAAGCCGTCCCATCATCGATTCATATTTCAGCACCGAGGTAATGTGCTCCTGACCGTACACATCATCAAAGGTGCGCGGACGGTATTTTCTGTAAAGAGCCAAATGCTCCACGCTTTATCACGCCTTTCAATAAAATAAAAATGACTCGCAGAATAAGACCATACACCCGAAACTCGAAAGGGAGCTCACGTGCGCCAAAATGCACTCTGCTCAGAACAGGCTGACCTACGGCACAACGGCTAAACTGCTTAATGCTGCTTGGTTCCCCACCTGACATGGTTCACAGCCGCCGAT
>CAYNHY010000101.1:0-6733 GCA_964397225.1 uncultured Ruminococcus sp.
ATACAGAACATGAATATTTCGATGGGTGTCGACGAGACGACGGGTCTTGTCCTTTAATACAATAATTTCGGAGAGTTAAAATGAACGACATAAAGCTTATTTCGGGCGGCGTCTGTGCCGCTGAGGGATTTACCGCCGGAGGCGTACACTGCGGTATCCGCCGCAACCGTACAAAGAAGGATCTTGCGCTCATTGTCAGCGACAGAGAGGCGTCCGCAGCGGCAGTCTACACCACCAATCTCGTGAAGGGCGCGCCGCTTACCGTGACGCGTGAGAATATTTCGAACGGAAAGGCGAGAGCCGTCATTTGCAACAGCGGAAACGCGAATACATGCAACGCGGACGGAATTGATATCGCGCGCGAAATGTGCCGTCTGGTCTCCGAGACTGTCGGAGTCGCCGCAGATGACGTCGTCGTCGCGTCCACGGGAGTTATCGGTCAGCCGCTTTCCACCGAGCCCATTGCCGCAGCAATGGATGACCTTAAGACAAGCCTTTCGCGCGACGGAAGCGCCGACGCCGCCGAGGCGATAATGACCACCGATACAAAGAAAAAGGAGCTTGCGGTGGAGTTTAAGCTGGGTGGCAAGGTCTGCCGACTCGGCGGTATCGCAAAGGGAAGCGGAATGATCCACCCGAACATGGCAACTATGCTCGTGTTCATTACGACGGACGCCGCGATATCCTCCGAAATGCTCGCACATGCGCTGCGTACCGATATTGCCGACACCTTCAATATGGTCAGCGTCGACGGAGATACCTCGACGAACGACATGGTCACCGTGCTTGCAAACGGTGCGGCGGGAAATGATGAGATCGTGTCCGAGGGCGAGGACTTCAATGCCTTCATGAAGGCGCTCAACACCGTTACCGTTCAGCTCTGCCGCATGATCGCCGGAGACGGCGAGGGCGCGACAAAGCTTCTCGAGTGCCGTGTGTCAGGTGCTGCCGACACCTCCCGCGCAAAGTGCGTTGCAAAGAGCGTCATCACCTCGAGCCTTCTCAAGGCGGCAATGTTCGGCGCGGACGCAAACTGGGGTCGCGTGCTTTGCGCTATCGGCTACAGCGGGCTCGACCTTGACGTGTCGAAGATCGACGTTTCCTTTAAGTCGGACGCGGGCGAGATACTTGTCTGCCGAGGAGGCGCCGGAGTCGACTTCTCAGAGGAGACGGCAAAGGAAATACTCCTGCGTGACGAGATTGAGATACTTATCTCTCTCGGTGAGGGAGAGGCAAGCGCCGTTGCATGGGGCTGCGACCTTACCTACGATTATGTAAAGATAAACGGAGATTATCGCACCTGATACGCGGTAGAACGCGCCGGGCTCTGCCCAAACACCCCGCCGCCTTTTGAAAAAGGCAGGCGAAAACTTTGAAAAAAGGAACTGACGAGGTTAAATCCCCATTTCCAAAGCTTTTGGTCAAGCTTTTCAAAAAACTCGCGGATTTCAAAGCCCACGACGGCGAAACCCTGTTAGGAGATTATTATGAACGCGGAAAACACTTTTTCGAATCTTGAGAGAGCAGAGGTCCTGACCCAGGCTCTCCCGTATATACAAAGCTATAACGGCAAGGTTCTCGTCGTAAAATACGGCGGAAACGCCATGATCGACGAGCAGCTGAAGGCGCAGGTCATGGAGGACATTGTGCTTTTGTCCCTTGTCGGAGTCAAGGTCGTGCTCGTTCACGGCGGCGGTCCCGAGATAAATGAGGTTATGGATCGCTTCGGCAAGAAGCCGGAGTTCGTCGGAGGACTTCGCGTGACCGACCGCGAGACGATGGACATCGTGCAGATGGTGCTTGCCGGTAAGGTCAATAAGACACTTGTCAATCTCATCGAGATGAACGGCGGCAAGGCGATGGGAATTTCCGGTATGGACGGACGCCTTATAGAGGCGTGCCCCAAGGATCCAGCGCTCGGCTACGTCGGAAAGATAACGCGCATTAATCCCTCGACGGTCACAGACCTGCTTGAGAAGGGGTATATCCCCGTAATATCGACAGTCGCCTGCGACACACACGGTAATTCCTACAATATCAACGGCGACACCGCGGCGGCGTACATTGCAGGCGCGATAGGAGCCGAGCGACTTATCATGATGACGGACATTGCCGGAATACTCCGCGACAAGGACGACCCGTCCACGCTCATTGCCGAGCTGACCGTCGAGGAGGCGGAAATGCTCGCGGAGAGCGAGATTGTTTCGGGCGGCATGATCCCGAAGATAAACTGCTGTATTGACGCGATAAACAGAGGCGTCAAGAACGTCACGATAATGGACGGTCGCGTGCCCCACTCCATTCTCATGGAGATACTTACGGACGAGGGCGCGGGAACAATGGTAACAAGCGGCGGTGCCGAGCACTGCACCGGCGTTAAGGAGGACTGAACGTGAGCACATTAAAGGAGCGCGACGCCGAGTATATCGCGGGCACGTATGCACGCTTTCCCGTTGAGATAGAAAGAGGAAGCGGCAGCGAGCTTTACGGCGCGGACGGCAAGCGCTATATAGACATGGGAAGCGGCATCGGCGTTACAGCCTTCGGAATCGCCGACGACGGGTGGACGGCTGCCGTCACGGCACAGCTCTCGCGCGTGCAGCACACGTCGAACCTCTACTTCACCGAGCCGTGCGTAAGCACAGCGGAGCTTCTTTGCCGCCGCACCGGCATGAAGAAGGTATTCTTCGCGAATTCGGGAGCGGAGGCAAACGAGTGCGCCATCAAGACCGCGCGCCTTTGGGGAGAGAGAGAGCTCGGCGCGGAATACTTCACTGTTGTTACAATGAAAAACAGCTTCCACGGACGCACGATAGCGACACTTGCCGCGACAGGTCAGGATCACTATCACGAGCACTTCGGCCCCTTCCCGAACGGCTTTGAATACGCTGAGGTCGGAAATCTCGACGAAGTCGAGCGACTTGTAAGCGAGAAAAAGGCGTGCGCGATAATGTTCGAGTGCATCCAGGGAGAGGGCGGCGTCGTGCCGCTTTCCGCGGAGTTCGTCAAGGGACTTGCTGACATCGCCGAGAGACACGGCGTGCTTCTCATCGTGGATGAGGTGCAGACCGGAAACGGCCGCACGGGCGAGCTTTACGCTTATATGAATTACGGAATAAAGCCCGACCTTGTCACGACAGCAAAGGGACTCGGAGGCGGTCTGCCGATAGGTGCGTGCATGTTCGGCGAACGTGTTGCCGACACGCTTCACCCCGGCGACCACGGCTCGACCTACGGCGGAAACCCCGTATGCGCTGCGGGCGCGTACAGCATTCTCTCGCGCATTGACGACGCGCTTTTGGCGGACGTTCGGGAGAAGAGCCGCATTGTTTTTGACGAGCTCGAGGGCGCAGAGGGCGTCGAGAGCGTCAGCGGAATGGGACTTATGATAGGAATCAAGGGAGCACGCGCGGCAGGCGACATTGTGGCGGACTGCCGTGAGCACGGAGTGCTCTGCCTTACCGCAAAGGATAAGGTCAGACTCCTTCCCGCACTCAATATCCCCGAAAGCATCCTCCGCGAGGCACTTGAGGTTATCAAGGCAGCGCTGCGCGGATAACAAATCATTACCGAAAGGACTGAATACACATGACCGATATGTCGGCTTTTAAGGGCAGAAGCTTTTTGAAGCTTCTCGATTTCACGCCCGAGGAGATGGAAAAGCTCATAGATTTCGCCGCAGAGCTCAAGGCGGCAAAGAAGGAGGGAAGGGCGCATAGGCTTTGCGACGGCAAGAGCATCGCGCTCATCTTCGAGAAGACGAGCACCCGCACGCGCTGCGCGTTCGAGGTTGCGGCAACGGATCTCGGAATGCACGCGGTATATCTCGACCCGTCGGGCTCGCAGATCGGAAAGAAGGAGAGCATTGCCGACACCGCGCGCGTGCTCGGACGTATGTTTGACGGCATCGAGTACCGCGGCTACGGACAGGAAATTGTCGAAACTCTCGCGGAATACGCCGGCGTTCCCGTGTGGAACGGTCTGACCAACGAGTTCCATCCGACACAGATACTTGCCGATTTTCTGACGGTAAAGGAGCACTTCGGCAGCCTTCGCGGAAGAAAGCTCGTTTACATGGGAGACGCAAGATACAACATGGGCAACTCGCTCATGGTCGGCTGTGCGAAGATGGGCATGCACTTTGTCGCGTGCGCGCCCGAGAAGTATTTCCCGAACGCACAGCTCGTCGAGACCTGTCGCGAGATCGCAAAGGAGACCGGCGCCGTGCTTGAATTCATAACCGATCCGGAAAAGGCGGTTCGCGGCGCGGACGTCATTTACACCGACGTTTGGGTGTCGATGGGTGAGCCGGACAGCGTTTGGCAGGAGAGAATAGAGGAGTTGACACCGTACAGGGTCACATCGGCTCTCATGGATACCGCGGGAGAAAAATGCCGCTTTATGCATTGCCTGCCTGCCTTCCACGACCTTAACACAAAGGTCGGACGCGAGATATACGAGAAGTTCGACATCGACTGCATGGAGGTCACCGACGAGGTCTTCGAGAGCGAGCGCTCCATCGTATTCGACGAGGCGGAGAACCGCATGCACACAATTAAAGCGGTCATGGCGGCAACGCTGTAAAAACAGAATAATCACGCAGAAAACGGTATTCGACGGACAACTCGGATGCCGTTTTTCATTCGGTACGATTTGTTCGATACACATGTTATCGATATCGATAATACCGATTATCAAAAAAAAGAATTTTCAAGCGGGCGATTTTTTATTATAATAATGACAAGGCTTGAGCAAAGGAGGACGGCAAATGAAAAAAAGCTCTGTTTCAAGGGCGACCTTGGGCAGACTTCCCGATTATCTGAAGGCACTGAAGGAGCTTCCGACGGATACCGTTCCGTACGTTTCGGCAACGTCGATAGCAAAAAGGCTCTCACTCGGTGAGGTACAGGTCAGAAAGGATCTTGCCGCCGTCAGCGGTGCAGGCAAGCCGAGGCTCGGCTACGCTACCTCGGAGCTTATCGGAAAGATAGAGGAGTGCCTGGGCAGCAATCATCTGACCCGCGCTGTGCTCGTCGGCGCCGGAAGGCTCGGACGCGCCCTGCTTCAGTACGATGAGTTTGAACGCTACGGCGTAAACATCTGCGCCGCCTTCGATTCAAACGAGAGCACGATACATCGCGATTCGAAAACGGAAGTGCTTCCGATGGCTCGCTTCGATGCGTTCTGCCGCTCGCACGAGATACACCTCGGTATAATAACCGTCGGTGAGGGCTCTGCTCAGGAGGTCTGCGACCGAATGGTCGCTGCGGGAATCACCGCAATATGGAATTTTGCCCCGTGTAAGCTTAAGATCCCCGAGGGCGTTTTGCTTCAAAACGAAAACCTCGCACTCTCGCTTGCACACTTAAACAATCAATTATGTAACAAAATTCAGGAGGATACACAATGGACACAAAGAATTATCTGACGGTTGACAGCGTGGAGAAGCTGGAGGAAGCTATCGCGCGCACCAGAAAGGCCCAGCGCGAGTATGCGACGTACACGCAGGAGCAGGTAGACCGAATATTCCTTGCGGCGGCATCGGCGGCAAACAAGGCGAGGATCCCGCTTGCAAAGATGGCGGTCGAGGAGACCGGCATGGGAGTAGTAGAGGACAAGGTCATCAAGAACAACTATGCGGCAGAGTACATCTACAACGCATACAAGGATACAAAGACCTGCGGCGTAATCGAGGAGGACAAGGCGTTCGGAACAAAGAAGATCGCAGAGCCCATCGGAGTCATCGCAGCGGTAATCCCGACAACAAACCCGACCTCCACCGCGATATTCAAGTGTCTCATCGCGCTTAAGACAAGAAACGCTATCATCATCTCTCCCCACCCGAGAGCAAAGAAGTCGACCATCGAGGCAGCAAAGCTCGTGCTCGAGGCGGCAGTAGCGGCAGGTGCACCCGAAAACATCATCGACTGGATCGACGTTCCCTCCCTTGACATGACGAACACTGTCATGAAGGAGGCGGATATCATCCTCGCAACAGGCGGACCCGGAATGGTAAAGGCAGCATACTCCAGCGGAAAGCCCGCACTCGGAGTCGGCGCCGGAAACACCCCCGCTATCATCGACGACAGCGCAGATATTCTCCTTGCAGTAAACTCCATTATCCATTCCAAGACCCTCGACCACGGTATGATCTGCGCGTCCGAGCAGTCCGTTATCGTTCTCGAGAACGTATATGACGCCGTAAAGGAGGAGTTCGCCGCTCGCGGCTGCTACTTCCTTGACCCCAAGGAGACAGAGAAGGTCCGTAAGACCATCATCATCAACGGCGCGCTCAACGCAAAGATCGTAGGACAGAGCGCACACACCATCGCCTCTCTCTCCGGTGTTGAGGTTCCCGAGGGAACGAAGATCCTCATAGGTGAGGTCGAGTCCGTCGACATCTCCGAGGAGTTCGCTCACGAGAAGCTTTCTCCCGTTCTCGCAATGTACAAGGCTAAGGACTTCGGTGACGCTCTTGATAAGGCAGAGCAGCTTGTCGCAGACGGCGGCTACGGTCACACCTCCTCCGTATACCTCAACGAGGTTACCGAGAGAGAAAAGCTCGACACCTTCGCCGCACGCATGAAGACCTGCCGTATTCTCGTAAACACACCCTCGTCTCACGGCGGTATCGGAGACCTTTACAACTTCAAGCTCGCACCGTCACTCACACTCGGCTGCGGAAGCTGGGGCGGAAACAGCGTTTCCGAGAACGTAGGCGTCAAGCACCTGC
>CAYNHY010000102.1:0-6726 GCA_964397225.1 uncultured Ruminococcus sp.
TAACCGGACGCGACGGCAAGTCCACAACGACCACCGTGCTCTCGACGCTTCTGAGGCCGAGCGGACGCGTGTATCTCGGCGCAAACTCCGCCGAGATACACGCGTCCGCTCGGCATCAGAAGCTTCGAGAGCACGGTGGTCGTTGTGGACTTGCCGTCGCTTCCTGTTACCGCGTACACTCCGCACGGCGTAAAGCGCGCGAAAAGCTCCGCCTCACAGGTGAGCACGGCGCCTCGCGCGACAGCCTCACGGAAGGGCTCGATATCGGGACGTATGCCGGGCGAGCGAATTATTATGTCCTCGGTGAGCTCGTCGAGATAGCCCTCTCCCGTAACAAGCGTCGCTCCGGACTCTCGTGCCGCCTCGGCGCGCTCTCCGAGCTTATTCTCGGGGCTTTTCTCTCTCAGCGTCACATGTCCGCCGAGCGCGCCAATAAAGCCGAGCAGCGGCATGTTCGATACTCCCGCGCCGATGAGAGCCACAGTTTTATCCTTAAAAAATGAAGCTAATTCTTCACGTATCATTTGAATTTGCCTTTCTGTAGATGATATGCTGCGCCGACGGCGCCGAGTGAAAAGACCGACACTGTATACGACCGAGTTGCGATCGGTTTACGTGTCGGTCTGTTTTTATTTTACTTCTGTACCGCTTCGAGCACGCCCTGAAGGACAACGCCTCCGTCTCCGTTATACCAGGTCTGATACGGGCAGACGAACTGCTCGCCGATGGAAAGCGCAATATGCGCTCCCGCGGTATTGCCGTAGAAGAGTCCCGTGCTTCCGGTCGTACCGAGTACATCGTTTTTGTCGACCTCGTCTCCGACGGCTACCGAGCTGCTGCCGAGATTCCAGTACCAGCTCTTCATTCCCCAGCCGTGGTCGACAACGACAAGGTTTCCGGTAAAGTCGAGGCTTCCGACATACGCGACGCGTCCCGCAGCGACTGCCGCGACATTCGTTCCCGCCGCCACGCTGTAATCGACGCCGTTGTTAACAAGCGTTTTCGAGCTGTCGCCGTTGAAGGTGATCCTGCGACCGTAGCCTGTGGATATCGGAGCGTAGAGTATTCTGTCGTCGAAATATCCGCCGAAGGCTCCGTCGAAGTATCTCGTGTCTGAGCTCTCCGCCGCAAGCGTCTTCACAAGCTCATTGAACTCGGCTATCGCCGCCTCGCTGCATGCCTTGGCGTAGACTGCCTCGTCGACCGTTTCATCGGCGGGCGTATATGCCTTGAGCTCAAGCTTTAAGAAGAGCTCCTGGCTTGCCGCGCCGTAGGACAGCGTTATCTTGTACTCGCCATCGACGGCATCCGCGGGAATAGGGAGAAGGGCATGCGCCCACTCGCCGTCCTTATAGAACTTCGGTGTAACTCCGAGGTCGGGCTCGCACTTGTAGCCGATCTTTGACACATCGGGCACATTCTTTGCGGACAGCGTTATAAAGCGAGTGTTCTCCGCGCTTGCCTTCGGCATGTAGAAGGCAGCCGGCGGCTCAAGCAGCGCCGTGAAGGAATATGTGCTCTCTCCGTAGCTGTCGCGCTCCTCGAGCTCATACCACTTGGCGGATATCTCCACCGTGGCATTGACCGCATCGGTAATGCGAAGGTCGGCAAGCTTATCCGAGGTGTCGTTGAACAGCTCGACGCCATCGTTGTCCGTTACCTTAACATTGCACCAGTCGGGCTCGATGTCGAAATCCACAGAAAGTCCGCCGGACAGCTCCAGCGTCTCCGTGCTCAAGTCCTCGTACGCCTGTGCGGAGGACGACTTCACAAAGCCTCCCGTGTAATTTTTATAGCTCCAGTCGGTCGACACAGGCTCGACGCTCTTTTCTCCGGACACCGTAAGGTGAGGCGGACGCGCGGACTCATAAAGCGACTCCGCAAACGAAAGATCGAGAAAGTCGTACACGTCCTCGGCATCGGGGCGGCATATCACGCCGTCGGGCATTGAAATATAGCATAGCTCCGGATCGGTCGACATATAGTAATGATATTCATCGTCCTTGCTGACGGTGCTGAGAACGACTCGGAAATATTTTCCCGACGCTACGGCATCGGGGAGGGCGGGAAGCTTATTGTCACGCGCATTGTCGTTGATGTCGCAAATAAGGCTGACCAGCTCGTCCGCCTCGTCGCCGTCGCTTTTTCTCTCGAAAAGGTGCGGAATGCCGTCAAGGTCTGTCACGATAATGCGTGTGGTGTTCTTTTTGTTTGCAGGCTGATTTGCCGTGCTCATGTAATTGGCGACGGCTACCGCGCTCGGCAGCATTAAAATCAGCGCGATTATCAAAACGATTAGCTTTTTCATAATTAGGAAGCATCCTTTCGCGTGGTGATCGGTTTCACATAATTCGCTGTATTTTCGTTAAAGGTTACTTTATACCTTTTATATTTTAGCACAAAGCGCATTGTAAAGTCAATAGCTATATCCCACGGCAGCGCGTCGGCACGCAAAAAAGCGCCCCCGATGCGGCAAAAATGTACCGTTTCGGGGGTAAAATTCAGTTTTTCAGACGCCGACGCCAAGCTCCTCCTTCATCGTGCGCTCTGCGGAGCTGTTGACCTTATCCGGTGTGATAAAGGTCGGTACGAAGCGGCGAAGCAGCTCCGTTGTCTCCTCATTCGAGCTGTGTGACGCCTCGTCAAGACGGCGGACCATTTCCTCGACGGTCGCTTCAGACAGGGGCGTGTCCTTCTCGATAAATATGAGAGAATTGTCCGTCTTTGTTATCTGCTCGCCCTTGACAAGCAGCTCCTCGTAAAGCTTCTCTCCGGGACGCAGACCGATCTCCTCGATCCTTATGTCGCGTCCCACCTCAAGACCGGCAAGTGTTATCATATTGACGGCAAGGTCGTAGATTTTAATGGGCTTGCCCATGTCGAGCACATAAAGCTCTCCGCACCTTGACATGGCTCCCGCCTCGAGCACAAGGCTCGCGGCCTCCGGTATCGTCATAAAATAGCGGATTATGCGCTTGTCCGTCACGGTAACCGGTCCGCCGTTTTCTATCTGCTGCTTAAAGAGCGGAATTACCGAGCCGTTGCTGCCGAGCACGTTGCCGAATCTGACTGCCGAGAAGGTCGTGCTGCTCGAGGAGCGCGAGCGGACTATCATCTCGCAGAAGCGCTTTGTCGCACCCATGACATTTGTCGGATTGACCGCCTTGTCCGTGGATATGAGCACAAAGCGCTCGACTCCGTGACGCTCTGCGGCAAGGACTGTATTGTAGGTACCGAGGATGTTATTCTTCACAGCCTCGCACGGGCTCTTTTCCATGAGCGGAACGTGCTTGTGCGCTGCCGCGTGAAGTATAACATCGGGCTTCAGCTCGCCGACGACCGCGTCAATTCTGGCAGCGTCGCGCACTGAGCCTATGTACACATCAAGCGCGAGCGAGTCGCCGTAATTTCGGCGCAGCTCCTGCTCAATAGCGTATGCGTTGTTTTCGTAAATATCGAATATTGCAAGACGTCGCGGCGAAAGTCCCGCGATCCTGCGGCACAGCTCGCTTCCGATAGAGCCGCCGCCTCCCGTGACGAGCACGGTCTTTCCGCGATAGAAGCTATCAGACAGCTTGCTCGCGGGCTCGATATTGTCGCGGAAGAGCAGATCGTCGATCTTGATATCGCGAACGGCGCGTGTGACATCGCAGTGCTTGCCGTCGCTTGTCTGCGACAGCGGATAGTCGTAAAGCTTCACCTTACAGCCGGTGGCGCTGTAGGTCTCAAAGAGCTTTGCCTTCTTATCTCCGTCAAGCTCCGGCAGGGCAATCACTATCTGCTGCACAGGCAGCTCGGAAAGGCGCTGTGCAATCTTATCGTCCGCAAGGTATATCGGAAGTCCGTTCAGCGACTGACCCGCCTTTGACGCATCGGAATCGACAAAGCACAGCGGTCTGTAATGCGCGCGCGGATTGCGAAGCAGCTCCTGCGCGAGCGACGCGCCTATGTTTCCGGCGCCGACTATGGCAATGTTGATTCTGTGGTCTCTGTCGATGTCGTCCGAGATATCGGCGCGCACCGAAAGTCGCGCGTAATAAAACTGATACGCAAAGCGCACCGAAAGCGTGGCAAGGCAGCACAGCGCCACGAAGATGACGGAAACTCCGAAGCCGATATTGAAGCGCGGGAAGACTCTTCCGAAAAGGAAGATGAGCACTCCGGACAGAAAATCGGAGACTATCATCTTAAGATAAGTGCCCACCCCCGCATAGCGCCAGATCGTCTTGTATATGCCCATGGCAATTCTTATTACAAATATAAGGAGCAACGAAATGACGAACGCAAAGGCCGCCTCGGGATAGGAGGTCTCCGCGGGAATGACAACAGACCGCACGATCTGTGATTTCCCGAGGAACACCATAAAGGCAAAGCTGAGAAAGCATATTATCATGTCGATAAAGCAAAGTAAAGCTTTTCTCTTAGACATACAGTCCTCCGATAATGCATAAAATATATAAAACCGCACAGACCTGTCAGCTGCGCGCCGGCGGCAGGCTGTTTCAAGGGTCAGGAGGCTGCCATGAAGCACCGTTTATTCTCAGCGCTCGCGGCAGCAGCTGTCTGTGCTGCTGTTTTCAACATATTATCGTGCTCCGACACGAGCCGTGCCGAGCCTGTTCCTCCGCGCTCCGACAGCGCGCATATTACTCCCGCGTCCTATGCCGACGGGAATATTGAATACACGCTTACTATATCGGACGGCAGCCGCTCCGTGAGCATTGCCGTCGCAAGGACGGACGGTATCAGCGAAGCAGATATTATGACTCCTGACACGCTCGCCGGGGTACATATCGTTTCCGACGGCGAGGGGGTGCGTATTACGCCGCCGAGCGGCGAGCTGCTTTCTCTCACCGACCGGCTCGGCGCGGGACTCAACATATTTTTTGAAGTAATGGCTCACCTTCCCTCGGAGGGGGAGCGCACAGCCGACGGGACGTATTTTTTCTCGCAATCTGGCTTCGACGTGACGCTTGTGCTTTCAGCCAACGGCATGCCGCGCTATATAACGCTCGAGCGTGACGGGGTGACACGACACGGTGAGCTCACGTTTACGGAGAAGTCTTCTTAAAGCGCTCGAGAAACGAATGCTGCTCGTCGTTCAGCTTATAGCCGACAAGCGTGTCGACGTTTGCTCGGTGGATGCTGTTGAAAATATTCTTTTCCACGTTCGCGTTTCCCTCGTCGCGCAGTCGGCGAATGAGCGCCTTTGTCTCCTTGCGCTTTGACGCGGTCTCGTCGAGAGCCGCCTTCTCGGTCATGACGCACGCGCAGCCGAGAAATTCGAGGCTGTTATAGCGCGCCCAGGCGATAATGCTGTCCTCATGCACACGATACAGCGGACGAATGAGCTCCATTCCCTCGAAATTCGTGCTTTCGAGTCGCGGAAGCATCGCCTGTATCTGCGAGCCCCACAGCATTCCCATGAGCGTGGTCTCGATAACGTCGGAAAAGTGGTGCCCGAGCGCGATCTTATTGCAGCCGAGCTCGCGCGCGAAGCTGTACAGATATCCGCGGCGCATTCTCGCGCACAGATAGCACGGGGACTCGCCTCCGTGACGCTCGGCAACGCCGAAAATATCCGTCTCGAATATACGGACGGGGATCTCGAGCCGCGCCGCATTTTCCTCGATGCGGCGGCGGTTCGCGGGGGAATAGCCCGGATCCATTACTATATACTCGCACTCGAACGGCACGTCGCTGTGGAGCGCGAGCTGCTTCATGCAGACGGCAAGGAGCATTGAGTCCTTGCCGCCCGAGATGCAGACGGCGATACGGTCGCCCTCGGCTATCAGCTCATACATTTTCACAGCCGAAACAAAGGGCGCCCAGATATCACTGCGGTATTTCTTCAGTATGCTGCGGACAGCGCTTTCAGCCGGCGACAGCTCTCGTTTTTTCTTTGTTGCAGCCGTGTTATCGGTCATCTTCTCTTCTCAGCAACCTCAAGAAGAAGCTTAGAGCGGAAGTCGGCAAGGCTCATTACGCCTCCGTCCTCCTCGCGGCGCGCACGGACGGACACGCTCTCGCTTGTCATCTCGTTCTCACCGACAATAACTATATAGGGAGTCTTCTCAAGCTGTGCGGCGCGGATCTTGTACTTCATCGTATCCGTACCGAGGTCAGCCTCAACGCGGAGTCCAGCGTCTGCAAGAGTCTCTTTTACGTGCTCAGCGTAATCGTTGAACGCGTTTGAAACGGGAATTACGGTCACCTGATTGGGAGACAGCCACAGCGGCAGCGCACCCGCGTACTTCTCGAGAAGGAGTGCGAGCGTGCGCTCATAGCAGCCCATCGAGGTGCGGTGGATGATATACGGTGTGGTCATCGAGTTGTCGCGGTCGACGTACTCCATGCCGAACTTCTTTGCAAGGAGCATATCGATCTGAATGGTGACGATGGTGTCCTCCTTGCCGAATACGTTCTTGCACTGGATGTCAAGCTTCGGTCCGTA
The DNA here is from genome assembly GCA_964397225.1 of uncultured Ruminococcus sp. Classification (GTDB taxonomy): domain Bacteria; phylum Bacillota; class Clostridia; order Oscillospirales; family CAG-272; genus RUG11130. The sequence goes on from CAYNHY010000102.1 coordinate 6,455, forward strand.
GAAGGCAGCCTCGTCGATTCCGATCTCGTAGTTCTCGCGACCGAGAATATCGTCAAGCAGCTCACCCATTATCGTCTGAGCCTCATTCCACTGCTCGGGCGTGCCCTCGTACTTCGATGTGTTGTTCGGATCCCACTGCGAGAAGCGGAACGTGCAGTCCTCCCAGAGTCCGAGAGTGGACAGGCAGTACTTTGCAAGCTCGAAGCAGCCGCGGAACTCTTCAGCAAGCTGGTCGGGGCGAAGAACGAGATGTCCCTCGGAAATTGTAAACT
>CAYNHY010000103.1:0-6705 GCA_964397225.1 uncultured Ruminococcus sp.
ATAACATAAGAAAGGATCGATCATAATATGGAAAACGAGATCAAGGAAACCGTAGTAGCAGAAGCAGCTCCCGAGACAACGGAAGCAGCTCCCGCTAAGGAAGCAAGACCCGAGAGAACTGAGAGACCCGCAAGACCCGCTCAGAAGGGCAACCGCAGAAGAAAGAAGGTTTGCGCTTTCTGCGTAGACAAGATCGACAATATCGATTACAAGGATACAACAAGACTCAGAAAGTATGTATCCGAGAGAGCTAAGATTCTCCCCCGCCGCATCTCCGGCACCTGCGCTAAGCACCAGAGACAGCTCACAATCGCTATCAAGAGAGCTCGCCAGGTTGCTCTCATGCCCTACATCAGCGACTGATCACGGCAACGCTTATACAAATTACCCGCCGACTGCGCGCGCATGTCGGCGGGCTTTTGTTTTCCGCTCTCAAGCAGGCTTCGCATCGCCGAGCAGCGTGAAGCCACACTCATTCCCTCGCGCCGTGCAGCTCCGCGTCTATTCGACGTATTTCCGAGGCGACAAGCTCGGCTGCCTCTCGGCAGGCGTCGTGTGAGCTGCACTCCGCCATTACTCTTATAACGCTCTCCGTTCCGCTCCTGCGAACCATCACGCGTCCCTTCCCTCCCACGACAGCCTCGGCTCGCTCCCTTGCGGCAACAAGCTCGGCACTTTTCGCCACGGCGTCGCGGTCGCGAACGGGAATGCTCAGTGCAAGGTGCGGATATCTGGCAAAGCCGTCGGCAAGTCGGCTTGCGGGGCGTGTGCTTTCAATATACGCCTCCATCAGCTTGACAGCAGTGACGAGCCCGTCGCCAGTCGTTGCGTATTTTGAGAATATTATATGTCCCGACTCCTCGCCGCCAAGGCTGAAGGAGCCTTTTTTCATTGTCTCGTATACGAATCTGTCACCCACATCACAGCTTATGCTGTCAATGCCGCATTCGGCAAGCGCCGCGCGCAGTCCCATGTTAGACATCACCGTCGAGACCACGGTATTATGATACAGTTCTCCCCCGTCTCGCATTCGGCGCGCGCAAATATACATTATGCTGTCGCCGTCAAGCACGTCTCCGTTTTCACACACCGCAATGCAGCGGTCGCCGTCTCCGTCAAAGGCAAAGCCGATATCGAGACCCACATCACAGCTTATGCTGTCAATGCCGCATTCGGCAAGCGCCGCGCGCAGTCCCATGTTAGACATCACCGTCGAGACCACGGTATTATGATACAGTTCTCCCCCGTCTCGCATTCGGCGCGCGCAAATATACATTATGCTGTCGCCGTCAAGCACGTCTCCGTTTTCACACACCGCAATGCAGCGGTCGCCGTCTCCGTCAAAGGCAAAGCCGATATCGAGACCCCGCTCGGTCACAAGCCGACGCAGTGCGTTGATATTCGTCGAGCCGCAGTCAAGATTGATATTAAAGCCGTTCGGCTCCGTGCCGATAACGTGTACCTCTCCGCCGAGAGACTCGAACACATTGCGTGCTATCATCCATGTCGAGCCGTTCGCGCAGTCGAGTCCTATTTTTATACCCTTGTAAGAGTGCTTCGATATCGACAGAAGATACCCCACATATCTGTTTCGCGCGGCGAAATGATCGACGGTTCTGCCGATTCTCCCTCCCGTTGCCGGAGAAAGCGATGGTCCTGCACCGTCGAGATAATTTTCAATCTTCTCAGTCATCTCCTCCGACAGCTTCTCGCCGTCACGCCCGATAAGCTTTATCCCGTTGTCGTAATACGGATTGTGACTTGCCGATATCATTATACCTAAATCAAAGCCCTCCGTCCGAACAGTGTACGAAACCGAGGGCGTTGTCGTTACGTGGAGCAAATACGCGTCCGCTCCGCTTGACACAAGCCCCGCCGCCAGCGCATATTCGAGCATATAGCTTGAGCGCCGCGTGTCCTTCCCTATTGCGACACGTGCAGCCCTGAGACCCTCTCGCGAGCCGAGATAGCGACCGATCTCGAGTGCGTGATGGACATTGAGCACGCAGTTTGCCTCTCCTCTGAAGCCGTCCGTTCCGAAATATTTTCCCATTTACGCCTCCGCTATTCAACCGTTACCGATTTTGCGAGATTACGCGGTCTGTCAATGTCCCGCCCGAGCTCGAGCGCCGTGTAATATGCGACAAGCTGTGCCGCAAGCGCCGCACACAGCGGCATGAATTCACCCGCGCCCTCATCGAGCTCCACCGTCATTTCGCAGCATTCGACACGGGCGGCAAGGCGATGCGGCGCAAAAAGCACAAGGCGAGCTCCGCGCGCGGCAAGCTCACGCATATTATTGTGGCTCTTGTCAAACAGCGCCGCGTCGGTTATGAAGCACAGCACAGGTATCCCCGGCTCGATAAGCGATATCGTGCCGTGCTTCAGCTCTCCTGCGGCGCACGGCTCGCTGTGCTTGTAGGTTATCTCCTTCATCTTCAGCGCCGCCTCCGTAGCTACAGCGAAATCCTGCCCGCGTCCGATGAAGAAAATGTGCTCGGCGTCGGCACAACAGTGCGCCACGGCTCGGCATGCGCTGTCAAGGCTCGGCGTGCGCGTGAGCCTCTGCGGCAGCCTGCAAAGCTCGGTACATATAGCTCTTGCACGTGACATCTCAACAGCTCCGCGAACGGCTGCAATGCGTATCGCGATGAGATAAAGCAGCGCCGCCTGCACCGTGTATGCCTTTGTGCTTGCCACAGAGCGCTCGGGACCAGCCCGCATGTCTATCGCGGCATCCGCCTCGCGCGCTATAGTTGAAGTCAGGCTGTTAACTATGGCAAGAGTGAATATGCCGCACTGCTTGGCATAGCGCATGGCAGCGACGGTATCGGCAGTCTCGCCCGATTGCGATATTACAAGCACAATGTCCTCCTTATCAAGTATCGGACTGCGGCATCTGAACTCCGAGGCTATCTCAACATTGACGCGGACTCGCGCCATGCGCTCTATCACAAGCTTCCCGAGTAGCCCCGCGTGCATTGCCGTGCCGCAGGCTACAATGTGTATGCAGCCGAGGCGTCGCAGCCTCTCCTCCGAAAGCTTCGTTGCCTCCTCGCTCGGCAGCTCACCGGGCGAAAGCATACCCAACGCGCGAGTGAGCGCCGCAGGCTCCTCGCATATCTCTCGAAGCATAAAATGTGTGTATTCCGCGCCGCTATCCGTGCATTCAATGCGCGTTATGGGTAGGAATTTCTTTTCCGTCTCTTCCCCGTCTTCTGTGTAAAACGAAACCGACTCCCGCCGAAGGCGAGCTGTCTCGCCGTCCTCGAGTATCGCATATTCCGTCGCATCTGCGCTAACCGCAGAGGTGTCCGAGGAAATATAGTATCCGTCCTTTGAGCGGCAAACAAGCAGCGGGCTGTCGCGCCGGGCGGCGTATATTTCACCGGGCCTGTCGGCAAAGATAATTCCGAGTGCCGCCGAGCCGCGAAGCCTCGCAAGAGCACCGCGAAGTGCGCCGAGCGGGTCCTTGTATTTTCGGTAAAGCAGATCAACAAGAAGGAGCACGCGCTCCGTGTCGGTCTCGGACTCGAAGGTATAGCCGTGCCCCCTGAGATAGCGTTCCAGCTCATTGCAGTTCTCGATAAGTCCGTTGTGTACGCCGTAAAGCCTGCCGTTGCCGTGAGGGTGTGCGTTTTTCTTCGTGACCGCACCGTGAGTCGCCCAGCGGGTGTGTCCTATCCCGCAGGAAACGTCGGACATGTCCGTCCTCTCAAGCTGTGATACGAGACTCGCCAGTCGCCCGCAGCTTTTAACGCATTTCAGCGCTCCTCCGTCGAAGAACGCCACTCCGGCAGAGTCGTAGCCTCGGTATTCGAGCGCATCAAGTCCCGCAATGAGCCTCCCCATCACGTCTCCGTTGCCGGTAAAGCCTATTATTCCGCACATTTTTATTTGCCTCCGTTGTTTGATATTTCAGCAGTGTCTCCGCCGTTTTTACAGATCATGTGTGCTTCGAGATGTCCTCTGAAAAGAGAAAGCGGGTAAATTATGCTTCCTCTGCCTACAACGCTACCCGGGCATATTACGGCAGAGGCACCGATCTCTACTTCGTCGCCGACGAGCGCGCCGAGCTTTCGACGGGTCGACTGACGCGTGGTAACACCGTCATTAATGCTTATCGCGCCGCTCGTGCTCTTCAAGTTGGATATCACGGCTCCCGCGCCGAGATGAACTGCGCGTCCGAGCACGGAGTCGCCGACATAATTGAAATGCGGCAGCTTTACCGAGTCGAAAAGCACGCTATCCTTCACCTCGGAAGAGTTTCCGATAACACAGCCATTTCCGACGATGACACCGCCTCTGATATACGCGCCGCACCTAAGCTGCGCGCTCTCACCGATAATGCACGGCGCGACGAGCGTTGCATTCGGCGCGACCGAAGCGCTTTTTGCGATCCACACGCCCTGCTCGCGCTGCTCGAATGCTTCCGCGTTAAGCGTGCGCGCATATTCGACTATAAACTCCCTGAGCCGATCAAGCACCTGCTCCGGCGTATCAGACTCTTCAAAGAGCGCTCGCGCCGCGCAGGCGTCCATATCCAAATATTCCTCGAATTTCAAAAGCAGCCTCCGAAGCATGATATCTCTCATCGAATTTTACTCATTCAAGCGACGCTTTATACATCAGTACCCCTCGCAGGCGGAGAAAAAAACGGGAATTCGCTCCGCGCAGCTTGACAACAGCCTCTATGTGTGATATCATAGCAACAAGGCGTCGCGCACAAAGCATGCGCTCTGGGGGGATCATGAGTACTGTAAACGAAGCGCTCGCAAGACTCGACAGGTCAAAATTCCGTTCGTCGTTTCACCTGTCGCGACGCGAGCTTGAATACATTGACAAAAAGGGGCTCGACACCGTGCGAAGCCACGGGCGGGATTTCATCCGCGACCGACTCGCTCCCGCCGAGCCACCGAACGACGGAAAGCAAACTCCGATGCGCGGACATCCGATATTCGTAGCGCAGCATGCCTGCGCGTGCTGTTGCAGGGGCTGCCTCGAAAAGTGGTACAGGGTTCGCCGAGGCGTCCCTCTCAGCGAGGTGCAGCAGGAGAAGATATTGAAGCTGCTCATGGCGTGGGTAGAGCGTGAATTGAAGAATGGGGCGAGTGCTTACCGGAAGCGGTAAGCACTTGCCCCATTCTCGTTTTTTTCGAAAGCGCAGCCGACTGCGAAGCACTTGTGAACCGTGCGACAATTATTCCGCCGACAAGAGGTCATCGCCTTCTATGCCGAATACATCGTCCATCGGAATGCATGTGCCGTCATTCATTATTATCAGGCGCTTAAAGTCATCAAGCCGCTTTACTCCGCCCGCCTTTACAAGGTAGGCTCCTCCCGTCTTGCGCTCATCAGGTGCAAAGTAGGTTATTGTCACCTCCGGCTCATCCTCAAGGTGCTGTGCAAGCATGCACAGCTTTGTGTTCAGCTCTCTCAGCCCTTCGTCGTCGAGCTCGATCTTGTCGTCCGTCAGGCGTCCCGTTTCCCTGATTGCGTCGTCATAGCCGTTGAGTGCCGCAAAGGGCGAAAACTGCGCTGCGCGGTCGGACATCGGCATTTGCGGGTGGGTCGAGGAGACGTGATGCGGCAACTTCAAAATATCATCATACTGCAAGCTCATTATCACAAACCCTTCCTTTTCCGATTATAGCCCTCGGTAATGACAAAAAGCGAGATCGGAAGTGCAAGGAAAAACGGCGCATATGTCCAAAGACCGGCGTCAGGCTTAATATCAGACCTCATTACACGCAGTGGGTCGTCCGGGTCATACCAAACGGTAACGGTGTCGCCGATCTCCTCCTCCGGAAAGTTTCCGCTGAATGAATCCTGCCCTGTATGCTCTGTACCATTCACATTATATTTGAAATAGATAATATGCTTGACCTTTTTCGACATTTTCCAATCTGTTATCACCGCGTCTGTCGAAATCCAGTCGCTGTATTCATTGTTTTTGATGGTGGTTAAGACTGTCGATATAACGGAAGCTGCGATGATTATAATTAGAAGCTGTACAGCCTTGCTTGATAATGCCTTTCTCACGCCTTGTGTCCTCCGATCTGCTCATTGCGGTCCTTAGCCGTAGCACCCTCCTCCAGGTTCATGCCCTTGAGGATAGCGTTCTTGCCGAACCTCTTTTTGATAACGAGCATCGCCTGCTGTTTTTTTCGCTCACGCTCCAGCTCCGCCTGCTCGCGCCTTTGCTGCTCCTCCAGGGCTGTGTAATCGGTGAATATATCAAGCTGCTCACCGCACGGCTTTGGCGCATCCGCTTCGGGAACAACACGGCTTGCGGTAATGCTCATGCGACGCACAAGCAGGCTTTTGTCGACTATACGATCGAAAAGCTCAGACACCGCGCTCAGTATTTTCTTCGTGGAGGAACTATAAGCGTCAAGCTTAATTGAGCCGTGAGCCGGCTTCGGTATACGGCGCCCATAGCGGTCGGTCACAGCTTCGCCTCGGTAGCCTCGCCCACGCTCAAGGTCCGTGAGATTTTCTGTGTCGTAGCCCACCGTAATAACTATCTGATCCGTCACGAGTCCCTTGTCCACCAGCTCAAGCACAAGAAGATCCGCCATCTCACGAAGGACGAGCTTCGCCTTATCTGCCGCATACGGGCAGTGCAAAACCTGTCCGGAGCCGAGGCTGTTGGTGCTCGGCTTATATGCCTTGATAGCCTCGATCGTGCAGGGCTCCCAGCCC
>CAYNHY010000104.1:0-6606 GCA_964397225.1 uncultured Ruminococcus sp.
GAATCGGAAGAACTCCCATAACCGTTCCCGCAGGCGTAACGGTTGATGTCGCTGAGAACAATCTCATCACTGTAAAGGGTCCGAAGGGCACTCTCACTCATACAGCTCCCGCTGCTATGACCGTTACCGTTGACGGCACGACCGTTACCGTAACTCGCCCCAACGACGCTAAGGAAAACCGCGCTCTCCACGGTCTCACCAGAACCATCATCAGCAACATGGTCATCGGTGTCTCCGAGGGCTACACCAAGAAGCTCGAGATAGTCGGAGTCGGCTACAGAGTTTCGAAGGACGGCAAGAAGCTTAAGCTCGAGCTCGGTCACTCCCACCCCATCTTCTTCGAAGAGAATGCAGATGTGACCTTCGATGTTCCGGATTCGAACACCATCATCGTAAAGGCCATCGACAAGCAGCTTTGCGGTCAGATCGCAGCGGAGATCCGCTCCAAGAGACCGCCTGAGCCGTACCACGGTAAGGGTGTTAAGTACGAGGGCGAGCGTATCCGCCGTAAGGCCGGAAAAGCCGGTAAATAATGAAAGGAGACGTGTGAAATGGTTACAAAGAAGGATAAGAACATTCAGCGCGTTAAGAGACATGCTCGCGTTCGCGCTAAGATCTCCGGAACGACCGAGCGTCCCCGTCTCGCAGTTTACCGTTCCAACTCCCATATCAGTGCTCAGATCATCGATGACGTAAAGGGCATCACCCTCTGCGCCGCTGCTTCCAACGAGGCAGGCTTCGAGGGAATCGGAAGCAACAAGGCAGCCGCTGAGAAGGTCGGAAAGGCTATCGCAGCCCGCGCAGCCGAGAAGGGAATCACCGAGGTCGTATTCGACCGCGGAGGCTACGTTTATCACGGACGTGTATCGGCTCTGGCAGACGGTGCCCGCGAGGGCGGACTCAAGTTCTGAGTCAGGTCAGAGGACCGGTTTGTACACTGGAGCCCGCGTGATACACAGCGGCTCCTCATCAAGGAATATTTGAAAGGAAAGTCATTAGAATGGCAAGAAATTTCGATCCCAATGAGCTCGATCTTCAGGAAAAGCTCGTTGTTGTGAACCGTGTTTCCAAGACCGTAAAGGGCGGTCGTATCGCTCGCTTCGCAGCTCTCATGGTTGTGGGCGACGGCAACGGCCACGTAGGCTACGGTCTCGGCAAGGCAGCCGAGGTTCCCGAGGCAGTACGCAAGGGAATTGAGGATGCAAAGAAGAACATGATAGAGGTATCCCTTAAGGATACGACCATTCCTCACGAGGTTATCGGTCAGTTCGGCGCAGGAAGCGTTCTCCTGAAGCCGGCTTCAAAGGGTACAGGTATCATCGCAGGTAAGACAGTACGTGTAGTACTCGAGCTTGCCGGCATCAAGAACATCAGAAGTAAGTCCCTCCGCTCGAACAACCCCATCAACGTTGTAAAGGCAACCTTCGAAGGACTTAAGTCTCTCCGCACAGCAGAGCAGGTCGCAAAGACCCGCGGCATTTCCGTAGAGCAGCTCAAGGGCTGAGGAGGTACATGATGGAAAAGATCAAGGTAACTCTTACAAAGAGTCTTATAGCAGCAAAGCCGAATCAGAAGGCTACCGCCGCATCCCTCGGACTTAACAAGATCGGTGATTTTATCATCCACGACGCAGGTCCGGTGCTTGACGGCAAGGTACGTGTGATCTCTCACCTCGTATCCGTGGAGAAGGCGTAAGCCCTCCTCCGAACAAAAATATCACTTTTAATAAGGAGGATCAAAAAATGAAGCTCCATGAACTTTCTCCCGCTCCCGGCTCCGCTAAGGACTCCTTCCGTCGCGGCAGAGGTCCCGGCTCCGGTAACGGAAAGACTGCAGGCAAGGGTCACAAGGGTCAGAACGCTCGCTCCGGCGGCGGTGTACGTCCCGGTTTCGAGGGCGGTCAGCTCCCTCTGTACAGAAAACTCCCCAAGAGAGGATTCAAAAACAGATTTGCGACTCACTACGCTATCATCAATGTTTGCGATCTCAATCGCTTCAATGACGGCGAAACAGTAGATCTCGCAGCTCTCGTTGCTGCCGGCATGATCAGCAAGGAACTCGATGGACTCAAGGTGCTCGGCAACGGCGAAATCACAAAGAAAATAACCGTTAAGGCTTCCGTCTTCTCTGCAAGCGCAAAGGAGAAGATCGAGGCTGCAGGTGGCACTGCAGAGGTGATCTAAGTGTTTGAAACTATCAGAAATGCGTGGAAAGTTGCCGACCTGAAGAAGAAGCTCATCTATACAATGATAGTTGTGCTCCTCTACAGAATCGGAACAGCGCTGCCCGTCCCGTACGTCAGCTCCGCGATGCTTGACTCCATGTCACAGCTTACAAGTGGTTCTATTTTCCAGTACCTGAATATTCTTTCGGGTAACGCATTCGGTCAGGCAACACTCTTCGCGCTGGGTATCCAGCCGTACATCACCGCTTCCATCGTGCTTCAGCTTCTTTGCGTAGCTATCCCGTACCTCGAGAGACTCGCAAAGCAGGGCGAAGAGGGACAGAAGAAGATCAATCAGCTCACAAGATATACGACAGTTATCCTCGCGCTGATCACAGCCTTCGGCTACTACAAGCTTCTTAAGTCCCAGAACGTCATCACTGAAAGCGGCTTCTTCCCCGCACTCGTAATCATCGCCTGCTACTGTGCAGGCTCGGCCCTCGTTATGTGGCTCGCAGAGAAGATCAATGAGAACGGTATCGGCAACGGTATCTCCATCATCCTCTTCGCGAACATCGTAGCAGGCCTCCCCGGAACGGTTCAGACCTTCATCGCTCTCTGCACCGGTAACTACCCCTTCAACGACGGATATATCCCCTTCTGGCTCGGTATCATCCTCGCAATCGTTGCAGTAGCGGTTATCATCGCAATGGTCGCCTTCATCGTTTGGATGACCAACAGCGAAAGAAGACTCCCCGTTCAGTATGCAAAGAAGGTCGTCGGACGCAAGATGTACGGCGGTCAGAGCTCCAATCTCCCCATCAAGGTCAACATGGTCGGCGTTATGCCTATCATCTTCGCGAACTCCATTATTACGATCCCTCAGACGATCGCAATGTTCGTGCAGCCCAAGGACGGCGGCGTTTGGGACTTCATCGCAAACAAGATGTTCTCCTCGAGCAGCATCTTCTATGCGATACTTACCTTCGTGCTTATCATAGCATTCGCATACTTCTATATCGCGATCTCCTTCAACCCCGTTGAGGTCGCAAACAATATCAAGAATCAGGGCGGATTTATCCCCGGTATCAGACCCGGACGTCCGACCTCGGATTATATCTCCCGCGTCCTTTCCAGAATTACCTTTATCGGTGCGATACTCCTCTCCGTTGTCGCCGTTCTCCCGTTGCTCGTCAACGTGTTCTCCGGCGGTAACCTTGCGGCTCTCGCATTCGGCGGTTCCTCCATCATCATCGTCGTCGGTGTTGTTCTCGAGACCATCCGTGAGATCGAGGCTCAGATGACAATGAGACATTACAAGGGCTTCCTTGAGTAATTTAGGAGTAGTAACGTGAGAAAGATCAATCTTATCCTTCTCGGTGCCCCCGGCGCCGGCAAGGGAACTCAGGCGGAGATAATCTCCGAAAAATTCGGCATTCCCGCAATTTCCACCGGCGCTATCATCCGCGAGGAGATAGCCTCCGGCAGCGAGCTCGGCGAAACGGTAAAGAGCTACACCTCAAAGGGTGCTCTCGTTCCCGATGAGGTCGTCATCGACATCATCAAGGCAAGACTCGCTAAGGACGACTGCAAGGCCGGCTTTATCCTCGACGGCTTCCCGCGCACAGTGCCTCAGGCTGAGGCTCTCAGCGCTATGGGAGTCGAGATAACAGACGTTATCTCCATCGAGGTAGCCGACGAGGACATCATGGACAGAATGTCGGGCAGACGCGTTTGTCCCGACTGCGGAAGCACCTTCCACACCAAGTTCAAGCCCTCGCCCGCCGGCGAAAACTGCCACTGCGGCAGCGAGCTTATCCGCCGCGCTGACGACGACCCCGAGGTCGTCCGCAGCCGACTCGTTATCTATCACGACCAGACCGAGCCCCTCAAGGCTTACTATGAGGAGAAGGGTCTGCTCAAGATAGTAGAGGGTCAGGAAAGGCTTGAGGACACCACCGCCCTCACAGCAGCCGCTCTCGAAGCGTAAGCACTCGCCCGGTGCAATTCTGCTGAAAGGCATATCCAAGGTTAAGGTCAAATGATTACGATTAAAACTCCGGACCAGATCGAAAAAATGTCTGTCGCGGGTCGTATCACCGGCGAGGCTCTCGCTCTCGCCGGAGAGCTGGTACGCCCCGGCATTACGACACGTCAGCTTGACGAGCACATCCGCCGCCACATCGAAAAGTGCGGCGCGCGTCCCTCGTTCCTCGGCTACGGCGGCTTCCCCGCGAGCGCGTGTATCTCCGTTAATAACGAGGTGATCCACGGCATTCCCGGCGGTCGCGTCCTCGAGGAGGGAGATATTGTCAAGGTCGACGTCGGTGCCTACTACGGCGGCTACCACGGCGACAGCGCCAATACCTTCGCCGTCGGTCGCGTGTCAAGCGAGGCTCAGCGCCTTATCGATGTTACCCGCGAGTCCTTCTTTAAGGGCGTCGAGGCTGCATCAAAGGAGGGCGCCCGACTCGGCGATATCGGCTTTGCCATCCAGTCCTACGTTGAGGAGAACGGCTTCTCCGTCGTTCGAAAGTACGTGGGTCACGGCGTCGGTCACGAGCTCCACGAGGACCCCAATGTACCGAACTTCGGTCGCGCGGGTCGCGGTGTTCGCCTGTGCCGCGGTATGGTCATCGCTATCGAACCGATGGTCAACGCTGGCTCCTACGAGGTCTCGGAGCGTCCCGATAAGTGGACGGTCGTAACGCGCGACGGCTCGCTTTCGGCTCACTATGAGCACACGGTCGCCATAACCGGCGACGGTCCCGTGCTCCTCACAAGGGTGTGAGCATGAGCGCCGCCGAAAAGACGCGCTCTCCCTTCGGCACCGTCGTAAGAAGTGCCGCGGGACGCGACAGAAAGCGCGAATTCATCGTTATAGGCGAGCGAGACGGTATGGCTTTGATCGCCGACGGCTCTCTGCATCGGGTGCTTTCCCCGAAGGCAAAGAACCCCCGTCACCTGAAGCACCTTGCCACGCTCGACAGCAGCGAGGCTGAGCGGCTTCGCGACTCGCTGACCGATGAGACCCTACAGGATATTCTCAAGCATGCAATATGCCGAACACAAACAGATTGAATGGAGATTGTTATGCCTAAGGATGATGTAATCGAGTTTGAAGGCGTCGTTGTAGAGGCTCTGCCGAACGCGACCTTCAAGGTCAAGCTTCCGAACGATATGATAGTAACAGCTCATATCTCCGGCAAGCTCAGAATGAACTATATTAAGATACTTCCCGGCGATAAGGTCAAGGTGGAGGTCTCCATCTACGATCCCACAAAGGGAAGGATAACATGGCGCACAAAGGGCTGAGGTCCCGCGTGCATAACAGAGAAAGGTGGAAAATACTGTGAAAGTAAAACCTTCCGTTAAGAAAATCTGCGAAAAGTGCAAGATCATAAAGCGTCACGGTAAAGTGATGGTCATTTGTGAGAATCCGAAGCACAAGCAGAGACAGGGCTGAGTTTCCCTGTAATACCGAAAAAGAGGTGAAAGAGAAAAATGGCTCGTATATCAGGTGTAGATATTCCCAATAACAAGCGCGTTGAGATCGCTCTTACCTACATTTACGGAATCGGTCTGAAGAGCTCCAAGGACATCCTTGCCAAGACAGGCATCGATCCCGACATCAGAGCAAAGGATCTTACCGAGGACGATATCGCAAAGCTCCGTGACGAAATAGAGAACAACTATAAGGTCGAGGGTGAGCTTCGCCGTGAGGTAAGCCTCAACATCAAGCGTCTGACAGAGATCAACTGCTATCGCGGAATCAGACACAGAAAGGGTCTCCCCGTTCGCGGACAGAGAACCAAGACAAACGCAAGAACCAGAAAGGGTCCTGCGAAGACGATAGCTAACAAGAAGAAGTAAAGGAGTGAGCAGATAATGGCAAAAGTCGCAAAGAAGGTTGTCAAGAAGCGCCGCGAGAGAAAAAATATCGAAAAGGGTGCAGCGCATATCCGTTCAACCTTTAACAACACCATCGTTACCATCACAGACGTGACCGGCAACACAGTATCCTGGGCATCCTCCGGAGCAATGGGCTTCAAGGGCTCGAGAAAGAACACTCCTTTTGCTGCACAGACAGCAGCAGAGGCAGCTGCAAAGGGTGCTATGGAGCACGGCATGAAGACCGTAGAGGTATTCGTAAAGGGTCCCGGAAACGGTCGCGAGGCAGCGATCCGTGCGCTTCAGACAGCAGGTCTGAACATTACTCTTATCAAGGACGTAACGCCCATCCCGCACAACGGATGCCGTCCGCCCAAGCGCAGAAGAGTATAATAATAGGAGGATTTAGTTATGGCAAGATATACAGGTGCATCCTGCAAGCTTTGCCGCAGAGAAGGCAAGAAGCTCTTCCTTAAGGGAGATCGCTGCCTCAGCGACAAGTGTGCTCTTTCCAGACGTTCCACAGTTCCCGGCCAGCACGGCGCAGGACG
>CAYNHY010000105.1:0-6582 GCA_964397225.1 uncultured Ruminococcus sp.
ACCGTAAGGCGCATGCTTTCGCTTCTGCGTGAGCGTCACATGACCGTCGGCTTTGCGGAAAGCTGCACGGCGGGAATGATCGCCTCGCGCGTTGCCGATATTCCGGGGTGCTCGGATGTGCTCCTCGGCGGCATCGTCTCTTACTCGAACGACATTAAGATGAACGTCCTCGGCGTGTCTGCCGATACACTTCGAAATTACGGTGCGGTCTCCGAGCAGTGTGCCGCGGAAATGGCTCGCGGAGCACGCCGCGCGCTCGGCTGCGACATTGCGCTGTCGGTAACCGGAATTGCAGGTCCCGACGGCGGCTCTGAAGAAAAGCCCGTCGGCACGGTTTGCTTCGGCATTTCGACCATCGACGGCACCTGCACCGACACGATGCACTTCGGTGCTCTCAGCGACCGCGGACGTGTACGCAGACTTACCGTCACGAACGCATTTTTGAAAATTATCAAACACCTTTCTCGCCAAAACGGCTGATGAAGGAAAATATATCCACAGGAGAAACAGATCATGAAAATGAACAAACTCACAGACACCTTTGAGCTTGCAGGCGGCGTGAAGATTCCCTGCCTCGGCTACGGCACATGGCAGACTCCCGACGGAAATGTCGCAAGAGACTCCGTTAAGGCTGCAATCGACGCGGGCTACCGCCACATCGACACTGCCTTTGCCTACGGCAACGAGGATTCCGTCGGCGAGGGTATCAAGGCCTCCGGCGTTGCACGTGACGAGCTCTTCGTTACCACAAAGCACTGGGTCATCCACCGCGGCTACGAGAAGACCATCGAGGCTGTCGAGACATCGCTCCGCAACCTCGGTCTTGACTATCTCGACCTTTACCTCATTCACTGGCCGTGCGTTGAGAAGACAAACGCAGACTGGGCTGAGGTCAACGCAGACACTTGGAGAGGCTTCGAGAAGATGCACCGCGACGGTAAGATCCGTGCACTCGGCGTATCCAACTTCGAAAAGAAGCACCTTGACGCGCTGCTCAAGACTGCCGAGATCAAGCCCGCAGTTAACCAGATCGAGTTCCACCCCGGCTTTATGCAGCTCGATAACGTAAATTACTCAAAGGAGCTCGGCATGCTCGTTGAGGCATGGAGTCCGCTCGGCTGCGGCGCAGTTCTCTCCGACGAGGGACTTAAGAAGATCGCTGCAAAGTATGAGCGCTCCGTAGCTCAGATCTGCATCCGCTTCGCTATGCAGTATGACCTGCTCCCGCTCGTTAAGTCCGTAACACCTTCCCGTATCATCGAGAACACAAAGGTATTCGACTTCGAGATCGCTCCCGAGGATATGGCTGCGATCGCAGCAACTCCCGCGCTCGGCTTCAGCGGCTTTGTTCCCGAGGAAGCTCCCGCAGACGCGATAGTTGCCGCTCAGGAAGCAGAGGGCTCTGACGGCTGCTGCTCCTCCTGCTGCTGCACAAAGTAATATAGCCTGACAAAAAGCTCCGCGGCTCGGACAGTTTCCGAAAGCGGAGCTTTTTCAGTGTAGCATAAGCTTATTTCTTTCCGTATCTTGACGAGGCGTACCCGCAGCTTTGGCACAGCGGCTCGGTAATGCAGCGCGCTTCAAACGAACGGCGAAGCGCTGCGGCGCGCGGTGAGGCAAGTATCTCCTCAAGCGGCTGCGTGAATATATTTCCGAGCGCTATCGCGCCGTCTGCGTCAAGGCAGCACGGTACAACCGTCCCGTCGCAAAGTATTCCTATCTGGTCGCGAAGGCCGTAGCACGTGTGGCTTTCGGAAAGGCACTCGCCGTCCTCATCCGGCCACTCAAAGCGCGCGCCGTCCTCAAGGAACACGCGCTCACGCAGCTTATAGCCGCTGTATATCCGCTTCCACTCACCCTCGAAGGCGGAACGCATTGCCGCGAGAATGTCGGCATTCAGCGCGTCCTCGCCTCCGGCGTTCCACAGGCGCATGACCGCAATTTTCCCTCGCTCCGCAGCTCTCCCGCAAAACGCAAAGCACTGCTCGAGATATTCGTCGAGCACGCCGCCGCGGTTTGCCTCAAAGGAATGCAGCGAAATGCTGACCTTATGAAGTGCGGCGGCACCCAGCAGCACCTCTTCGCACTCGCGAAGCCTCGTTCCGTTCGTCGTGAGTATCACGCGAAAGCCGAGAGTCCCCGCAATTTCGAAAAGCTCGGCAAGCCTCGGATGCAGCAGCGGCTCGCCCATCAGGTGAAAATACAGATAATCCGCAAAGGGTCGCACCCGCTCCGCGGCAGTCGCAAATTCGTCAATTTGCATAAATCTGCGTTCTCTTGAGCTTCCGTGGCAAAAGCTGCACGAGAGGTTGCAGACATTCGTTATTTCGAGAAAAACTTTGTTCGGCATACAAGCTCCGTACTCCGTATACAAGATAAAGCAGGGCAAGCCGTGCGGGATGTCCTGCTTTGTTTGTTTGAAATTGCTGTCGCTTACGCGAGGTAGCCCTGTCTGTAAAGGAGCTCCGCGATAAGCACGGCGCCGCCTGCGGCACCTCTGAGTGTGTTGTGCGACATTCCGACAAACTTGTAGTCGAATATCGTGTCGCGGCGAAGGCGTCCGACAGAGATTCCCATGCCGTTATAAAGCTCGCGGTCTGTGCGGATCTGAGGACGGTTATCCTCCTCGAAATAGGTTATAAACTGCTCGGGAGCGGAAGGAAGTCCGAGAAGCTGCGGCGCTCCGCGGTAGTTCTTCCACTGCTCGAGGATAGCCTCCTTCGGAGGAGTATTCTCAAAGCTTACGAATACGGCAGCTGTATGACCGTCGGTTACGGGCACGCGGATGCACTGTGTCGTAATAACGGGTGCCTCTGCGGGAACGATTATGCCGCCGCGAAGCTCACCCCAGATTTTAAGCGGCTCTCGCTCGCTCTTTTCCTCCTCGCCGCCAATGTATGGGATAACGTTATCCACCATTTCCGGCCACGACTCGAAGTTCTTTCCTGCACCTGAGATCGCCTGATAGGTCGTAGCGACTACCTCCTTGATGCCGAACTTGAGAAGGGGAGAAAGCATCGGAACGTAGCTCTGGATGGAGCAGTTCGGCTTAACGGCGATAAAGCCGCGCTTTGTACCGAGGCGCTCTCTCTGGCTCGCGATGACCTCGAGATGGCTGTCGTTGATCTCGGGAATTACCATCGGAACGTCTGCCGTCCAGCGGTTCGCGGAGTTGTTCGAGATAACGGGGATCTCCGCCTTCGCGTATGCTTCCTCAAGGGCAAGGATCTCGTCCTTCTTCATATCAACGGCACAGAAAACGAAATCGCAAACGCGACCTACGGCATCGATGTCATTGCTGTTCATTACTATCATATCGGCAGCCTCGGCGGGAATGGGCGTGCTCATCTTCCAACGACCCTCTACCGCCTCGCGGTAGGTCACGCCTGCGGAGCGCGGGCTCGCAATGACCGCCGTAAGCTCAAAATACGGATGATTCTCAAGAAGGGTCACGAATCTCTGACCCACCATGCCTGTCGCGCCGACAACGCCGGCTCTCAGCTTATTAACACTCATTTTCCATTTCCCCTCGGAATTAAAATACATAGCGCACAGCGGACTCGGCCCGACGCGCATTTATAAATATAATACGATTATTTTATCACAATTTCGCATGTATGTCAACAGCATCTGCGAAATTATGCCGTCTTCGGCGCATTTTTGCGCCCGAAAACGCAGTTTTCGTCATTTAACGCAGCAAAGTGTGAATTAATATTCATCATTTGCATATTATTCTGCCGTAAGATGCGCGACACGCGTCACGTCTCCTGCGCCGATGACAAACGCGGCGTCCCCGTCGCCGAGCGAAGATGCCAGGTAATTTGATATCTCCTCGAAGGTATCGATAACGCGGCACGTCTTGCCGTATGAGGCGACCGCCTCGCAAAGCTTCTCCGAGGAGATGCCGTAGGTATTCACCTCGCGTGCGGGGTATATCGGCGCGAGTAGCACCTCGTCGACGTTCGACTCACCGAGCGCGCGCGCAAAGCCGTCAAGCAGCTCCGCCGTGCGCGAGAAGGTGTGCGGCTGGAATACGCAGACCGTGCGGGCATATCCGAGCTCCGACGCCGCCTCAAGCGTGTTTGCAAGCTCGGTCGGGTGGTGCGCGTAGTCGTCGAATATATCCGCGCCGTTTGTGCTTTTTCCCACGAGCTCCATTCGACGCGAGATACCGCCGTAGGCACGCAGTCCCTCCTCGATCGACTCGCCGTCAACGCCGTCGCTGTGTGCTGCGGCAGCGGCTGCGAGCGCATCTGTCACCATGTGGTGTCCGGGCACACGAAGCGCCGCGCGGCAAAGCAGCTCGCCCCTATACATTATATTAAATGAAGCATAGCCGTGCTCAAAGCATACGTCCTCCGACGTGTAATCAGCTCCCGAGCCCTCCTCACCGAAGGTGACAGCGGCAGTCCCGGAAAGCTTCAGCGCTGCGTCGACGTCCGCGTCTCCGATATTGACGACCGCGCAGCTTGCCTTTTTCAGGAATGCCGCAAATGAGCAGCGTATCTGCTCCATCGAGCGGAAATAGTCGACGTGATCCATCTCTATATTGAGCACGACAGCCGTTGTAGGGTAAAAATCAAGAAACGAATCCATGTATTCGCACGCCTCGAAGATGAACGCACGCTCCCCGCCGAGAATGTCCGACGAGCCCGCATCCTTTATTACTGCGCCTCCGAATACCGTCGGCTCAAGCCCGGCTGCCGTGTATATTGAGGAAAGCAGCGCCGTGGTCGTGCTCTTTCCGTGCATGCCGGAAACTCCGATCCGCGAGGAATAGCCGACCATTATATAGCCGAGAAAATCCGCACGCGAAATGCGCGGGATTCCGAGCTCGCCCGCTCTGACGTAGGCGGGATCGTCCGACGGCATTGCAACCGTGTAGACAAACAGCTCACAACCCTCTACGAGCTGTGCGCTCGAGGAGTAATGCACCGCGATGCCCAGCTGCTCGAGCGAGCGCGTGAGCGCAGACGGCGTTCTGTCGTAGCCGGAGACGATATGCCCCCGCGCGTGGCATACCTTCGCAAGCGAATTCATGCTGATGCCGCCGATGCCGGCGAAGAATATTTTCCGTTTTTCGGAGCCGATCATCTCGCAGATCGCGTCGTGACCGAGGTGTGTGTTGGGCAAAGACATGGCGTATGCGTCCTTTCGATTCTCTCGGCGAGGGCTGTGCTGCACGTGCCTATCGGGCGCACTGAGCAAATAACTTCGCCGAATATTATAAAAATTGTGCAAAATTCAAAAATAGGCAATAATTTGGATGTAAAACTGTAATATTATTTCGCTATACTATAAACATACAATTCTACATATGAGTATGGAGAAACATTATGGAGATCACTGATATCAAAGTAAGAAAGCTCTTTGAGACCGGTCCCATGAAGGCAGTCATCTCCGTCACATTTGACGGTCAGCTTGCACTGCATGACATTAAAGTAATTGACGTACGTGACCGACACTTCATCGTTATGCCGAGCCGCAGAAATCCCGACGGTACCTATCGCGATATCGTCCACCCGATAAATGCGGAGTTTCGCACGCAGCTCGAGGAGGCGGTGCTCAGAGCCTACGACGAAGAGGTAGCCCGAGCCCTCAGCGAGGAGCATGATTTTCCGAAGAGCGAAGATGTCGACTGCGAATAAGACCGAAATACCTGCGGAAGCCCGCGGGTATTTTTTTATATTGTCAGTATAGCACGATGCGAGAGTTTTGTCAAGACAAAAACTCGGCGTATATTCGCCGTCCGACGCTCGGGCGATACCTGCATTCACATGCCTTTTTCGGCTTTGGATATTTTTCCGCATTTGTCCCGGAAAGACTGTATTGATTCTTGACAACGCCGTGTGTATATGTTACTATAATATTGTAATAATGCATACGCAGCAGGAAAGGAATGAGTCCGATGGGTCATGCTCCGCGCTGACCGGCTTGCCGTCAGCCTTGCCATACATTTAATATTATCATCAAAGGAGAATAAACAGTGAAACGTCATGTTAACCTTACGCTGAGTGTAGCTCTTGCAATTCTGCTTGCAGGCTGCTCTGCCGCCGGCGAGAATAGCAGCACAGCACCCGCCGCCACGTCGAAGGCTCCGACAGAAAGCCTCAGCGTGTCGGAGGAGCTGTCCGATACACAAGCCCCTGAAAGCTCCTCTGCCGCACCGATCGAGATTCCCGAGAGGCTGTCAGGTCTCGTGCTGCTCCCCGGCAGCAACGGCTCGGAGATGTTCTACACCGAAACTCAGCTGCCCCGATACCATCGTGTGACCGGCAGTGTCACCTTAGACAGTGAATATGCCGTGTACACCGACCCGTACCCGATCGGTCAGGGTGGCGCACTGTATGATGTAAACGAGGACGATCTGCCGCGCATGGAAAAGGAGCTTCGCGAGGCCTTAGTCTACTTTTTCGGAGACGACACAGCCTCCGCTCTTGAGATCGTCGACGAGCGCTACAGCTCCGCAGAGGGAACCGCCTACTCGAAGTCTGCAAGTCATAACGGGGTCAAGGTATCCGTCAATCCCTACAGCTGCATCAGTGTAAGTGCATACAACCGCTCATTTGATGTAAGTGAGCT
>CAYNHY010000106.1:0-6465 GCA_964397225.1 uncultured Ruminococcus sp.
GTCAAGACGCTAGCCTCTCACGCTGGAAACGGGGGTTCGATTCCCCCACGGGTCAAACAGCAAAAAACCTCCGAAGTGATTCGGAGGTTTTTTCATTTCTCTCGAAGGCGTTCGCGCGCTATGAAAAGCATTCGCGCAGCTCGAAGGATAAAAAAGTCCGCCTTCCGTCAGACTCTACACCAAAACAAAAGCACACCCGCTTGCCTAGGTTGACGCCGCAGGCAGGGGTGTGCTTTGCTTTTTAATACAGTATGTCGTGTATGCGGTTTTTTGTGTAGTCGAAGTCGAAGGTGACGACGGAGTCCGTGCCGTTAATCCAGCCGTAGCCGTATGCGTCGCTGAAGGGAACATTGTACGATTCCGTCGACAGTGAGCCGCCCGTTACGACAGAACTGACAAGCGACACCATCGTCGTGAAGGGAATATTCGTCCGCACCATCTTCAGTGCGTGGTCGAGCATCCCGAGCACCTCGGACAACTCGATCCCGCTTCGCATCTTCGTTATCACGGCGTTTACAACGTCTCTCTGGCGGCGCGTGCGTCCGAAGTCGCTGTCAAGTGAGCGATTTCGGCAATGCACGAGAGCCGTCGAGCCATTGAGGTGATACGTGCCCGCGCTCGAGCCGACGCCCATATACACAGCCTCCTCAGCCGTGAGCGGCACGTCGATGCCGCCTATGTAGTCGATGAAATTCTTCGTGCCGTTGAAATCGATGACCACAAAGCGCTGTATGTCAAGGTCAAAGCACTGGTTTATCGTGTTTATCGTGGAGCCGATGCCGTATCGGATGTAAGCCCAGTTGAGCTTGCCCCAGCCGTAGCCCTCTATCGGAACGTAGGAGTCACGAAGGAAGGACATGAGCTTAACGCTTCCCGCCGACTTGTTGTAGGATACGACGATCATAACGTCGCTGAGTCCGCGATGTATCGAAACATCGCGTGCGTCCGTGCCGACTATCAGAAAGTTTTCGACGTTCGGGTCCTTTTGTGCGACCTTGTAGATCGGCACACCGCCGTATACGCTGACCGCGTCACTGTCCATGAAGGATTTCGAGCCGTCGTATATTACCTCGGGTGCCGAGCCGCCTCCGCTTCCGCTGTTCCCGGACGGCGTGTAAATATCCTCGGGCAGCGTCTCGGGCGTGTCGTTTGTATCCTGCGATTCGTCAGACGGCTCGTCTATCGGCGTTTCCGCGAGCTCCGGCTGCTCCGGCGGCAGGAACGTGTCAGAGCGGATGACTATCTCGACCTCCTCATAGGAGGTGGAATTATACTTATGCATGAATGCGAGAATCAGACCGCCTGCGGCAAGAAGCAGAGCAAGCAGCAGAGATACGAAGGTTATAAGTGAGATCTTCAGTATCTTTTTCGTTCTTTTGTTCATAAAAAGCCTCTTTTTTCTTGATTAAACAATATATATTATACTCCGTTTTCGCAACTTGTCAAGCTTTTGCCTAATTTTACACTTCGTGCGCCTTCAATAAAATGTAAACAATGAAATAAGTGCGGAGAACCTATTGTAAAATCACCGAAAAAAATATATAATAATGTGTAAGAGGGGAAGTGTAGGTATTCCCACGACAGCTTTTTGAAAGGGAGGCAGAATACTTGAAAGATCAGGATAAGACCCCGAAGAATCCGACAGCCCGCGACGCCTTCGCGGATAAATTGAGCTCTGTCGGTGACGCCTCGGATGAGGAGCTGTTTTTGAAGAATCTATTTGACACGGAGGACGTGCCGCAGGAGCGTGACGTGTCGAGTGAGTCAGCAGACGGCGGACACACCGTGCATTCGTCCGATAAAAATATCGGCGGCGCAAGGAGCACGCGCGAAGGAAACGATAACGACGACGCGGAGCTGCTTTCTCCCGACGAGATAGATGCGTTTTTTGAAAAAATAAAAAAAGGCGAGAGCGAGAATAGCCTGCCTTTTATATTGCCGAGCGAGGAGGCTTTTGTCGAGCCTGGCGCTTCGGGAACAAAGAGAGCGCGTGCCGATGCGTCGGACAGCCTGTGCTTTGCCGAAATATTACCGAGCGCGGAGGAGCCGCTGAGCACGGCGCGACATGCGAAGGGTGACGCCATGAGAGGCGGCGCGACCGATATTCTTTCCGCAGAGCGCGGCAGCACGGCGGACTTAAGTGCCGTTGCGACAGAGCTGCGTGCGGACGGAACGGAAATACACGGGGGAGCGGAGCTGCCTCCGCTTGAATCGCCGAAAAGAAAGCGCGCAGAGAGAAAGCGTGCAAGACCTCGCAGCCTTTCACGTGAGCAGACAGTCGTCGGGCAGACAAATGCACCGGAGAGCACAGAGATCGCCGCGCAGCACGGCGACGCACACGAGACGGAGCTCCCGCAGGGCAATACCGACGTGCAGACGGGTGTTGAGGACGTAACGTCGACGCCGAGCGGGGAGAGAGAAGCAGACGTGCATATCGAGGAGTCGCAGAACGCGGCAAGATGCGGCAGAAAAGCGAAAAATTCGAAAAGGCGTGCCGAGAGCGCGAGCGTCGCAAAGGAGAACGCCGACAGCTCGGAGACTGAGCCTGTCGAGAGCTTGACTGCAAAAAACAGTGCCGAGAACGAAAACAAGCGCACCGCATCGCCGAGAGCCGCAAAGAAGCACGTCGACAGCCCCTCATGCTTTGCCGCCGAGCCGAAGACCGACGAAGCCGAAACGGAGCTTGACCGCTCGCTTGACAGCTTCACCTATGAGGACACGGGCTCCGCATTCCCGCGCAGCTCGAAGAAGCCCGATGTATTCCGCCTCGGAATGCTTGTCGTGTGCATTTTTGTCTTCTCCTACAGTGTTCGCTTCCTTGTAAACAATATTTATGAGAAGTACAGGAGCGATACCGTCTACAACGAGATAAACGAGGGGCTTGACTTCAGCATCCCCGGAAGCGTCGCGCAGGACGGCATCGTTTCTCTGCTCGTGCCCGACAGCGTCGGCGTGGCAACGCCCACGATGGACGACATTATAAAAAACGGCGTGTCAAGCGGAATAACGAGCAGCTCGCACGCGGCTGAGCTTGCCAAGGTTCGCGCCTCGCTCGAGCACCTGAAGAATATCAATTCCGACCTGTACGGCTATATCGTCGTGCCCGGAACGAACATCAGCTACCCGATAGCGCAGCACGCGAGCGACAACGACTATTACCTCGACCGCGCGTATAACGGCGAGCACCTTGTCAACGGCTCGATTTTCGCCGACGTAAGATGCGATGACGACATTATGATGAACTACAACACCGTGCTCTACGGTCACAACGTGACCTCGGGCTCGATGTTCAACCACGTCAACATGTTCTTCGACCGCGATGTCTTCGAGAACACGCTGATATATATCTATACCTTCGACGGAATATTCGTCTACAAGCCGTTCAGCATACACGAGACCGAGTATGACTCCGGCTACATCAAGACCGCATTTGCGACGGTAGAGGAGTTTGTCGACTTCGCAAACGAGCTGCGGGAGCTGTCAGATATCGACAGCGACGCCGTCTTCACGGCGGAGAGCAGAATGCTCACCCTTTCGACCTGCACGAACGGCATATACAGCCGTCGCTACGCGCTTCACGCGTACCTTGTCGAAAGAATAACCGACTGAATGCTGAAAGGAAATTGCAATGATATCGGCTTCTGTGCTCGTCTGCCCCGTTTGCGGAGGCGAGCTGAAAAGAGAGGGCGCGAGCCTTCTTTGCCACGGCGGCGAGCGTCGGCACACCTACGACGTCGCACGCGAGGGCTACGTAAATCTCCTGCCGCCCGGACGCGGCAGAAATTCTCGCTCGGGTGATGAGGCGGCGATGATACGCGCAAGAAGCGCATTTCTCTCCACCGGTGCATATGACGCGATCCCAATCGCGGTCGCGGAGCTCATCTGCGAAGGCGTTACGCCGTCGGACGGCGGCATTACCGTCCTTGACTCGGGCTGTGGAGAGGGCTACCACAGTATAAAAATAGCCGAGCGCTGCGCCGAGCTTTCGGGAGCGGCGGTCGATATGTACGCCTTTGATGCGTCAAAGGTCGGCACAGCACACGGCGCGCGTGCCGCAGCTGCCGCAGGGCTTTCGCCGCGCGGCGGTGTCGGCTGCGACTTTGACTCGGCGGCGCGTGTCTCGTTCGTTACGGGAAATATTTTTACGCTTCCCGTGCGTGACGCGTCGGCGGATGCCGTGGTGTCCATGTTCGCACCTCTCGCCTGGGAGGAAATGAGCCGAGTATTAAAGCCCGGCGGTATAGTCGTGGTCGCAGCCTCGGGCGAAAATCATCTTTACGAGCTGCGCCGAATACTTTACGATAAGGTAATAACGAAAAAGCCGTCTGTTGTCGCGCCGGATGCCTTTACGGAGACGGCGCGCCGAACGGTCGAGTATGACATTACGCTTACCGATAACGCGACGGTTATGTCGCTTTTCGGCATGACGCCGTTCTGCTACAATGCACCGCGCGAGGGAGCTGCCGCGCTCGAGCGAGTGGGCGAGCTTGACGTAACGGTCGAAGCGGAGCTGTTTGTATTCCGTAAAAACTAAGGGGGAACCGAGATGAAGATATCTGTTTGCATTCCCATGTACAATGAAATAACCACCGTCGCCGACACGGAGCGCAGTCTTATCGACGAGCTTGAGAGCTTCTGCGGGAAGAGCGGCGACAGCTATGAGATAATCTTTTCCGATGACGGCTCTACGGACGGCTGCCGCGATGCGATAAGCTTTGATAGTCCGACTGAGCACGGCACTGTAAGATGCGTCGGAGACCCGGAGAACCACGGCAAGGGAGCGGCGGTTCGCCGTGCGGCGCTTGCAGCCGAGGGGGATATAATTCTCTATACCGACTGCGACCTTGCCTACGGTACGGCTGTCATCGGTGAGGCGGTCGAGCTTATGCGACGCGAAAAATGCGATATTGTCGCGGGCTCCAGAGCGATACACCCCGACGGCTATGCGGGCTATACCTTTATAAGAAAGCTCGCGTCGAAGGCATACGTTAAGGTGCTTACGACCTTCGCGGGCTTCCGCCTGAGCGATTCGCAGTGCGGGCTCAAGGCGTTTTCCGCGCCTCTTGCGCGCCGAATATTCTCGCTTGCCGAGACGGACGGCTGGGCATTCGATTTCGAGCTGTTTATGCTGGCAAAGCGTGAGGGAGCGCGCGTGTGCGAGCTTCCCGTTACCATTATCAATCACAGAGAATCGCGGATCAGCGTTTTCCGCGACAGCTTCCGCATGCTGCGCGAGCTTGCAAGAATTAAAAAGAGAGTCGCGTCGCTCGACCGCGCGAAATAAGCATACCGAGAGCGACGCTGCAACGGCGGGCTCTCGGTATACCGTAAATTATGTGCTACGCGTAGAAGTCGTGATTTCCGACGGACATGACGTACTGCCTGTTTTCGCATATCCAGAAGCTTGAGGCGATGTCGGCGTTGATGAAGAAGAGAATATCGCCGCTCGTGCGCTCACCGTCAAGGCAGCGCTTTGCCGCTTCGATGCTTTCGCTGTCGGGCGTGCGGTAGATCTCACCGTTCGCAACGGGTGTGAACTGCACGCCGCCGCGACGGTCGAATACCACTCCGTAGACCGTGCCCGGGAATTCCGAGCTCGCCACTCTGTTCATGACGACGCTTCCGACGGCAAGCTTACCTGCCATCGGCTCACCTCGTGCCTCGGCATATATTATGCGCGACAGCCAGTAAAGCGCGTCGGTGTCATAGCCCTCTATGGCTTCGCGATGCCGCGAAAGATGCGCCGAGAAGTCGGAGGGCGACCACGTGACGTCAAAGCCGAAGGCGCTGCCTATCGAGCGCAGCGGGACATAGGTGCGACCGTTTTCAAGATAGGTCGCGCCCGAGGAGCAGATGCTCCGACCGTTTGCGCTGATGCAGTGCTCGCCGATGACGGCTGACAGAGAGAGCGCCGATGTTTTTGCGGAGGCACATCTTGACGGTCCGTCCCAGTCGACACTGGCACCGAGCTGCTCGGAGAATTCTCTCAGACCGACATACGTTATACCGCCGCGAAAATGTATTTTACCGCGGTATTCGTCGCCGTCACGGACGACGCGCACGGTGCGTGCTCTTTCTCCGCCACTCTTTGCAGACGCTTCGACTCCGCTTGCCACAGGTGCAAGCATAGCAGTCAAAGCAAGCGCGAGCGCGGTGCCCCTCAGGGCATGCTTTATTGCAGATCTCATGTTTATCATTCCTTTCCTTTGGGGTATCTGCAATATTATTCTATCATTTCACGGCCGATTATTCAACGCACAATATTTACCTTGCCAATTCAGTAAAATTTTTCCGAAGGGAGCAGCGCTATGAAGAAAAAACTACGGCGCCTTTTAATTGCGGCGCTTGCCGTGTCGCTTCTTTTGCCGTCTTGCGGAGAAACGGCGAATACGCCGGGCTCGGCGGAGACAGGCGAGACGGAAAGCGTCGGCGAGAGCTCACGCGAGCCCGAGACTGTCTATATAC
>CAYNHY010000107.1:0-6403 GCA_964397225.1 uncultured Ruminococcus sp.
CATTATATAGTATAGCATAAAATCACGCAGTCTGCATATTTTTTTCAAACTTTCCGGAGAAAAAAGTCAATTACTTCCTTGCGCTCGCCGTCAGGTGTAATTTACCGTTTCGTTGTACTCCTCGGCGAGTCTCTCCCAGGTACGGCGGTCGACGCTTCCGGTCACGGGAAGCACCGAGGCTCGCTGAAAATCGCACACGGCGCGGTATGTTTCGTCATCGAAGGCTCCGCTCGGCGCCACTCGCGGCAGGTCGTAATACAGCGCAAGCGCGCCGAGCATCAGCTGTAGTATAAGCACAAGCTCACTTCGTTCCCCGAACGACAGCTCGTAGCCGTCGCGCTCCGGATACGGGCGAACGGCAGCAGTCGGACCGCGTCTGAACAGCTCCGCACGGTACACGTCGACAAGTGCGTTATACGTTGCCTCATCAAGCACTCCTCCGTCGCCGAGCACGTGCAGCTCGCGAAAGCAGGCAAGCGCCGCCTCGGTCGCCGCGTCAAATATTCCGTTCTCCGGAATTACAAGGCAGCGCTCACCCGTCGAGTAGCCCACCGTGCGAAGCATGTTTTGAACCTCTCTTATAAAGCCGTCGTTGTCGTGTTCCCTCATCGTCCTCTCCCTTCACTCTGCTTCATACTGACCGCTCGGTCTCTCGTCTCCGATGCTCAGTGTCAAATACGTGTTGAGTATCGAGTTCCACGTAACACTTCCGACGACACCTGTTTCTTCAAGCCCGAACAGGCTCTGATACGCTCTGACCGCACGCTCCGTTGCACTGCCGAACACTCCGTCGGCGACCGGGGACGGAATTTCCGTATAGGTCTCGGCAATATACGCAAGGTACCCCTGAAGCGCACGAACCTCCTCGCCCTCGGAGCCGAGTCTCTGCGGTGTGCCCGGGTACAGCGCAAGCTCTCTCGGCAAGGCCGACGCGTCAAGGCTTGCCGTCATTCCTCGATATGCCGAATACAGCACCTCCCAGTCTGCGGAATCGACGCGTCCCGTTTCGCGAAGTCCGTATGCCCTTTGAAATGCGCGGACCGCGCTCTCCGTCGCCGCTCCGAACACACCGTCAATGTCAAGGCGCGGGATATAGTCGTTGAATATTCCGACAAAGGTCAGAAAATACTGAAGCTCGCGAACGTCCGTGCCGCGATCTCCGACAGACAGCTCGGTATCGAATATGTCGGTGACATCCTCAAGCGGGATCCCCTCGGACGAGAGCTCCGATATGCGCTTGACGGCATTGTATATGCGAAGCACGCTGTACCAGGTCGCGCGTCCGACGAGCCCGTCGACATTCAGCGAGAATATTCTCTGATACTCCTCGACCGCACGCACGGTCTCCGTGCCGAATATTCCGTCGGCTGACGGTATTTTCGGTATCGACGGATAATTTGTCGATATCCGCCGCAGCCTTATCTGAAGCGAGCGCACCTCATTTCCCGCTGAGCCGAAGGACAGCACACGTCCGGGATAGCTCTCGGTTCTTTCTCCTATCGGTGCGTCCTCGACAAGCTCTATATCCGAGCCGTAATAATATTTCAGGATGTCAAGCGCGCTCATTCCGCGCTGCGCGAGGCTTACGCTCCCCCACTGCGACAGTCCGTTGCAGTTGACCCGCTCGCCGTCGCAATATGCCGCAAACAGCGGCTCGACCGAGCCACGCCGCACGATGTAGTCATTGAATATCCCGTCGACGATGCGCGATATATTATCAAAGATATCGCGACCGTTCACAAAGGACTGATCGCTCGCCGTAGAGCCGGTTATGTCGAAGTCATAGCCGCGACTTCTGTAGTACTCGCTGTACACGCGGTTAAGCGCAAAGCTTATTTCGGCGAGAATATTGGCGCGCAGTGCCTGCTCGGGCCATGTCGGATATATCTCGCTTGAGGCAACGTTTTTTATGTAATCCGCGAAGCTCACCGTCACATTTTGCGCAGAGGACGAGGCGCTGCCGAGATGCACGGTGATAAACGACGGAACTGTCGGCAGACTCTGTGACGTATTCACGCTCTGTCACCTCCCGCCTCGCCGCGCAGCGCGGCATAGCCGTCGCCCTCGTAATATATTCGCTCCGGCGGCATCGGCGAGAGTGCGTCCGCCTCCGTCAGCGGCAGCAGCGACACGCTCTGGCGTGTCGACACGCCGTCGAAGATCGGCAGCGCGATATTCTCCGTCGTATAATAGCCGTCCTTCTTTACCGTTACCAGATACTCCGAAAACGGCTTTTCGCTTCGCGGGAGCAGCGACTCGCTTTTCGGCGGTGCCGCAAGCTGAATTGCAGGTGTCAGCCCGTCTCTGTCCGTCCTCAGCGAGTACAAAAGCCCCTCTCCCGACGCGTAACGCGAAATTCCGACAAGCGCTCCCTGTATCGGGAACGCACCCGACGCGTCGCTCACTGCGACACTCAGATACCCCACTCCGTAATTCTTCTCCAAAGCCAGACAGCCTCCGTTTATTTGTGTTTTACGTAGGCAGTTTATGCGGAAAGCGAAAAAAAGGTGCCGAGGGAACTGCTCCCACGGCACGTTGCCTTGAATATTATTTTTTCACCGCACGCAGCGCCTTGATCTTGACGCCGAGGCTCTTGAAGCTTCGCTCATACTCCGTCTCGACATTGCCCTCGGCAAAGGCGGGATCCGAGTCAAGGTCACGCGTCACCGCGACCAGCTCAAGCGGGCTGTCGCCGATGCTCTCGAGCGAGTAGTCGAAAAAGCCGTCGTTGTCCGTCTTCAGCTTCAGCTCTCCTCCGGGCGTGAGCACTCTCGCATATTCGCGAAGGAAGCTCTCGTGCGTCAGGCGGCGCGAGGTATAACCCTTCTTCGGCCACGGGTCGCTGAAATTCGTATATATAGACTCGACGGAGCCGTCCGGCAGCGCCGCAAGCAGCTCACGCGCGTCGCAGCACGCGAAGCGAACATTACCGCGCATGCTCTCGGGAATATCCCACATTTCTCCGTCGTAAAGCTCTCCGTCAGGCGTCAGCCAGCCGCCGTTCGGCGCAAGCGAGCCGAGGCCTCGCGACGAAGCATACTTCTCCGCAGCGGTCATTATAACGTCACCGATGCGCTCGAGGGCGATGTAATTATAGCCAGCCTCACGGACGGATATTCCGCAGATAAAGTCGCCCTTGCCGCAGCCTATCTCGACTCTGAGCGGAAGACCGCTTTCAAAATGCGGCAGCTCATATTTGCCGTCCTCACTGCATTTTACGAACAGGGCTGAAAGATTTTCAAGTCTTCTCGCGCCGTTCTTCTTTTTCCTCATTCTCATGCTTGATTATTTCTCCGATATTTGATATAATACATACATAGGTTTATCCGTCGACAGTATACCATAGATCAGAGGATTTGTCCACACTTTTGAGTGAATTTTATTTCGGAGGACGAATTTGAAATGAGCAAGATCTCACAAAAGCTGTACGTTGCGCTGACTCGCTCCGGTGTCTCCTCGGGCGCGGCTCGCCATATTGCGGAGTCTGTCGAATTTCTCGGTGATTCAACTGTGCAGAGCGCCGAGCGCGACGATTATGAAATCACGATTGCGGCAAAGGCTCTCTCGTCGCTCGTCAAGCGCCACCTTGACACGACTCCGATAATTCCAAGCCTTCAGCTCGATGAACAAAGCTCGGATATGACCCGCGTCGGCTCGCCGCTCAAGGCAAAGCCTGCCGAAAAAGGAAAAAAGGCGGAAGCGGGGCGAAGCTCTGCGATAATTCTCGCGGCGCGCCGCAGCTCGCCGGGCACCCGCCGTGCGCTTTCATATATTTTACCCTGCCTGTCAGTGCTTGCAATGATACTTGTCGGTGCGCTCTACATAGCAGCCACGCTCGCCTCTCTCGCCGCAATGCTCGGCACCGCGGTGTGCGGCACGCTGCTCTTTCTTGCAGGGCTGCTGTACGGCGTCTCGCAGATATCCGTATTCTTCGGAGGCGCCATGTTCGAGCTCGGCATTGCACTGATCTCCGGAGGGCTCGCCGTGTGCATGTCCGTATTGCTGTTTAACCTTCTGACGCGCGCACTTCCATTCTGCCGAAAGCGAGTCCTTATCTTACTTTCCCGCCTGTTCTCGGAAAGCGCCTCTCTCAGAGGCAATCCCGCTGCAAAACGGAACGCTCGGTCCCGTGAGATCGGAGGTTAAAATGAAGCTTGGCTCTGTAGTAGGACTTATAATAGCGGCGGCACTGACGGTCGCGGGAATCACTCTGTGCATTATAGGCTCTGTCAGTGCAGGCAGCACAGGTCGCGAGCTGTTCACGCAGGTCGACGACGGCGGAACGCATTACACTCAGGAGATAACGGACGACGTCACAAAGCTCACACTCAACTTCGACGACGCCGACGTTGTGATAAACGGAGGCGCCGAGCGCTCATCCGTGGAATTTATCAACTTCAACCCGAACAAATACGCGCTCTCCGTAACGGCGAACGTAATTAACTTCAGCGAAAGCACGAATATTGATTCGCTGCTCGACATCGGGGATATCACCCTGTCCTTCAAGGGACTGCGATACCTTCTTGACGTGCGGAACACACAGCTTGACGGACTCGACCGAAAAATCGTGATAAATCTTTCCGACGACAGCCGCCTTAAAATGATAGACATCGACGGCAAGGAATGCTCGCTTGATGTCAGCGGCATCACGGTCGCGGGAGATATTCTGCTCGACGCGGATACGGCAAGCGTCAATATCGACAGCTGCTCGGTGTCATCGGTGCTCGGCATCACAGCCGACACGCTGACTGCGAACATTAAGAGCTGCTCGGTGGGTACACTGCGCGCCGTTGCCGACAGCGCGGAGCTTTTCTCCGACGGCACGGAATGCGACAGCTGTGACATCACGCTCACCGGCGGCAGAGTCGACTATATTTCCCCAGTCACGCTCGACGGCAAAAGAATTGCCGTATCGACGCAGAGCGGCGGACTTATGGTCAATTTGAAGCCGACGGACTCGCCATTTACACATGAGCCTGTCACCGACGGCGAGAGCGAGGACGCCGCACCCGTCAAGGTATTCAAGATCGCTGCGGAAAGCGCGGTCATCAATCTGCAATTCCCGACCGAGCTGTCGCCCCCAGACATGCCGGACGCCGAATAATAAAGTAATTTAAGCTAAGTCGCGCCCTTGCGCGGCGGAACGGAGTACAAAATGAAATACACCTACAAAACACGCGGAACCTGTTCATCCATGATAACCTTCGATATAAACGACGGTATTCTCAGCAATGTTGTGTTCACCGGCGGATGTAACGGAAATCTTAAGGCGATAGCTCGACTTGTCGAGGGCAAGAATGCAGCGGAAATCGTAGAGCTGCTTCGCGGAAACACCTGCGGCATGAAGCCCACCTCCTGCGGAGACCAGCTTGCCCGCGCAATACTCGAGGCTCTCGAGACCGCTTAACGGAGGCATGCCATGAAGGATCTCGAAGTCAGCAGATACCTTGAAAGGATAGGATGTACGCGCGAGGCGCCGTCGAAAGGAGCGCTCGACAGGCTTATACACGCGCACCTGTGTACCGTGCCATACGAAAACCTCGATATTTTAAGCGGTGTGCCGATACAGCTCGACACCGAGGCTCTTTTTGATAAGGTCGTAAATATGCGCCGCGGCGGCTATTGCTTCGAGGTAAACAGACTTTTCGGCGAGCTGCTGAGAGCTCTCGGCTATGCTGTAACCGACCTTTCCGCACGCTATCTGCGCGGAGAAAGCAAGCTTCCGATGAGACGTCACCACGTGCTGAAGGTCGCATGCGCTGACGGCGAATTTCTCTGCGACGTCGGCGTCGGCGAGGTGCTTCCGATGGAGGCTGTGCCGTATCTGACCGAAGCTCCCATTCGCGACTCCTTCGGCGGTGAATTCTTCTTCCGTGAGGACAGCCTGCTCGGGCACGTTCTTTGCGAAAGCTATAAGGGAGGCGCGCGCGACGTAATCTCCTTCACCGAAGAGCTGTGGATACCCGACGACTTCGCCGTGATATCCTATTGGTGCGAGCACGCAGACGCGTCTATATTTAACAAGGATATCATTCTCGCAATAAGGCAGGAGCCGAATTGCCGCATTACGCTGAGCGGCAATGTGCTTCACCGCTTCTGCGACGAACGGCTTATCGAGGAGAAGCACCTGAGCGACGAGGAGCTGCGACAGGTCGCCGCCGAAATTTTCGGCATTTCCCCCACTGCCCTGCCGAAAAAATAAGTTGCGGGTAAAAAAACAAGCTGCACGCCACACCTTGACAAATTGACGTTTTTGATGTAAAATAGTCATGTGTGGCGCGGCAGCGTGCGAAGGCAGCTTCGGGCAGGTCGCCGTCGCATGCAATGTGAAAACGAGCATTTCACCGATCGGGGTGTGGCGCAGCTGGTAGCGCGCGACGTTTGGGACGTCGATGCCGCAGGT
>CAYNHY010000108.1:0-6364 GCA_964397225.1 uncultured Ruminococcus sp.
CTCTTCTCTGGTAGAACACGAAAGCACTGAGGATTCCGGCTACCGCTGCGATGATAAGGATAACGATAAGGAAGTACATCCAGGACATCGCTGACGAAATTACGTTTCCGTTTGCACCGTTTGCACCGTTGTAAACGTCACTGATGTACGCCATAACGGTGTTGCTCGAGGCGGTAAATGCGTCGATGACCGTGTAGATGGTGTTTACAAGGATCATCGGGCTGACCATGGGAAGCGTAACCTTCCAGAAGGTCTCCCAGCCGGACGCGCCGTCTATCGAGCAGGACTCGTAGATAGCGGGTGAGATTGACTGAAGTCCCGAAAGGAAGATAAGCATCTGTACGCCGCAGCGGTTAACGATATCGAAGATATTGTTTACCGCGGCAACAACGAATTCGACAAGTCCCTGACCTACCGCCATTCCCGAAAACAGCTTCTCAACGTCCATGACGTTAAGTATCTGGTTCGTGGTGTCGGCGCTCTCGTCAAGACCCATGTTGATTCCGCCGCTCTGCATGCTCTCAAGCATTGCATTGTTTGCGTCGATCTGACCGATAAGACCGGTCGTAAGGATAACGGGAATGAAGAATATTGCTCTGAACGCCGCACGACCGAATATCTTCTGATTGAGGATAATCGCGATGAACAACGAGAAGAAGACAATAAACGGAATGTCAATGCAGAGCTGTCTGAGTCCGCCGATAAGCGTCTGAGTGAAGCCTGTATCAACGAATAGCGCATCTCTGTAGTTATTGAGTCCGACAAAGTCAAGCGCGTAGCCGCCGCCTGTCAGAATTCTGATCTCACAGAAGCTGAAGCGTATCGAGTCAATGATTATCGGCAGGTATACGCAGATAAATCCTACAAGGAAAGGAAGGATGAATATCCAGCCTGCCCTCGCCTTTTTACGGTCGAGGGAGGCGGGCTTCTTAGATCTTGCGGGGGCGGTATTCTTTTGAAGTTTTACAGCTGAATTCATATTGATCCACCCTCCTTAGTTATTGGTGCCGACTGTAGCAAAGCTGCCTGCGGCGATCTCAACGCTTTCGGTCTCGGAAACGCTGACGGATACGGGGTACGAGTTGTAGTTGAGGTAGAAGCCTGTTCCGTTCTCATACTCAACATATACAACGGAGCCAACCTGAGTCTGATACTTGGTCACGACATCGGGCATTTCAACATCAGCAACCGTGTAATCGGACTTCTTCGGAGCCTCTGTGCCGAGACGCTTTGCACGCTCTACAGCAAGGTTGTATCTTCTGTCAGCGTCCGCCTGAGCTGCTGCGAGCTCTTCGTTGTACTTAGCCATGAGCTCGTCGTCCTCTGCCTTCTCGTCTGCATCGGGCACACGAACTGCGCTTGCGAAGCTGTGGTCGACGATGTAGGAATCCTGAACGTCCTTCATAGCACCATTGAGAACATCGTAATACTTCTTGACGTCATCCTTCCAGATGTCGTAAGCAACAGAGTAGTACTTGCTCCAGAACTCATCGGAAGAAAGCTCTCTTGTATTGCGGTAGGAGAGAGTGAAGAACAGCGAAGCGCCGTTTTCGATAGCGTTGAGGATAGCCTCATCGATATCACCCTCCATGTTAACGGGAGTGCCAGTGAAGTCGACCGAGCCGTGGAGAACGATACCTGTGAAGGGAACGCTCTGGCTCGAGCGAATGTACTCAGAGGAGCTGAGCGATACGTCGGTGATAACATCGGCGTAGCCGAGTGCGAATGCGTTACCGCCGGAGATCATAACCTTGTTAGACTCGGAAGCGGAAGCGAGAACATCGGAGGTAAACTCCTTGCTGTCCTCTCTGTGGTACGGATCGTCATCGTCAAAGTCGGAGTTGAGATCCGTTCCGAGCGTCGACATCGAAATGCCGCCGATATTGTACTTGAGATACTTCTCGGAGAAGTTGTCCCAATACTCGTCAAATACGGACGGAGAGATCGCAGCACCGCCTACAGATACGAAGTCCTGATAGCCGGAATCGTATACCTGCTTACGGATGTAACGACCGTCGATGGTCTTGACCGCGTGCTCCTTGAGGTTAACGCCGTCAAAGGTCTCTCTTGCGTGAACGTATGCAAAGTCGAATTCGGGGTAGAGGCTGATGCCGTTTTCGGAAGCGAAGGAGACGAGGTCATCAATTCCGTCCGAGCCGCCGAGTGCGCTCTGCCACTTCAGCTTGTAGGGAGAGGTAGCGTCCAGTCCGCCGTTTGCAAATCCGGTAAGCTTAAAGCCGAGGTTTGTAATACCCATCTCGGACAGCTCCGTGGACATCGTCTTGATATCCTCGAAGGTCGTGAGGGGAATATCTACGCTTACAGGGAAGGAGAGAACTCTCTTGGTACCCTCGATGGAGCCGAAGGACTCAATGTAGAGCGGGATGGTATCCTCGACCTCTGTCTTCTTTGTAAGCACTCCGGACTTGGTAAGGTAATCTCGGTATGCCTTTGCCATGCCGATGTATGTAGGCTCATATTCAGCCTTTTCGCTTGCGCTGAGCATTACATACTTGATCTTGTAGCTTCCCGTGAAGCGTCTTGACGAGGTTACGGTGAATTCAGCACCGGTCTCGGCAGCACCTGTCATAAGCTGGTAGGTGTCGCTCGGGCGGGGGGTAAAGGTCGCATAAACGGAGTTGTACGGGTGAAGCGCACCGCCGTGGTTCGTCGTAAGCGTTGCAAGCGAGTCACCCTCGGTGATTATAGCGAGGAAACCGGAATCGGTAAATGCCGGAGCCTTCTGATCGCTCGAGGAGCTGTAGTTTGTTACAGCGCCGAATACGGGGAAGCGAAGTGTCTGAGCGTTCTGACCGGAGATCTCGTGGTACGCGAAGTCCGAGCCGTAGACCTGACCGGAAACCGTATAGATGGTGTTCTTGAGGTCTTCGTATCTAAAGATCGTACCGGAGCCGTCGGGCAAGAAGGTGTAGCCGTCATACTGGTTACTGCCGGCGCCCATGAAAGGAAGTATCGAAATCTCCTGGAGCTGGTAGATAGTCTCATCGAACGAGATACCGTTTGCGGGAAGTGTTACATCTACAACACCGTTCTCGGTGATCGTGTACTCGAGAGCCATAGCGAAGCGAGGCGGTACCTGGTCGGTATTCTTAAAGCCGCACTCCTGGTTATCGTAATCGAGCTCCTCGTAGGTGTACTTGGGGCAGCACTTCTTGACAAGCGTCTCGAGTATCTCAAGCTCGTGAGCGGAGATCTCGGTCTCACAAATGTAAACGGGGAACTGCTTAACTATCGGGAATGCAGTCTCCATCTCCTTGATAGCACGCTCGGAAAGGCCGGGAGCGTCTGCATCCTTGAGCTCGTAGAATGCCTGGAACTTGCTCCATGCAAACTCAATGTCGAAGTCTCTCCGATTGTAGTTGCCATCCATGTAGGTGCCCTCGTCTATCTGACGGAGGATCTCCTCGATGGGCTCCTTGATAAACTTATTGAAGCGATCTACGCTGATCATACGGGGAGTCAGACGCTGGATAGCGGGCTCACCGATCTTGTACTCGACGCGGATACCGTCCTTGATATCCACCATCGTGATCTGCTGACGCTCCGCAGCCTCCTCGAAGCTCCACATTTCCTTTTCCTCTCCGTTATCGAGGTAGGTCAGGTGGATCTGAGAAAGGAGCTGCTTTTTTGTTGCCTCCGACTCGGAGAAATAGCTTCCCGAAAGGTCGTAGGGGTTTGTGAAGAGAATGTCGCCGGTGCTATTGTTCTTGAACGCAACCTCACCGGTGTACGCCTCGTAGTAAACCGTGATGCCGTCGACTTCCTTGATCTTCATCATCGTGGCAAGCTTTGCTTCACGAGTGTCGAAGACATCCTTACTGCCCTTGCCGGAGTAGTCGATGAGCGGATTTCCGTCACCGTCGATCTTTCCGGCGGAAATGGGAGTTACCGTTGCCGCGGAGGTCTCATGCGGAAGGAAGGTCATCGCTCCTGCCGACATCATCAGCGCGAGGGCGGCGGATATTATTCTTTTGCATTTCATATTATGTCGCCTCCCTACATTCTGAAGCTCAACTCAACGGCAATGTTGGAGATGAAGCCTACTATCTGAGAAATAAGTGTTGAGAAAAGAATTACTATAAACATGATGAACGCCATACCGACAACGGTCACGATGCAGGTAAGGATGTTCTTGCCGAGGGAGTAGTCATGAGTTATCATCATACCGAATACAAGGAGCAGTCCCATCCAAAGGAAGGCAAAGCCGTTGAGAAGTGTGATGATGCCCGCCTCGTCAAGCGTAAAAACATTCGTGAGTGCGACTGCGGGGATCATGAGTATCGGCAGAGGTGTGAGCGAGTAGCAGGTTGCAATGAAGATATCCTTCATGCTTCCCTCGCCCTCGAACAGCGTAGTGAAGCACCAGTTTGCGATTACCCACAGCATAAGAGGCACGATAACGGCTGTGATGTTACCTATAACGCTCATGTAGCCGGTGTCGCTCGGATTGTGGATGTACGCTGTACCGATGGACTTGTAGAAGAACGCGAGTACCGTGAAAAGGAGAAGCACGAATGCGGACTTCATCGAGCCGCGGTGCTCATGCTTCAGATCCCAGAAGCCGTCAAAGGGATGGAAGATAACGTGGAATGCGTAGAGCACTTCCTCCTTGAGGCTGCGGCGACCGAGCTTAAGCGTTGCACGCTTGTTGACCTTGCCGGCGTAGCTGAAGAACTTAACGACAAGTATTGCAAGAACAACGACTGCAACGGGAATGATCCAGAAGTTTTTCTTAGCCCACTGCGAACGTACCTCTGCGAATGCCTCGGAGTAATCCTCGGTATTCTTGATACGCTCGAAGTAATCCATCGCCGTGTCGTAGTCACCGCTGCGTGCAGCTGCACGACCGAGCTGGAGGTAAGCGATGCTGTAGTTGTTGTTTCTCTGAAGAATGTCGGTCCAGTCACTCGTTGCCAGGTCGTACTTTCTGTCCGCGTCATTCTGGAGTGCATTGATAAGCATGTCGCCGTACTCGGTACGGTTGTAAACGACGAAGCAGTCGTTCGAGCTGTCAAGCACGAGTATCTTAGAGCCCTGGTAAGCGATACCGGTTATCTTTGCGATATTACCGACCTGTTCACCCGTGTCACCGAAGGCAAACAGAAGGTTTCCGTTTTCGTCGTAGGTGTAGACCTTGGAGCGCTTCTCATCGATTATCGACCATGTGCCGCAGGGACCGATTCCGACGTCGACAAGCTTCGAGGGACCCTTGATCTTTGCTGTGGAAATAGTGGAAAGTCTAACCTCACCGGAGGGAGCGAACTCAGCGTTACGCTTCATAACGTCGGCGCCCGAAGCATTGAGCTTCTTAACAGGGGAGGTATTCTTATCCTTTGATGTAATCTGAGCGGTAAGGTCAGCCTCATCGATTGCGGAGGTCGTAACGTAGATGAAGTTATCACTGTCTATCGTTATGTTATTAAGCTCCTTCGATGTGACCTCAGCCTGCTGCTCTCTCTGCTCCTCGGTCTGGAAGCGTCTCCAGAAAATCTCAAGCGCGGAGAGCGTGTCGTTCTGAGCTCCGATAAAGCCGAAGAACTCAGCGTCGTCATTGATAACGATAACACCCTGGTAGGTAGTCGAGGAAACGACAAAGATTCGTCCGTACTGATCGACCGCGCAGGCGATCGGCTTGTAGATTGCACCCTCCTCGAAGAGGTTCGACTCAGGCTGCTCGATAATCTTAACGAAGCTTTCGTCAGTGTCCTTAACGCCCGCACGGAACATGACGATTCTGTTGCTGTCGGTGTCGCACACGTAGATGTACTCGTCGTTTACGAACACACCTGCGGGGTTTGTGAAGCCGTCCGGAACGCCGTAGTCGTTGCGGAAGGTTTCGATGATATAGTCGAGCTTATAATATTTTGTAAGCACAA
This sequence comes from uncultured Ruminococcus sp., assembly GCA_964397225.1. Taxonomy (GTDB): domain Bacteria; phylum Bacillota; class Clostridia; order Oscillospirales; family CAG-272; genus RUG11130. Next base: position 5,898 of record CAYNHY010000108.1, read on the forward strand.
GGATACGATTGTTTGACGTATCGGCAATGTAGACCTTTTCATCGGGACCGACGAAGATATCACGCGCGCCGTGGAGCGGCTTCTGCGAGGAAGAGCTCGAGGAATCGTAATCGAGTCCGATGTACGCGTAGTCGATATTCTTAAGCTCGGGAAGGTAAGCATCGGGAGACACGAGAAGCTCGCCGTCCGGGGAGTAGGTGTAGGTCTTGTAGGGTGCCGCGGCGCTGATAACTCCTGGGAGTACCATCAGAAGGGCGAAGGCAACAACAAGCAGCTTTATTAACTTTTTCATTGTATCCTCCTTAATCCTTCATACCGCTGGAGCCCATCGTCTCGATGATATTGCTCTGAGATATAATAAATACTATGATAGGAACTATCATGATGAACACTGTACCCGCTGCGGCGACACCGGTACGGGTGACACCGATAGAGGTGATCTGGCTTATCGCGTAGTTGATGGTCTT
>CAYNHY010000109.1:0-6271 GCA_964397225.1 uncultured Ruminococcus sp.
GTGGTCATAATACCGCTCTGGATAGCTGCGTAGTCGTTAAGAGCCTTTGCCATGGGAGCAAGGCAGTTTGTTGTGCAGGATGCTGCGGAAATGATCTGGTCGTCAGCTGTGAGAGTGTCCTCGTTTACGCTGAATACGATTGTCTTGAGGTCGTTTCCTGCGGGAGCGGAAATAACAACCTTCTTTGCGCCTGCGTTGATGTGAGCCATGGACTTCTCCTTGGAGCAGTAGAAGCCTGTGCACTCGAGAACAACGTCAACGCCGAGCTCGCCCCAAGGGCAATCAGCTGCGTCCTTGCAAGCGTAGATCTTGATTTCCTTGCCGTCTACGATGATGGAGTCATCAGTGGACTCAACGGTGTGCTTTGCCTCGCCGAGATAGCCGAGGTAAGAACCCTGAGCTGTATCGTACTTGAGAAGATGAGCGAGCATCTCAGGCTTTGTAAGGTCGTTGATAGCTACAACCTCATAGCCCTCTGCGCCGAACATCTGGCGGAATGCGAGACGACCGATGCGTCCGAAACCGTTAATGGCAACTTTTACTGACATAGTGGTAATCCTCCGAATATATAGTTATTTTCTTTGGGAAGCATAAATCACTTAAAGAGGAGACTTGTCTCACTCTTCCCGAATATATATTTTACACTAAAATCGCGCGCATTACAAGAGCTTTTTCGAAGATTTTCATTTTTCTCCATTTCAATAAAAGAATTCTTCCTCAAAAAGAAATAATTGCCGCTTTCGACAAATGCGCCGAATATTTCCCGTGCAGCAGTGTATTTTTGTCGCGCACAAGCTTGACAAATCAATGCATTGGTTATATAATTTTATTGTAAAATCACAAGTAAAGGTAGGTTATACATATTATGGCTAACACAGAGCACGGCGGAATCAGCATCGAGCTTGAGCACATATTCCCCATTATTAAAAAGTGGCTTTATTCCGAAAAGGAAATATTTCTCCGCGAGATAGTATCGAACGGCTGCGACGCGGTAACGAAGCTCAATCGTCTGATTTCCCTCGGCGAGGCAAAGGACGTCGTGGAGCTTCCCTCACGCATTACGGTAAAGCTTGACAGCGAGGCGAAGACCATCACAGTCACCGATGACGGCATCGGCATGACCGAGGAGGAGCTGACAAATTATATTTGCCGCATTGCGCTCTCCGGCGCTCTTGACTTCATTCAGAAATATGAGGGCGAGTCGGACGCTGCGTCCTCAGGCATCATCGGACATTTCGGACTCGGCTTTTATTCCTCCTTCATGGTCAGTGACACCGTTGACGTAATTACCCGCTCCTTTACCGGCGCACCCGCCGTTAAGTGGACCTGCTCCGACGACGGTCAGTACGACATTACTCCGGACTTTGAAAACGCGGACGCCTACATCGGCGCGCACGGCACGGCTGTCGTTATGCACATCAACGACGAGGGCGCGGAATTTCTCTCGGAATACCGTCTGCGTGACGTGCTGACAAAGTATTGCGCGTTCATGCCCGTCGAGATATATCTTGACTGCGGAAAGAAGGAAGGAGACGACGCCGAGGAAAAGCCCATAAACGACACGCATCCGCTTTGGCAGAAGAATCCCTCCGAATGCACCGACGAGGAGTACGACGAGTTTTATCACAAGGTCTTTTCAGATTATAAGGAGCCGCTGTTCCACATTCATCTCAAGGCGGATTATCCGCTCAATTTCAAGGGAATACTCTACTTCCCTCGCATCAGCGGCGAGTACGAGAGCCTTGAGGGTCAGGTGAAGCTTTATTACAACCAGGTGTTTGTGGCTGATAATATCAAGGAAGTTATCCCCGAGTACCTTCTCATGCTCAAGGGAGTCCTCGACTGCCCCGAGCTCCCGCTGAACGTTTCGAGAAGCTATCTGCAAAACAGCGGCTATGTTTCGAAGATATCCGCACACATCACAAAGAAGGTCGCAGACAAGCTCACGTCCATGTTCGCAAATGACCGCACAGTCTACGAAGGACTCTGGAGAGATCTCAAGACCTTCGTAGAGTATGCAAGCATGCGCGACAGCAAGTTTGCCGACCGCGTTAAGGGCGCTGTCCTTTACGAAAAGTGCTCGGGCGGCTTTGTAACGCTCGAGGAGTATCTTGAGGCAGCACATGAAAAGCACGAGAACAAGATATACTACACGACAGACAAGACCGCGCAGGCAAGATACATCTCCATGCTCGCCGACGAGGGCATCGAGGTCGTACTGCTCGACAAAATCGTCGATACACAGTTCATCAATGTAGTCGAGGCTGCAAACGAGGGCGTTAAATTCCTCCGCGTCGACTCCGAGATCGCCGACGTGCTGAAGGCGGACGGAGAATGTGAAAGCATTCCCGTGCTTGAGGAGCTCTTCGGCAAGGTCGCGGCAAGCGGAACAAAGATAACCTTCGAGCGCCTCAAGAATGAAAGGACGCCCGCACTCCTTCACGTGTCCGAGCAGTCGCGCCGTTTCGAGGATCTTATGCGGATGTATTCTATGAACAACGGCACACCGGGCGCAAAGCTTCCCGACAGCGAGGCTACGCTTTCGATTAACACCGCATCTCCGCTCATTGCAAGGCTTAGCGAAAAGTGTGAAAGCGACCCCGAGCTTGCACAGCGCATTGCAAAGCAGATATATTCGCTCTGCCTTCTCAGCCAGAGAAAGCTAGAGAGCGACGAGCTGCTTGGTCTGCTTGACGACTCCTTCGGAATACTCGAGCTTCTGTAAGACATGGAGGACAGCATTCTCGCGGCTTTTCGCGGAAATTTCGACTGGCTTCGCCGAGACGGCGAGCTGTCAGACACCCTGCGGCACGCTCTGCTGAAGGAGCTTGCCGCGCCCGTGCCCGCCGACATGGCACCGAGCGAGCTTGCAGAGCTGCTTGATGCACTTGGCATTCGCAATGCACAGAGTACAGCAGAGCTTGCGCGTCTGTTATCCGCAGAACGTGCCGTGCCACCGCATACGAGAGTGCCGCAGCGCGTTTCGTATCTCAGAAGTCTCGCGAGCGACCGTGCGTTTCGGATATTCTCCGAGGAATGCAAGGGCATGTCCGCCGGCTACGGCACGGACTTCAAGAGCATTTGCGAGGACGTGTATACGGAGCGTGCGGACGCGTGCATTCTCCCGCTGGAGAGCTCGGAGGACGGGCTTCTGATGTCTTTTCGCGCTCTTGCGCTGAAATACGAGCTGTCGGTATATGCCGCATGCAGGGTTCGCCAAAACGACGAATCCGTGCTCACACTCGCACTTATGACAGCAGCCTTCGAAGGCTGCGGAGACCGCACGGAGCTATATATTCCGTCGGCTAATACGGGCACGCTCGAGGAGCTGTCAGAGCTTGTGTCGGCACTTGACTGCCGATTTCTTCGGGTGTCGACGGTATCATCGGAGTACAGCGGAGAATACGGAATTCACGCCTGCGTGCAATGCTCCGATGAGGCGCAAACGGATGCCTGCGGGGCACTGAGACTATGTCTTGAAACGCTTTATCCGTCATATATTTCTCTCGGAAACTATAAGCTACTTAACAACGGAAAGGAATAATATAAATGAACAACTACACGGAGAATTACGAAAAATGGCTTGCATCCCCCGCGATCGACTCCGCCTCCAAGGAGGAGCTTTATGCGCTCAAGGACTCTGAGAATGAGATCAAGCTTCGCTTTTCCGGCTATATGGAGTTCGGCACAGGCGGTCTCCGCGCAAAAATGGGAGTCGGCACGTGCATGATGAACACCTACACCGTTGCACACGCGACGGAGGGTGTGGCGCGCCTTATCGAAACGCTCGGCGATGCAGCCAAGTCCCGCGGGGTCATCATCGGACGCGATAGCAGAAACAACAGCGATAAATTTGCCGAGCGCTGTGCCGAGGTGCTTTCCGCACACGGCATTAAGGTGTACCTCTTCGACGGAATCCGCCCGACACCCGAGCTGTCCTTCGGCGTTCGCCACCTCGGCTGCATTGCGGGTATAAACATCACAGCCTCGCACAACCCGAGCGCGTATAACGGCTATAAGCTTTATTGGGAGGACGGCTCTCAGCCTACCAAGGCAAATGCCGACAAGGTATCCGCCTTTATTGCGGACACCGATATTCTCACAGGTGTTCCCTCCCCCGCAGACTCCCGTCGTGAGCTTATAGAAATCGTCGGTCCCGCGCTTGACGAGGCCTTCCTCAAATGCGTAGAGGGCGAGCAGGTATATCCCGACGTTGTCGCGCGTGCGGCTGACTCACTTCAGATTGTTTATACTCCTCTCTTCGGAGCGGGCGCACGCCACGTTCCCGAGATCCTTCGCCGTGTCGGCTTCAAGCATATCCACACCGTCGACGCTCAGATGGCTCCCGACGGCAACTTCCCCGGGCTCGATAAACCGAACCCCGAATATCCCGCGTCCTTCGCGCTTGGCATCGAGCTTGCAGAGAAGGTCGGCTCAGACCTTATCGTCGCGACCGACCCCGATGCCGACCGCGTCGGTGTAATGGCACGCGACAAGAGCGGCACGTTTCGCTGCATTACCGGAAACCAGATGGGCTCGCTTCTGCTTGACTACATCTTCACTGCACTCAGTGAGCAGAACAAGCTTCCCTCCGATGCCTATGCCGTCAAGACCATTGTGACAAGCGAGATGGCAAGTGCTATCTGCCGCGCATTCAAGGTCGAGCTTTTCAACGTGCTTACGGGCTTTAAGTTCATCGCCGAGGTAATACGCGAGCACGAGATGTCAAACAGCGGAAGCTTCCTTCTCGGATATGAGGAAAGCTATGGCTACATGAAGGGGCTTTACGCGCGCGACAAGGATTCGATAGTTGCGTCAATGCTCATCTGCGAGATGGCTGCCTTCTACAGTCTGCGCGGTATGACTCTCATTGATGCTATGGATATGCTTTATGAGAAGTACGGCTATTACACCGAGCAGTCCGCCGAAATATATAAGGAAGGTGTTGACGGCAAGGAGCAGATCGCCGCTATGATGAATACTCTCAGAAATTCCGCACCGGAAACTCTCGGAGGCGAGCGAGTAGTTAACATTCGCGATTACGAGGCAGAGACCTCCCTTGACACACTTACTGGAAAATGCGAGCCCACGGGACTTCCGAAGTCGAATGTTATATACTTCAAGACCGAGGGTGGCAACGTTGTGGTCGCACGTCCGTCCGGCACCGAGCCGAAAATCAAGTTCTACATTCTCGCAGTAGGTGAAAGCGCAGCTGCCTCGGCAGAAAACGCCGCCGAATGCAAGGTATCTCTTGAAAAGCTTCTCGGACTTGAGCCCAGCGAGCTTAAAAAGTAATATTTGACACAAAGCGCAGCGGAGCACGTCTTCCCTGCGCTTTGCAGTACATGTGAATTTGAAAATCGACATTGAAAGGTACAGTCACAGCTGACAAAGGATAATCTATGCTGACATACACATATAAAGCAAAAGGAATATTCGACTTTGAAGAAAAGCCGAAGCCCACTCTGCTGCACGAACGCGACGCTGTCGTCCGCGTTACGCTCGCAAGTATATGCTCAAGCGATCTGCACATCAAGCACGGAAGCGTGCCGAGAGCCGTCGAGGGAATTACAGTCGGTCACGAAATGGTCGGAATTGTGGAGGAAGTCGGCTCTGCGATTACCAACGTCAAGCCCGGTGACAGAGTTACGATCAATGTAGAGACCTTCTGCGGCGATTGCTTCTTCTGCAAGCACGGCTACGTCAACAACTGCACCGACAAAAACGGCGGCTGGGCGCTCGGCTGCCGAATTGACGGAGGTCAGGCAGAGTACGTTCGCGTGCCCTTTGCCGATTGCGGGCTGAATAAGATCCCCGACGGCGTTTCCGACAGGCAGGCGCTCTTTGTCGGAGATATATTGGCGACGGGCTATTGGGCGGCGAGAATATCCGGCATCGCGCCAGAAGACACAGTGCTCATCATCGGTGCGGGTCCGACCGGCATCTGTACACTACTTTCCGTAATGCTGAAGCATCCCGAAAGGATCATCGTCTGTGAGAAGGATGAGAACAGGCTACGCTTCGTTAACGAGCATTACCCGAGCGTTATCACTGTCACACCGGACTGCTGCGCCGAGAGTGTTCTCAGCAACAGCAAGCATGGCGGCGCCGATGCCGTATTTGAGGTCGCGGGCGCCGATTCTACTCTACGACTTGCATGGGAGTGTGCCCGTCCAAATGCAACTGTCACCGTTGTCGCGCTTTACGACAAGGCACAGGAATTGCCGCTTCCCGATATGTACGGTAAGAATCTGACCTTCAAGACGGGCGG
>CAYNHY010000110.1:0-6185 GCA_964397225.1 uncultured Ruminococcus sp.
TCGAAGAAGCAAAACTCCAAAAGCCCTTATTTTATGCGGTTTTCAGCGAGTATCACACCGCCTGAAAAAGCCTTTAAAAATCAGCAAGTGTCAAACGGATTAAAGACTCGAAATCAGTTTGCGAGCAATCGCACGAGGGTTCGAATCCCTCTCTCTCCGGAAAGTCAAGGTCGCAATTTCTTATGGATTGCGACCTTGTTTTTTTGAAATTATTTGCTCAGATTGGTTGATAACATGTATAACATCAGATATAATCTAAATTAGATACAATGTTATATTGCACATTGAGGTATTATGCAGACACTTATCAAACAAATAAGAACACATTTCTTTTTAGTGTTGTTAAGGGGGAACGCGCGATATGAAAATCCTATTTCCGAGACAGAGTAAATCATGTTATGTTGTCGATAAGGCGCGTCTTATTTTTTGCATCGACGATGTTCGGAGCTGCTATAAAGCCGGTATCTTCACACTTGTTCAAACTGAGCCGAATGATTGAAGCCATCAAGGGAACGCAGAATCCGAAATTCCTGTAATTCATTGAAAAGAACAGGGACTACCCGTTGCGAGTAGTCCCTGTTGACCGTATACATACGTCCTGCTGCGTATGCTTGTCCTGATTTTCCTGCTACCAATCAAATTCATCATATTCTCTTTCGGAAGGAACTTTCTTGCTTTTTCACCAACTTCAATTATGACCAGCCGCAAAAATCCCCGCCTCAATGTGTACTGAGGCGGGGATTTCGTTAGTTACTGTGCTTGCTTTGACCTTTTCAGCTCGGCGTCCGCTTCGCGCGACTTGTGAAGTGTCATGCAAAGCGCTTCGATATCGGACATTTCGCCGGTCTCGTTGTCGAGGATTCTCATTGAAATTGTCGCGACCCAATCCTGGTCGAAGCCGATGCCTCCGTATGCGCTGTTGTGCTTGAGCGCGCAGAGCTGGGCATTATCCATTACGAAGGTAAAGCGTCCCTCAGGGAGTCCGAGCTGACGGACGAGTATAAGCTTATTAAAGTTTTCAACAGTCAGCGTATTGCGTGCGCCGAAGGTGAGATATATTCTTCCGTTTCGCATCTCGACGTTTTCGTAGATGCTGTCAAGTATCTGCTGCGCGCGGCATTTGTTTGCCTCGGAGGCAGTGCTCGCGCCGACAGATGTGCTTGAAAACGAGGCGCTGTCCGCGGAGGACGGTGTGCTTTCTGTCGGAACAGCCTCCTTCGCGAGTGCGCTGCAAGAGGCGAGCGTCAGCGTTGCGCCGACACATAAAACGGAACACAGTGCCGCAAATAAAACAGTTTTCATATCACGAATCCCGTGCTTTCACGCAACGGTCACTTTCATTTCGTTATCGCATCAATTGTAGCACATACAGCCGCTTTTTTTGTTAACTGTATATTAACTGAAGGAATATTTTTATTCCTCACGGGCAAGCACGCGACCCATGAGCACGCCCATGACGGAGGCCATCATGAGACCTCTCGTCCATCCGCTCGAGTCACCGAGACAGTGGAGACCGCGGACGTTCGTATTGAAATCCGTGTCCATCTTGATACGGTTGCTGTAGAACTTGAGCTCGGGGGAATAAAGCAGCGTTTCGATCGATGCAAAGCCGGGAACGACGTGGTCGACTGCCTGGATGAAGTTGATAATGTTCATCATAGCGCGGTAGGGCATGGCAGCCGTGATGTCGCCTGCGACCGCATCGGGAAGTGTCGGCTTGAGGTTCGACTGAGCGAGCTCCTTGGGCCATGTGCGCTTGCCGTCGAGAATATCGCCGAAGCGCTGAACGAGAATATGACCAGAGGCGAGCATGTTCGTCAGCTCACCGACCTTTTGAGCATACGCGATAGGCTCATTGAACGGCTCGCTGAAGTTATGTGAGCAGAGGATAGCAAGGTTCGTGTTGTCGCTCTTCAGCTCCTTGTAGGAGTGACCGTTGACGACCGCGAGGTCGTTGTCGTAATTCTCCTGGCTGACAAAGCCGCCGGGGTTTTGGCAGAAGGTACGCACCTTGTTCTTGAACGGCTTCGGGTAGCCGATGAGCTTGGATTCGTAAAGTACGCGGTTGACCTTCTCGATGATCTCGTTTCTTACCTCAACGCGAACGCCGATGTCAACGGTTCCGGGCTGATGAGCGATATTGTGCTCCCCGCAGAGCTTCTCAAGCCAATCCGCACCGCGTCTTCCGGTTGCGATAACGGTATGTGCCGCGCGCACCTCGTCGGTTCTCTTGCCGTCGGAAATGCAGATTCCAAGGCAGGTGCTTCCGTCGAGAATAAGGTCGGTGCATTCCCAGCCGAACATGATGTCGACGCCTGAGGCGAGCAGGTGACGCTCGATGGCAAGGTAAATATCCTGCGCCTTCTCGGTGCCCATATGGCGGATGGGGCAGTCAACGAGGCGAAGACCCGCCTGGATCGCACGCTTTCTTATATCCTTGACCTCTTCGTTGTTGCCGATGCCTTCAACGTGGGGGTCAGCGCCGAACTCAAGGTAAATATTGTCGGCATATCCTATAGTCTCCTGAACGAGCGCGTCGCCGATGAGCATGGGCAGATCGCCGCCAACCTCTGAGCTGAGCGAGAGCTTGCCGTCCGAGAACGCACCTGCGCCGGAAAAGCCCGTTGTGATGTGACAGTTCGGCTTGCAGGAAAGGCACTTCTTTGCCTTTGCCTTCGGGCAGTGTCTGTTCTCTATCGCCTGACCCTTTTCGACAATGAGTATTTTCTGCTTGCTTCCTTTTTTGAGCATTTCAATCGCGGTGAAGATGCCGGCAGGCCCCGCACCGACTATTACAACGTCGTAATTCATATAATATTTTCTCCGCTTCCTCGGAGGGCGCAACCCCTCCTTATATTAATACTATAAAAGTATAACATATCTTTCCGCCGTTGTCAAATGAATTTATTATAAACAAGAATACGCACGCGAAAAATCAAATATAATTAAGCATCACATGCTCGGCAGGAGGTGCAGGGTGGACGAGAGAAATTTACTCGACGGGGAATATGTCGGAGCGCTGACGCGCCTTATGCCGTACAGGCTGGCGTCTGCGGTAATTAAATGTGCCGTGCAAAATCATGCTCCGATCGACGAGGTGCGCCTGCGGCTCGGGCGACCGATGTACATTACCTCCTGCGCGCGCGATATTCGGAGCTCCTATACCGTCACGCGCGAGGATATAGAGCACACCGTAATGCAGCTTACCTCCGGCTCGCTTTATTCGTATGCAGAGACGATACGCGAGGGCTATATCATCTCGCGTGACGGCATTCGAGCCGGAATCTGCGGCAGGGCGGCTGTGCGCGATGGCGTGATCGGCGCGGTGAGCGACATCAGCTCGATTTCGTTGAGATTTCCACGGCGAGTTGAGGGGGCTGCCGACAGTGTTTATTCACTCATGCGCTCGCGCGGCTTCACGGACGGAGCTTTGATATATTCCCGCCCGGGCGTCGGAAAGACAACTGTCCTGCGTGAGCTGGCGCACCTGCTTGCGAGCGGAAGAGATTCCATGCGCGTTGCGATTGTCGACACTCGCTGCGAGCTTTCACTATGCTGCGCCGAGCTTGAAACGGCGGACGTGCTCATGTCGTATCCGCGCGGGGCGGGAATAGAAATTGCGGTACGAACGCTGTCGCCGCGCTACATAATTTGCGATGAGATAGGCTCAGCGGAGGACGCTCTTGCAATTTTCGAGGGCTCGCGGTCGGGAGTGTGCTTTGCGGCGTCGGCTCACGCAGGCAGCTTTGACGAGCTGATGCGGAGCGAATATATTCGCCGCCTGTGGGATGCCGGAGTGTTCGGGCTTGCCGTGGGGCTATTGTCACGACGAGAGAGCGGCGGATACGAAAGTGAAATATCGTATTTCGTCTCAGAAAGCGAGAACCCGCGTGATGCATTTACGGAGAGCTGCAAGTTATGAGGCTTTTCGGCATGCTCGTGCTGATGCTTGCAGCCGTTGCGGCGGGCGCCGTGCTTGAGAAAAGCCGCACAGGCGCAATACATGTGCTTGAGTCGCTGTGTGCGCTGATGGCATATATCGGCGACAGCATAGAAGCCTTCGGCACACCGCTCTGCGAGATCACGGCGGAATATCACAGCGCCTTGCTCGACGAATATTCCTTCGGGGAGGTACTGAGGCGAGACGGACTTGCCGCAGCGGTCGGCGAGCACAGTCTGCCGCTGGCGCATACAGCGGAGCGCGTGCTTGAGGAATATGCCGGCTGTGCGGGGCACTCGTACAGAGCAGGGGAGCTGGCGGCATGCAGAATGTGCCACAAGCGGCTTTCCGAATGCCTCGCGGAGGAGAGGCGCGAATTTGAGCGGACGCGGCGGCTTTACAGATATCTCCCGCCGCTTGCGGCAGCGCTGCTCATTCTGCTTTTGCTGTAAGAAAACACGAAAGGCAATGAAAACATGGACGTTTCACTCATTTTGAAGGTTGCGGGCGTCGGAATGCTTGTTTCCGTGTGCCATCAGATACTCACGCGAGCCGGCAGGGAGGAGCAGGCAATGCTCGTTTCGATTGCGGGCAGCGTGACGGTGCTTGTGCTGCTTGCGGAGAAGATAGGCGAGCTTTTCGACTCGGTGCGCGGGATATTCGGGATATGAGCGAGCTGTACAGACTGTGCGGCGCAGCAATTATCGCTCTTTGTGCGGTGCTCGTCCTGAGACAGACCGGCTCACAGGGCGCGGAGCTTGTTACGGTGTTTTTCGGAGTGCTTGCCGTCTCGCATATGGCGCTTCGCCTTGAGCAGACGGTAAGGCAGCTTGCCGCTCTCGCGCAAGGCAGCAGTGTCGACGGATATTTCAAGCTTCTGCTTAAGGCGGCGGGCATGGCATTCGTCACGGACATTACCTCCGAGCTGTGCCGCAGCGCGTCTGCTCCGTCGCTCGGCACATATGTCGAGCTTTTCGGGCGATGCGAAATATTGCTTTGCGCCCTGCCGCTCGCGGGGGAGCTGCTTGAGCTTTGCTTCGGGCTGCTGAGGGTGTGAGAGGGCGACGGCGTGAGACGCTTGATAATATCGGTCGTGCTGCTTGCCGCGTGTCTTGCTCTGCCGGTAGCGGGGAGGGAATATAGTTATTCCGCGGAAAGCCCGCCCACGCTTTATCCGAGCGCGGAGCTTGACAAGCTGTATGAGTCCCTGCCGGACGAGGCAAAAAAGCTGCTGCTTGATGTTTTTGAAGCCGAGAGCGAGGACGTGCGCGCCGAGACACTCGGAGAGAAGCTGTCGCTTGAATATATTGCAGACTGTGTGACAGGTGCGCTGCGAGAGCTGACAGGCGACGCTGTGGGCTGCGCTGCCGTCATTATCGCCGTGCTTCTTCTGATAAAGCTCGCGGCGGTCGGGTCGCAGCTTAACGGAACCGGCGCGCCGACGGAGGGCTTTGCATTCTGTGCGAGGCTCGTTTGTGCGCTGGCGGTTGTACGCTGCGCGTCGGGAGCGGTGGAGCTTTGCATCAAATATGTAGAAACGATGTCCGGAGTGATGACGGCGCTGCTGCCGGTCACAGAGACGTGCCTTCTCTCCTCGGGTCACGTGACGCAGGCCTCCGTCAGCGGAACGGCACTGATGCTGTACATAACGGTCACGGAAAGCCTGATGAAGCTTGTGCTTGTGCCTCTCGGCGGTGCGTTGCTTGCGCTGTCATTGGCGCTTGAGGCGTTCAGAGGGGTGAATATTTCATCGGCACTTTCTGTACTTCGACGCGTAGCACTTATGCTTCTTGGGCTATTCACCGTTGTTTTCTCGTTTGTGCTCGGCGTACAAAGCTCACTTGCAAGAAGTGCCGACTCGCTTGCGGTGAAAACGCTGCGTTTCGCTGTCGGAAGCACCGTGCCGCTCGTCGGTGGCGCGGTTTCCGAGGCATTGACAAGCGTCGGCGCGTCGCTCGCTCTTGTGCGTCAAACGGTGGGAGGCGTCGGAATTGTCGTGATACTGACGCTTTCGCTGCCGCCGATCACGGCTCTTGCGCTGAAAAGGCTGACGCTTTCGCTGTGTGCCGGAGCTGCCGAGCTGCTCGACTGCGGTGAGGCGGCGTCGGTAATTGAAAATGTCGGCTCGGTGCTGTCGCTGTTTCTTGCGTATGCCGTGCTGTCGGCTGTATTCTTTGTTTTTTACGTAACGCTGTTTATGACCGTCGGCGCCGCATAAAGAGCTCGGCATGCGACGGAACGGAGG
>CAYNHY010000111.1:0-6064 GCA_964397225.1 uncultured Ruminococcus sp.
GCTGTGCCGTAAGCTTCTGCGGCGACGGTGGCGGAGGCGTTAGTCAGTCGCCCGACGCACGCCCCGTACAGCCCGCCGCGTCGGCGCACAGCCCGCCCGCCGTGCCCTACGGAAGGCTTTACCCAATTTTCACGGGCTTCGTGCTCTTGCATGCAAAAGCGCGGAAGCCCACCTTGCGCGCATCGGCGCAACGCAAAAAAAAGCCTGCCCTTCGGCAGACCTTTTTCTTTTTGCGCCTGACAGGGGTCGAACCTGCACATCCTTCGATACCGGATCCTAAATCCGGCGCGTCTGCCAATTCCGCCACAGGCGCCCGGCAGTACTACCTAATTATTATACCTCACGACGGCTCCTTTGTCAAGCCTTACTCGCGAGCCCACTCGTCGAGCAGTCGCCTTACCTCCGACGACGCAAAGCCCGCTCGGCACAGCGCCGCGATAAGCTTCTCACGCTCTGCTCTCTCCGTCGGCACGCCGCCTTTGCATTTCTTCGCGAGGGCGCGCTCGAGCGCTTCCTCATAAAGCTCCTGCGGGACAGCCGCCGCCGCGTCTCTTGCCGTTTGCGACGGGTAGCCCTTCGATATCAGCTCGCTCACGACACGCGCCCGTCCGCGAAAGCATTTCGTTACCTGGCGCTGCGCGATGCTCTCCGCCTGCGCGACCTCGTCAAGATAGCCGCGCCTCACGGCAAGCTGTGCCGCGTATTCCGCCGCCTCCCGCGAAAAGCCGCGCGAGGTGAGCTTCATTATAAGTCTCCGCCTGCTGCACATCGAGTCCGACAGGATAAACAGCGCGCGCGTCACCGCCTCGCAGCGCTCGGACAGGCGGCAGAGCTGTTCGTATTTCCCGCGCGACAGCGTGTCCCCGCGGGAAAGACACTGCTTCTCCCACAGACGCGGCGTGAGGCGAAGCCGTGTTACCTCGCCCGCCTCCGACAAAAGCTCCGCGTAAACTGCCGAGTCCTCCTCGCGCAGCGACGAGACGTAATATTCCGTACCCGCTGCGCTCTCGTCGCACTCTGCACAATTATCGGCAGACCGCTCGCTGCGTTCGTAATTTTCCGTCATTATCTCACCTCCGTGGCGACGCGGCACACCTCGCCCCCGCTCACCTCGAAATACGTAACGTCCGAGGCGTTGTCCGGCAGAGCTGACACCTCGCAGGAGGTGATGATGAGCTGCCGTCCGTTCAGCTTCTCCATTATGAATGCGCGCCGCGCCTCGTCGAGCTCCGAGAAGACGTCGTCGAGCAGGAATACCGGGTATTCCCCCGATGCGCGGCGGGAAAACTCGCCCTCGGCGAGCTTCATCGAGAGCGCAAGGCTGCGCTTCTGTCCCTGGGAGGCGTAGAGCCGAGCCTCGCGGGAATTGAGCGTAATTGCGATGTCGTCCTTGTGCGGACCCCAAAGCGTGCTGCCGACGGCGCATTCACGCTCGATATTGTCGACGAGCCTTGTGAAAAGCTCCTCCTCGTAGGAGCGCTCCGAGGCGTCAAGGTGCGTCACGTAGCGCAGCGAGGGTGTCTCGCGCGAGTCGGTCATTTCGCGGAAATACTCGCAGATATCCTCGGTGAGTGAGGCGCAGTAGCGCTCACGCAGGGAATGAATTGCCCCGGCGGCGCGGGAAAGCTGTGCGGCGTAGGTCTCCCACTCGAGCGAGGAGACCGAGACGCCTGAGGCGCGCCGCTTGAGGAGCGCATTTCTCTCCGCGAGAAAGCGTCGGTAATTCGACAGGTAATACACGTAATCGGGGGAGTTCTGCGCGATGGCGATGTCGAGAAAGGCACGGCGCTCCGCGGGACCTCCGTCGACGATGGACAGGTGCGAGGGGCAAAAGAGGACGGCACGGAAGGCACCGAGCATCTCGGCGGCGCCGCGAAGGGGAGCACCGTTGCGACAAAGCCGTTTTTTTCCGACGGTGGGGAGTGCGGCGGACAGGCGGACATGGGCGTCGCCCTCACCGCGAACGAAATCGAGGGAAAGCTCGGCAAGGCTCTCGCCGAACATAACGAGGTCGCGTTCGCGGACACCGCGGAAGGAGCGGCCGCGCGCGAAGTAATACACGCCCTCAAGCATATTTGACTTGCCCTGGGCGTTCATGCCGCAGAGAACATTGACGCCGGGGGACAGCTCGACGGACGCCGAGCGAATATTGCGAAAATTGGAATAGCTGACCCGGCAGACTCTCATGCCGCACCTCCTGAGACAAGCTGAAAAATAAAGCTGCTTACCGAATTATTATACCACACGTGGGGAAACTTTTCAACAGCGAGATCCCGACGTGCGTATCGCACAGACTTTTCAACATTTTGCAAGGAAAACTCACACGCCGTCGCGCGAACAATCAAGCTTGAATGCCGCCGAAAAGCTTACGCCTTCCTCTCACGCCTCGGCAGGCGCAGTCCATCCCCCGCCGCGCGTGAATACAAAAAAGCCGACCCTTCGGTCGGCTTAATTTTTGAATTCGCTTTACGCCGCGGTCTCCTCGGACTCGGCTGCACTCTCAGCCTCTGTCTCAGCCTCGGAAGCGCTCTCCTCGGGCTCGTCGCTGTCTGCTGCGGCGCTTGTGAGAGCTGCCGTCGTGTCAGCGGTGTCTGCCGTTGTCGTTGCAGCTGCCGTCGTATCGGCTGCCGTAGTGTCAGCCTCACTCTTGTCGATGTTAACGTCCTGCATGAGGTATGCCACGAGAACAAGCACAACAAAAACTATCGCAACTACCGTTGTGAGCAGCTGAAGCTTGCGGTCGAGAGTCGAGCTCTTAGACTTACCGAAGAAGGTCTCGGAAGCGCCCGCGATCGTGCCGGAAAGATTGTGGCTCTTGCCGTGCTGCATGAGCACTGCCGTTACAAGGAAAATTGCCGCAACTATGAGAATGATACCGATAACTGTCATTAACATGATAATATCTCCTGAATATCAAAATTATATTTGCTCCGCACGTCGGGCGAAGTCTTGCCCGCGTCTCGCGGACTACATTTCAAGCCATACTATTGTATCATAAAATTCGAACAATTGCAATAGCAAAAAAGCATTTTTAGTTGAAACTGCGAAGAAAATTTAATTTTTCATGTCACAGCCGCCGTCAGTGCCGAGTAAAGCGGCACACAGCGCCTCGCGCGTGTTTTCGAGCTTGCCGTCAAGTACTCGCTCGAGCAGCGACGAAAGATATTGCCCGACCGCACGCCCGCGAGCGGTCGTGAGTGAAAGCACGTCCTTTCCACCGATCGCCAGCTGCGAAATGCTCACGCACGGCGAGGTCTCGCGCACCCTTTCGTACCGCGCGAGAAGGTCGGCAGCCTCCTCGCCGTGCAGCGCCGCGCGAAGCGACGCGTAGGAGAGAATGTCCGCGTGCGACATGCGGCTCATCAGACGGCGGACGCCCGCGTCCGTTTCGGGGAAGGGAAGCGGAAGCTCGGCGCACAGCGAGAGCGCCCGACGGCGGTCTGCGACGGAGCTTTTCAGTGAGGAGAATACGCGCTGCGCGACGGCGACGGCGTCGGAGTCCGCTGTCGCACACAGCAGTGACAGACGAACGACGGCGTCGCACTCGACGGAGGAAATTATCCCCGTGGCGCGCAGCAGAGCGTACTCGGAGAGCGCGGGTACGGCAGCGCATATAATGTCGGGAAATTCGGCAAGCACACGGGCGGCGTCGCGACCGCACAGGAGCTTTGACAGCTCAACGGCAATTCTCTCGCGCGAGATGCCGTCGAGAAGGTGAGCCATTTCTCGTGCCGCGACGGCAGCTGCGGAGTCGACGGAGAAGCCGAGCACGGACGAAAAGCGCACCGCGCGCATAATTCGCAGCGCGTCCTCGGAGAAGCGGAGGACGGGGTCACCGACGCACACGAGCCGCCGCGCGGCAAGGTCGGACTTTCCTCCGAAGGGGTCGCACAGCCCGCGGGTCGGGCTGAATGCCATGGCATTGACGGTGAAGTCGCGCCGCGAGAGGTCCTCGGTGATGTCGCGGGTAAAGAGAACGCTTTCGGGACGTCGGCAGTCGCGGTATTCGCCGTCGATGCGGTAGGTGGTGATCTCGGTCATGCCGCCGTCGCAGCAGACGGTGACGGTGCCGTGCTTGATACCGGTCTCGATGATGCGGTGATCGGAAAAGACGCGGCAGAGCTCGTCCGGAGTAGCGGAGCTTGTGATGTCGTAGTCGTCGGGTACGCGTCCCATGAGGGAATCGCGAACGCACCCGCCGACAAGGAAGGCTTCGAAGCCGGACTCCTCGAGGCGCGAGATGATATTAAGAAGATAAGACGGGATATGAGAGAAAACAGAATTCAAGGGAAACCTCCGGTTGGAGAATAAAATTCAGGGGAAAGCCGCCGAACGGCGCGCACTTTTCAACAATTTACAGGGAAAACGCCACGCCCTCGGGCAGAGCACCGAGAAATGTACGTCGGAACGCACGCCGCCGAGGGGCTTATTTTCGCCGCACGCTTACGCTGCCGCCCTCGACTCCGTCGAGGTACGCCGTCAGGCGGACGTCCTCCACCTCGTCGATCTTCGCTCCGCCGGTCAGCTTGACCGACGTGAGCACAGTCTCGTCCGTCGTGTCCGCCGCCGTCAGGTGCGAATACCATTCCCCCGCTGCGTGATGCACGTCGTCATACAGATAAACTTCAATATATCCGTCCGCAATTACGCGTTCGGCATCCTCCCACGAGGACAGCTCCTCGCGAAATTTCCGCGTGCCCGCCGTGTATTCGAGCACGAGCGACACGCGCCCGCCGTGCGACAGGCTCGTCCACAATTCACGGTACGCTCCCGCGAATTCGAGCCTTTCCGCGTCCGACGGCAGAAGGTCGAACACCGCAAGGTCGACGCCCGCTTCAAAGGAGCATTCCCACGTGTTAAGGCGCGTGTATACGCCGAGGTCACCGATGTCGTCGTAGAGCGCGACGGCTGCCGCATCGCTGATAATTTCGTCGGGCTCGGCGGACTCCGGAGTGCCGCCGTCTACCGTATTTTCCGCCGAGAGAACACCGGAGGGCAGGGAGGATGAAATTTCACCCGTCGCTGCCGCAAGCGTGTTGGGGCTCTCCTCGCGAAGGACGGAGCAGCCGCAGAGCAGCATCACGCACAGCACGGCGCAGACAGGCATAAGCTTTTTTCTCATGATAAGCTCCTTTACGCTTTTCCTTTGCAAAAGGGGAGGCACGCGCCTCCCCCTGAGAATCGTATTAAACCGCGCGGCGGATTACTTAACGTCGCTGGGCTTTGCACAGCCGGGGAGGTCGACCTCACCGAGGTGCTCGAGCTCGAAGCCGTTCGCCTTGAACTTCTCGTAGTCGAAGGCCTCCATCTCGTCGTAGGCGAGCTTGTGGAACTCGTAGAAGTTGGGCCACCACTCGTAGCCGTCACCCATGTTGTGCTCGAGGAAAAGGTCTGCAATCTCGATGCCGAGGTTGTGACCGATCCAGTGACCGCCCATTGCGAGGACGTTAACGTTGTTTCCGGTGATAGCGCGGAGAGCGGCATGGGGGCTCTCGACGACAGCGGAGTGAACGTGGGGGCACTTGGAGGCGGCGATATGGATACCCATACCCGTGCCGCAGAAGATGAGCGCGCGCTCGAACTCACGCTCGGCGATCTTGGCGCCGACCTTAAGGCCGATGCGGTGGAACATTTCGGGGTTCGGATCGTCGGGGTCGGTAACGCCGATGTCGGTAACGGTCCAGCCCTTGCCCTTGAGGTGAGCGACGATAGCCTCCTTGAGGTGGTAGCCTGCAATGTCGGCAGCGACGAGTATCTGCTTATCCTTAATGGTTTTCATGATAAAGGATCCTTTCGTAAGAGGGCGCACGGCGCCCGTTGTCAAGTATAGTATACCACACTTAAAAAGCAGTGTCAATCGGGCAATTCGGTAAAAAAACGGGGAAAGGAGAAATTTTTTTGAAAAAGCTCTTGCAATTCGGCGGGAAATGTGGTATACTAAACATCGGTCGACAGAAATGAGCGACCGACAGATAAATACCGCATGACGGGACACGCTACGGAAAGGTGGCTGAGCTGGTCTAAGGCGCACGACTGGAAATCGTGTAACGGCTAATACCCGTTC
>CAYNHY010000112.1:0-5900 GCA_964397225.1 uncultured Ruminococcus sp.
ATTTGTCTAAATTATATACGATTCAGCCCCCATTTTGCAATCGGCATTTTGTATAGTCTGTTCCTTTGTTTTTTGTGCAGTATAACGAACGCAAAAAGCACCGCTTACTTTAAGCTTCGCAAGCGGTGCTTTCTCTGTTAATTTGCGTTTTCCGTGGGCGCAAGATATTTTGCGCGGTTTGCGTTGTGCTCCTCGAGCGTCGCGGCAAAATATGTTGTCTTTCCGTTTGACACGAAATAGTAGTAATTCGTGTTCTTCGGGTTCAGTGCGGCAAGTATCGCACTGTTACTCGGGTTTGCGATAGGTCCGGGCACAAGACCGGTAACCTTGTATGAATTGTACGGGTCGTCGCGGTTAAGGTCCTCGCCTGTCAGGTTCGGTCGGACTCCCGTCTCATGCTGTATCGAATAAACGACGGTCGCGTCGCTCTCAAGACACGGGAAGCTTGCGGGGGTATTGAGTCTGTTGTGAAAGACGGACGAAACGTCGCTGAATTCGGCTTGCGTCGCAGCCTCCTTCTCTATTATGGAGGCGAGGGTAAGTATCTCGTCGACACTGTAGCCGAGCTCTGCGGCGCGTTCCTTATAGCTCTTCACGAAAACCTGCTTAAAGCGCGTGAGCAGCTTATTGATGACGGTGACCTCGCTCGACGCATTGTAGAACTGATACGTATCGGGGAAAAGATAGCCGTCAAGGCGGTATATTCTGCCGTCCGCAGCCCAGTCGTCTCCGAGCTCATCGATAAACCAGTAGTCGAAGTCGTAATTATTGATAACATCAATATACTTATCGCGCTCGCCGATGCCCTTCTCGACGAGAAGGTTGATTATCTCATCGGTCGTGTAGCCCTCGGGTATCGTGATCCACGAAACGCCCGTCGGGATCTTCTCGCGGAATTCCGCGAGAAGCGCGTCGTAGCTCATCGAGGGCGACACGGTATAATTACCCGCCTTTATGTCGGTCGTTCCGCGGTTCTTCATTTTGAAGAGCCACTTATACTTTATAATATTGTTGTCGTGTAAAATATCCGCAACATCGCCGAGGTCGGCACCCTCGGGCAGCGTTATCTCAACGGTCTCGTCGGATTTCGAAAAGGCGTAAATGTCGTTTGCGGCAAATATCACGATAACGGAAATTATAGCCGACACAGCAAGCACTGCGGTGATGTAAACGACGCACTTTATAAGGCTGACGACGGTGTTGCTCATATGCGACGTGGTCGTCTGACGAGAGCTCACGGTGCCGGACTCGGGAGAGGCGCTTTTTTGCGGTGTGTCGATCTTACGCGTAGCGTCGCTTGCGGGCGTAGCGGCACGGCGAGCTGCATTCGGTGCATTTCTGCCTGTGGCAGGCGTGCCCGGTGCTGCCGAAGCGTTCTGAGGGTATGCGTTTCCCCGGCGTATTCCGGCTCTTCCCGGCGCGCCGGGCTTCGCGGTGCGCGGCGGGATTTTTCCAACGGAATTCTGCGTCGCTCCGCCTTGATTCATATCCGCACGCGAGCCGCCCGTCGGCGTTCTTGCGCTGTCGGGGGCTCTGTTCTCCGGCGAGCCGCCGAAGGAGCTGTGATTATTGTTATCCATAATATTCTCATCCTTTATTTTGAAATGAGGGAGTCTTCCGGCATCGCGGCAGCCTGCTATTTTATCGCGAAAACCGCGATTATGTATATCACCGCAAGCACAATGAACGACGGTGAAAACACGGAGGACGCGAGAGACATGAGAGAATTTGTCTTAGCCCCCGGCGCGTAGTCCGACGGCACATTGCTCTCAGCATAGCCGCGATAAAGTCCTGCCGCCTCGAAGCACATTATCGCCGCAAACAGCACAGCGCAGCCACCCGCAGCTATAAGGAACAGCATTCCGCTGATATTCTGCTTCTCGGCAACGGCAAGCACGCGCTGCTCGAAAAACAGTATAAACACGTTATACACCGTGTGAAGTATCATCGGAGCAATTACCGAGCGCGCAGCGTAGGCTGTCATCGACAGCACGACGCCGCAGAAGAAGTACACGGGGAAACGTACAAGGCTGAGGTGGCACGACGCGAACATTACACTGCTCATGAACACCGCACAGAATATTCCGAGCGGCGAGTATTCGGCGAGAATTATCCCGCGGAAAAGGAATTCCTCCGTCACCGCCGGAAGCACGGCAAAGGCAAGCACGAGGTAAAGTCCGTCGAAAAAGCCCTTATTCATCGCGTAGCCGGCGCTCGTTGCGGCAGCGGTCTCCGCCATTGTCACAGGCGAAAGGCGTGACATGAAATACTCGATAACGCAGCTTCCGCATATCATAACGACAAGCGCGCACAGCATGAAAACAAGGGACGCCGCCCGCGGTCGCGAAAGGCGAAGCTCACGTCTGTATTCCCCACCCCTGAGCGTGCAGAAAAACAGCGACGGCAGCATAAATATCACAAGCTGGAGCACCACCGTGGTCATATACGGGTTTTCGTCGAGTCCGATGGCTGAGGCGGGCACCATGCTGAATACCAAGGTCAGCAGCAGCACGGCGCACACCGCGATCGGCGCCGCTATCGTCGGTTTAGCCTTCATATTTACACATCTCCGGGAATGACCTTATTTTCGGTCGCTTACGGTCTTGACGCCCTTCTCCGTAAGGAGGATGTCGAGCGCCACGTCGTATCTGCCGCGTGGTACGGTCGGAAGGATATAATCGCTGTATATTACGCCTATCTTACATCCGGAAAAGGCGGAAAGATACCTGTCGTAAAAGCCCTTTCCGTAGCCGAGGCGGTAGCCCGCCTTATCGTAAAGGAGTCCCGGAACAAAGCAAACGGCGCTTCCGCTCTCGCGCTCGGGGTCGTACACAGGAGCATCGGGTGACGGCTCGGCAATTCCGTAGGTATCGCTTTTCAGCTCGTCAAGGGAGCTTACGAAATGATAGCGCATCGTGTGCGTCTCCTTGTCGGAGCGCGGGAAGGCAACCTTCTTGCCCGCCTTGAATGCCGCCTCGGCAAGGGCTGACACGTCGATCTCGTTATCCATTGCGGCATAAAGAAGCACAAACTCCGCAAAGCGGAAGCTGACGAGCCCCTGTGCGCTCTTGCAGATCGCGGCATCTCTTGCCTGCTTTACCGAGCGATCCATTGCCGCTCGCTTTTCAAGGTAGCTGTGCCTCAGTTCGTCCTTCTCTTTTTTGATGATATTCATATCGGTCTCCTTTCAATGTTCGGCAAAGCCTCAGGCTCTGCCGTTAACGGCTGCCTCAACGGCACGTCTTTTTTTCTCGCCGTAAAGGCACTCGACAAGCTCAAGCGCGAACGGCAGTGCGGTCCCCATGCAGCGTGAAGTGATAAATTGTCCGTCACGCACGGCGTCGGCGTCCTCCATGCGTGCGCCGAGCAGATACTCCTCAAAGCCAGGGTAGCAAACGGCACGCCGTCCGTTAAGATATCCGCGCTTTCCGAGTATCATCGGCGCGGCGCAAATCGCTCCGATATAGCCGCCGCCAGACAGCACCTGTTCAATATATGAGTCGCAGGCGTCATACTTGTCAATATTTTCAGCACCCGGCATTCCTCCGGGGAAGACAAGCAGCTCACACTGTGCAAGTGACGGCGTCTGTGATGTCGCGTCAAGGTCGCACACGACCTCGATGCCGTGAGCTCCGACGGCATGCGCGCCCGATATTCCGAGCGTTTTCACATCGGCGCCCGCACGTCTGAGCACGTCGACCGTGCAAAGAGCCTCGATCTCCTCAAAGCCGTCGGCAAGCATTACATAAACCATGTTGACATCCTTTCCGCCGCCGAAGCGGCCTGTGTTTCAAGTAAAGTATACCATTATTCCCCCGCGAAGCGGTTAACAATTCATAAACATTACAGGCTTTTTTTATGACGCCTACAGAAGCTCGTCCTCGCGCTTCAGCACCATTTCCATGTACTGCTCCTTTGTTATCAGCACCTCACGCGGCTTTTGTCCCTCGGGAGGGCTGACGTAGCCGAGCTGCTCCATGCGGTCAATGAGCTTTGCGGCGCGACCGTAGCCGAGCGAAAGCCGGCGCTGTATCAGCGAGGTGGATATCTTTCCGCTGTTCACGGCAAGCTCGAGCGCGCTTTTCAGCATCGGGTCGTCGTCGGGATCTGCAACATCTCCCGAAGGTGCCGAGCCCTTCTTGCCCGTGCCGCACTTTGCCGCCTCCTTCTCTATCTGCTCGATAACGTCACTCGAATATTCGACCTCGCTTTCGACATTCGCGCTCTTAATAAACGACACAACGTTTTCGACATCCGCCTCTGAGACGAATGCTCCCTGAACGCGTATCGGCTTTGCGGCTCCTACGGGGAGATACAGCATATCTCCGCGACCGATAAGGCTTTCCGCGCCCGCTCGGTCGATTATCGTTCTGGAGTCGACCTGCGAGGCGACGGTGAATGCGATTCTTGAAGGGATGTTTGCCTTGATAAGACCGGTGATAACGTCAACCGAGGGACGCTGCGTACCTATAATCACGTGCATTCCGGCGGCGCGCGCCTTCTGCATGAGTCGGCAGACCGACTCCTCAACGTCATTCGGAGCCGTCATCATAAGGTCGGCAAGCTCGTCGATGATTATCACAATATACGGCAAATACTCGTATGCGGGGTCATCTGCGGTGAGCTTGTTGTAATTGTTAACGTCCCGCACGCCCACCGACTCGATCAGACCGAAGCGGCGCTCCATCTCGGAAACCGCCCACGACAGGCTTCCCGCCGCCTTCTTCGGGTCACTGACGACCGGCACGAGCAGGTGAGGTATACCGTTGTAAATATTCAGCTCGACCTTCTTCGGGTCGATGAGTATCAGCTTGACCTCGTCGGGTGAGGCATTGTAAAGCAGGCTGACGATAAGGCTGTTGATGCAGACAGACTTACCCATACCGGTAGCACCCGCAATGAGCAGGTGCGGCATCTTCGCTATATCGAGATACACGCTTTCACCGCCGACGTCCTCCCCGAGGGCACACAGAAGCTTGGAGGGAGCATTTCTGAAATACACATCCTCAAGCAGCGTTCTCAGGTGTACGGTAGCGCGATTTTTATTCGGCACCTCAATGCCGACTGCGGCTTTTCCGGGGATGGGCGCCTCAATTCTCACTCCCGTGGTCGCGAGATTGAGTGCGATGTCATCGACGAGATTGAGAATGCTGCGAACGCGTATTCCCGCCTCCGGCAGCAGCTCATAGCGTGTTATCGTCGGACCGCGCGAGACATTGTCGATCTTGGTCTTCACATTAAAGCTTTTCAGCGTCTCAACGAGCTTTACCGCATTCGCGTGAAGCTCCTCGCGGATGTTCTCATCGCGCTTTTCCGTATCCTCGGTAATGAGCGAGGTGCTCGGAAAGACGTATTTTTTCTTTTCGGGAGAAGCGGCTGCGGGCTGCTCCTCGGCAGGCTCTGCTTCCTCAAGCGCCGTGCGCGTTACCGTCAAGCTCGCGTCGGTGCTGTCGGCGGACGAGGTCTTCACGCCGCCTCGGTCTCCGTCAAGATAAGCCTGTGTGAGCCTGTCAAGAAGCTCCGCGTCATCCGGGTCGACGAATATTTTCTTAATATCGACAGTGTCGTCCGCACTCTGCTCAGCTTTCACTTCCTCGAGCCTTACGTTCGGGACCTTGTCGTCAACCGTATTTTCATTCTCTGGCGGCTCGAACGTCTCAAGCTGCAAGGTGTCAGTCGGCTCCGCCTTCACGGCACCCGCGCTCTCCGCAGCCATCCGCGCCTTTGTTCGGCGCATTACCTCATCGAATATGCGCTCGTCGATCTCGCTTTCGCTCTCGATGCGGCTCGGTGTCTCGGGAGCGACTTTACCCTCCTGCGCGAGCTTTTGAACGGGCAAGGGCTCGTCATCGAGCGGCACGTCCGCATTAAAGCGTTCTCTTCTGCGAACCCTGTAGCGC
>CAYNHY010000113.1:0-5893 GCA_964397225.1 uncultured Ruminococcus sp.
TTGCTTTCACTAGAACCTGAATCTAGCGCGTCTGCCAATTCCGCCACATCCGCATGTGTCAACTTGACTTTAATATTATATCACAGTTCGCGTGAAATTTCAAGCCCATTTTTCATTATTTTTCGAAATAGCGTAATTCCTCGCAAAAAAGGCAAATTACCGCCGCACTGCGCGACGAATAGCGTCGCGCGTATTGAATTTCCGCCTGATTTGGGGTATAATTATAAGGGAAGGATATTTTTTCGCGTAAATTCTTCGGAAGGGAAGTATAACATGAAGCTAAGTGTAAAAGCCTGTCTCAAGGCTGGGCTTACCGTATTCTTAACATACATTTGTATCACCTATTGGAAGCCGCTGGTCGGCATTGTCGCGAAGCTGCTTGGAGCGGCGTCGCCGCTTATTATCGGCTTTTTTATTGCGTATATACTCAATATCCTAATGAGCTTTTACGAGCGAATACCGCTCCCACGCTCGTCGGTCGGAAAGCCCACATCCGCGGCGCGACGCATAATTTGCATGATACTCGCTTTTTTGACACTTGTAGGAGTTGTGGCTCTTGTTATTGGGCTTGTAATACCGGAGCTTATTTCCTGCGTCAGCTTCCTGATATCCGAAATCCCGCCTGCGATAGAGGAATTTATCGGAAGCGCTTTTGTACGTGACCATCTGCCGGAGGACTGGCTCGAGCAGCTTGCTTCAGTGAATTGGAAGGAGCACCTTCAGAACATCGCCGGAATCGTTGCGAGCGGCATAGGCGGTGTTGCCGGCATCGTTATAAAGACGGTCTCGTCTGTTTTCTCCGTGCTTGTGACGGCTTTTATCAGTATTATATTTGCAATTTACCTGCTTCTCGGTCGCGACAGGCTCAGCTCGCAGCTGAAGCGCATAATGGCGGTCTTCCTCCCCCGCAAGGTGAATTCGCGCATCTTCTATGTTGCGAGAATCGTCAACGACTGCTTTAAGCGATACATCGTCGGTCAATGTACAGAGGCTGTCATCCTCGGCTGTCTGTGCGTTGTCGGAATGCTCATCTTCCGCTTCCCCTATGCCGCAATGATCGGCGCGCTCATCGGCTTTACCGCGCTGATACCGATAGCGGGAGCGTACATCGGAGCGGCGGTCGGCGCACTTATGATACTTACGGAGTCCCCTGTGAAGGCGGTACTGTTTATCGTATTCATAATCGTGCTTCAGCAGCTTGAGGGAAACATCATATATCCCCGCGTGGTCGGAAAGTCGATAGGGTTGCCGGGTCTTTGGGTGCTCGCGGCGGTCACTGTCGGCGGCGGACTGTTCGGAATACTCGGAATGCTCATCGGAGTGCCGGTCACGGCGTCGCTGTACCGACTGCTCGGTCGTGAGATAAGAAAGCGCGAAAGGCTTGATAAGTTCGAAAGCGAGCTTCAGCGTACAGGCGAAAGGAATATTTCAAAGGAGAAGGCAAAATGATATCATTTCAGAGTGATTACACAGAGGGCGCGCATCCCGAGGTGCTTGACGCGCTCGTGAAAACGAACCTCGAAACGGTCGCAAGCTACGGCTACGACAGCTATACGCTGAGTGCGGCGGAAAAAATAAAGAAGGCATGCGACGCGCCCGACGCACAGGTGTATCTTCTCACGGGAGGCACGCAGACAAACAGACTCGTGCTTGATTCGTGCCTTGCGCCCTTTGAGGGCGTGCTTTCAGCCGATACGGGACATATTGCCGTTCATGAGGCGGGGGCTATAGAGGCATCGGGACACAAGGTGCTTACCTTGAAAAATAAAAACGGTAAGCTGTGCGCCGAGGACGTCGAGCGCTACATTACAGATTTCTTCGCAGACCCTGACTGCAATCACATGGTCATCCCGGCTGCCGTGTATATATCTCAGCCCACGGAATACGGCACGCTTTACTCGCTCGATGAGCTGGCGGCGCTGTCCGAGGTCTGCCGCAGACATTCTCTGACGTTGTACGCCGACGGCGCACGCCTCGGCTACGCTCTTGCAAGCGACGCATGCGACGTGACGCTTTCCGATATGGCACGCCTTTGCGACGTGTTCTACATAGGCGGCACGAAGGTCGGTGCGCTGTGCGGCGAGGCTGTTGTATTCACACGCGGTAATATGCCGCGTCGCTTTGAGACCTTTGTCAAGCAGAACGGCGCAATGATAGCCAAGAGCAGACTCATTGGAGTGCAGTTCGATGCCTTGTTTACAAACGACCTGTATATCCGCGCCGCCGCTCACGGAATCAAGGCAGCGGAGCGCCTTCGCGTGGTATTTGAGGAGAATAATATTCCGTTTTTCATTGATTCACCGACGAATCAGCAGTTCGTCATTCTCGATAAGAAGCGCGCCTCGCGCCTTGTGGAGAAGCTTCGCTTTGGGCTGTGGGAGAATATTTCCGACTCTCAAGCCGCATACAGATTTGTGACCAGCTGGTCGACGCGCGATGAGGCTATCGATGCCTTGGGTAAGCTGTTGAAGGAGGAAGCATGACAGACATTAACCGCAGACTGTTTTCGTTTATCAAGGCGGCGCCTTCTGCGTTTCATGCCGTGTCTCAATGCGCCGCAAGGCTTGACGGAGAGGGCTTCTGCCGCCTTTCGGAGGCGGAGAAATGGAGGCTTGAGGCGGGGCGCGGATATTACGTTACGCGCAATGGATCGTCGCTGATTGCCTTCAAAATACCGTCCGACCTCGACGGCGGCTTTATGATAGCAGCCTCACATGGCGACTCGCCGTCCTTCAAGATTAAGGACACACCTGAGCTTTCGGACGGTTGCTGTATCAGACTGTCGACGGAGGGCTACGGCGGAATGCTTTGCTCAAGCTGGCTTGACCGCCCACTCGGGATCGCCGGAAGGATTGTCGCACGCGAGGGCACTCGGCTTTTCACTCGGCTTTTCGACAGCGAGCAGCCGCTTGCCGTGATACCGAATGTGGCAATTCACATGAACCGCCGCGCAAATGAGGGTACACCGTACAACAATGCCGTAGATATGCTGCCGCTTTTCGCTTCTTCGAAGCCCGGCGAGCTGAAGCGTATTATCGCAGAAAGGACGGGCATTTCGGACGAGAACATAGTATCGTGGGATCTGTCGCTTTACTGTGCCGAGGACGGCTGCGAATGGGGAGAATACATCAGTGCGCCGAGACTCGACGACCTGCAATGCGTGTTTGCATCCCTCGAGGCGTTCGTATCGGCGAAGGGGCAGAAAAGCATACCGATGCTATGTGTTTTCGATAATGAGGAGGTCGGAAGCCTGACGCGCCAGGGTGCGGATTCGACTTTCCTGTTCGACACGATGGCAGGTGTCTGCGACGCACTGTCGCTTGAAATGCGGCAAATGTGCGCTCGCTCGTATCTTGTTTCGTGCGATAATGCACATGCGCTTCATCCGAACCACCCGGAGCTGTCGGACAAAAATCACTCCGTGCGAATGAACGGCGGCGTTGTTATAAAGTACAACGCCAATCAGAAATACACCTCGGACGGCATGTCCGTTGCGATATTCCGCACGCTTTGCGAGAGGGCGGGGGCGTTGTCTCAGCTTTACGCAAACCGCGCAGATATCGCCGGAGGCTCGACCCTCGGCAATATATCGAACGCACATGTTTCACTCTGCTCGGTGGACGTCGGACTGCCGCAGCTTGCAATGCATTCGGCGTATGAGAGCGCCGGCAGGGACGACACACAGACGCTCGAGCGCGTGCTCGAGAGCTTGTTCTCCAGCTCGATTGTCCCGGGCTTTGACGGCGAATACGTGATAAAGCACCTGTGACTCGGCAACATGAAATAGTGTTGCTTCCGCTTTTGTTAAAATTCGCAAAAACCGCCGCTCATTTGTTTTAAGATTTTAGAAGCGCATCGGCTCAGTTTTCGTTGACAGCTATTGAATTTCGGGCTGAAATGTTATATAATAATTATGTGTTTTTCAGAGCCTGTACGCCTCGTACAGAGCTGAACGCACTACACGGAAGCGTTAATAAATGCCTCTATTACAGAAAGGATTCCAAGAACCATATGGAACAGAACACAAGAAGAGTCGGAACAGTATCCCGCGGTATCCGTTGCCCCATTATCAGAGAGGGCGATGACCTTGCAGCTATCGTTGCCGACAGTGTACTCCAAGCAGCAGAAAGCGAGGGCTTTGCTCTTCGCGACCGCGACGTTATCTCCGTCACGGAATCCATCGTAGCACGTGCACAGGGCAACTATGCCTCTGTTGACGATATTGCTGCAGACGTTAAGGAGAAGCTCGGCGGAGAGACCGTCGGAGTTATCTTCCCCATCCTTTCGCGCAATCGCTTTGCTATCTGCCTTCGCGGTATTGCAAAGGGAGCGAAGAAGGTAGTGCTTCAGCTCAGCTACCCCTCCGACGAGGTCGGAAATGAGCTTGTCAGCATCGATAAGCTCGACGAGGCAGGAATAAACCCCTATTCGGACGTACTTACACTCGAGAAGTACCGCGAGCTCTTCGGCGAGAACCTCCACGAGTTCACGGGCGTCGATTACGTAGAGTATTATGGCAATATCATAAGAGAGGCAGGAGCCGAGGCGGAGATCATCTTCGCAAATCAGCCCCGCGCTATCCTCGAATATACAGATTGCGTGCTTAACTGCGATATCCACACAAGAGCACGTACAAAGCGCATTCTCAAGGCAGCCGGCGCGAAGATCGTCTGCGGACTTGACGACATCCTTACCGCACCCGTCAACGGAAGCGGCTGCAACGAGCAGTACGGTCTTCTCGGCTCGAATAAGTCGACTGAGGACAAGATCAAGCTTTTCCCGCGCGAGTGCTTCGAACTCGTTGTTGATATTCAGGCGCGCATAAAGGCAGCCTGCGGCGCGAATGTTGAGGTAATGGTATATGGCGACGGCGCATTCAAGGATCCTAAGGGTAAGATATGGGAGCTTGCAGACCCGGTAGTATCTCCCGCCTTCACAAGCGGACTCGTCGGCACACCGAACGAGCTCAAGCTCAAGTACCTTGCCGATAACGATTATAAGGATCTCTCCGGAGAAGCGCTTCGCGAGGCTATCTCTGCAAGCATCAAGGCAAAGGACGCCGACCTTGTCGGAAATATGGCATCTCAGGGAACGACTCCGAGACAGCTGACCGACCTTATCGGCTCGCTCTGCGACCTTACAAGCGGCTCCGGCGACAAGGGAACTCCCGTCGTGCTCGTTCAGGGCTATTTCGACAACTACACAAACTGATCTTGAACGCCGGCACACCTCCGGTGACAGAAATGGAGATATTTATGCTTAACAGTAATGTTCGTCCGGAAACAATGGAGAGAATCACGACACGAGCTCTCGCTGATGCGTTCATCGAAGAGCAGGTCGCGGCAGTTCGCGAGCAGGTAGGCGACCGCAAGGTCCTTCTCGCACTGTCCGGCGGCGTCGATTCGTCCGTTGTTGCGGCACTTCTCATAAAGGCTATCGGTCGTCAGCTTGTTTGCGTCCACGTAAACCACGGTCTCATGCGTAAGAACGAGTCCGAGAACGTCATTAAGGTGTTCAAGGACGAGCTCGATGCGAACCTTATCTATGTTGATGCTACCGACCGCTTCCTCGACCTTCTTGCGGGTGTATCCGACCCCGAGTCCAAGAGAAAGATCATCGGAGCTGAGTTTATCAACGTATTTGCCGACGAGGCAAGAAAGCTTGACGACATCAGCTTCCTCGCACAGGGAACCATTTATCCCGACATCCTCGAGAGCTTCAAGCAGGCAGAGGGCAAGAAGGCTGTAAAGAGCCATCACAATGTAGGCGGACTTCCCGAAGACCTCGCTTTTGAGCTTGTAGAGCCCTTAAAGCTTCTCTTCAAGGACGAGGTTCGCGTGGTTGGCGAGGCGCTTGGTCTGCCGCACGAGATGGTATATCGTCAGCCGTTCCC
>CAYNHY010000114.1:0-5749 GCA_964397225.1 uncultured Ruminococcus sp.
CGGGTGTCCCGTGACAGGCTGACGCATTCAAAGCCGTGCTGCCGCGCAAAGTCCGTTATCCTCTCGCCGTCGGGGTGAGCTTTGATATTTCCGAGGAAATAAATTTTATTTTCGCAGACCCCGCTCGCACCTCCGATAAAGCCCTCGGACAGCCCCGGCAGGCTGATCGCACCGGGCGAAATCCGAAGCACCTCAAGCCCGACGCTGCTCGCAGCACGAATTATGCCAACATCGGCGCTGACAAGCGCATTTCCGAAGGCAAGCGAGGAGCACGCGGCGTAGCCCTGCTTTACATCAATATGTGTGATACCGTGCCGCGCGAGCAGCTGCGTGACTGCTCGTGAGGTGCCTCTCGCAAGAGAAAACGCAAAGCGCGAGCAAAGCAGTACATTGAGCGCTATGTCATCGGGATATCGCTCTCCGCGCGGCGACAGGTCGGAAATTATCTCAACGCCCGTCCTGTCGCAAAGCTCCTCAAGCAATTCGGCATTAGCTGTGCGATACACGCTCGGAACGACAAGGCTGTCGCCGAGTGCGAACAGCAGCATATCGGCGTGCGACGAAACAGCCTCCGATATTTCCCCGTCGCGCGGTAAAAGCATAATATCAAAATCAGAAGCAAGTCTCTCGGCAAAGCACGCTCCGCTTTCCGACAGTATCGCAGTGTATTCGTGCATAAATCCTCCTGAAAGTCAAAAACTCCCTCAAAATGAGGGAGTTAATAACGAGCTGGTTTATTATACTCGTGTAACCTTGCCTGAGCGCAGGCATCTCGAGCATACATATACAGTCTTATGTGTTCCGTCAACAACAGCCTTTACTCGTCTGATGTTGGGTTTCCACATTCTGTTAGTCTTGCGGTTGGAGTGGGAAACATTCTGACCGAAAGTTACGCCTTTTCCGCATACAGAGCACTTTGCCATCCGAATACACCTCCGTTTATGGTAACTATATGATATACAAACTCAACATGAGTTATTATATCACACCGAAGCCGAAATTGCAATAGATTTTTTAATATTTTTTCCGATTTGAGCGATTATTTGACGCCTCTTATACGAACAAGTGCGCCTTTCGGCGTGCCGTCACCGCTCACGTGTACCAAATTGTCACCGTCGTTCATGGCGTCCGTGACATTGACCGAATAAGGCGGATACAGAAGCCTCGGCTGCTTTTTGCCGTTGATCTCAAGCTCGACATAGCTTCCGCCGAGCGAGTCAAGCTGTATTACCGCGTCATACGCCTCGCTGTTTGAAAACGGAATTACATTATCACCCTCACGCAGTGCGAAAACCTCGGCAAGCGGCGGACATTCGTCGCTCGTTCCCGAAGGCTGCGATGCATCAAACATGAACGTTCTCATTTCGCCGGGCATAAGTCTGACCTTCTCATCAACGCCGATGCGGTAATTCTTGCCGCTGTCCGCGTCGAGTGCGTAGCACTGTCCGCACCCGTCACCGAGCGCAAGACTCACGCTTTCCTCACCGCGATTCACAAGGCGAAGGAAGGTGTAGCCGCACTTGTCGAGCCTGCAAAGCGTAACACTTGACGAAAGCTCGCGAAGCGTGTCGGAAATTTTCAGATTCTTTTTAGCCCAGTCGCCGAAGGCTCCGCCGCGATACAGCACTCCGCCGAAGGTCGCAAATTCACCTATTTTCACAAGCTCGTCGGGCTCCATGCGGATGCGCTGATCCCATAAAAGCGACTTATATCTGAATTTATCGATAAGTATCTCGCCATGGTGGATATGCGCCCTTTCGAGCAGCTGCTCCTTGGAGAGGAAATTGAATTCCACGCCCATTGAGCGAAGCTTTGCCGCACCGCTGTAGGGGATGATGTCGCCGTCGCAAAGGACTGCCGTATGAGTGTGGCAGCCGCAGGACGTGCCTACCGTCGACTCGCGCTTGAGCCTCATGCAAAGGCGCTTCATTTCCGCGCGTCCGAGTCCGATGCTCTCGAGCATTTGAGTATCGGCAAAGCAGTCCGGAAGCACCGCAAGCGTCAGCGGCGCCGCAAGCACGGCATTCAGCTCCCGCACAAGCGAGTCTGCATTTGTCGCTGTTGCGCGGTAGACCGCTCCCGTGAAGCCCTCGCCGCGTGCCGTATCCCCTAAAAGTCGCAGAGCGGAAAGCACGTCCTCGACATTGTTCGCAGACTCGGGATAGCCCTCGCGGCTCCACATGGGAAGCGTAAAGCGCCGAGCGCAGCCTGAAGCAAACAGCTGAGGAGCGTCACCCATAAACGCAAGGGAGGCATGTCCGCAAAGCTCGGAGGCAGGCGTGCAGAAGGCACGGTCAAGGCGTGAGCTCAGTGCCTTAAGATAAAGGCGGCGGCCGTCCTTCTCGCTTCGTCTGTCTCCATCGATAAAGAGCGACACGAGCATTTTTTCGGTACAGCCGAGTGCAAGCATATCAGAGAGCATGTCAAAGCTCCAGAATATCACATCCCGTGTGTATTCGAGAAGACGGCTGGTGTAAAGTCCGACAAGAGCGCCGTTCGAGCTTGCTGCGTATTCCTCGATAAAGCTTCCGTAGGTGCCGTAAAGGAACGCCTCGGCACACTCAGGGCAAAGCAGCTCGAGCCCGTCCGTACTCACCATGACAAAGCTGTATTTTTCATATCCCGAGCTGTCGCTCTCCGCGTCAAGCTCTCTTTTAACGTCGCAAAGCCTGCCGTCCTTGAATGCTATGTAGACATCTATCACGCCTTCGCCTTCAAGGCGCACCGCCTCGTCCTCGCGCACGAGCACAAGGCGGTGCGCCGCCAGCATTGGGTTATAGGAAATAAGCGCTCTGTCGGAGCAGCCGGCGGTCGCCGCCGCAACAGATTCGTCAACAAAGATCGGCATATATCTCTTAGCCGCTGCGGCAAAGAGTGCATCAAGCAGCTCCTTCGTTATCTCGGCATCCTCCTCGCAGCGAACAAGCAGGCTGTCGAAGCCGTACTTGTGGAGTGTGCTGAGCTCGGAGTCAATGTCGGCGGCTGTAAAGCTCGTTATATCAAGCGGTAAAATAGGCGCGTGAACGGCACCCGGATGTGCCCATGCGTCTGTAAGTATATCAAACATAATTAACCTTTCGCGACGCGCGTCAAGTATCGCGGTCTGTTATTCTCTTTTATACATTATACAGCAAATCGGGCATTTCTTCAAGTAGCTTCGCAACAATCCTTACTTCTCGTCCGAAAAGTAATGCGCGACTGCAGCAAAGGTGTCGCACTCGTCGGCGCTCTGTCCGCCGTGGCGGCGCCCGACGCCGCCGTGGTCGGTCGTAATTATAATAAGCCTGTCAATACCGTCGCCCTTGTCCGCCTCGCACGCTGACGAGATAAGCCGCCCTGCCGCATTATCTGCCGCACGGCATGCGCGACGGTACTCGGCGCACGACGAGCCAAAGCCATACGCGTGTCCAGCAATGTCGGTGTATTCAAGGATCGCAAACACCGCGTCGCAGCCGTCATTAAGATATTTTTCGGCAGTGTCCGCCGTTTCTCGGTCATTCTCGGTCTCAACATAAGCCGCATCAAGCCCGTTCCCGCGCGAACATTTTATATCACGGGCAAAAGCTCTGTCAAAGTGCGGCGCATAGGACGAGATAAACGCACATGAGCGACCTCGACGCGCTGCAGCCGTGAGAAAGGTCACGGCAGAGTCCCGCTTTACGCTTTGATTATTTCTGACTCCGCTGTCATCGGCGAGCTTTCCCGTAAGAATGGTACACCAGCCTGGCACGGTGTCGCTGCGCTGAAGGCAGTCGGCACTGCCACCGGCATAGGTCATTATAAGCTCACCGTGACGGGCAGTCTCCCACACCGCGCCGTGCTCATCAAGCACGGACAGCGCCTCCCTGCAAAACCCGTCAAGTCCGATAACAAGAAGCCTTTTCTCACGCGCGTCGCCCGAAAGGTGCTCGCTCGCTATATCAAATATAATGCTCTGCGGTCTTTCGTCCTGTCGTGCGCTGTGGTGGCACGGTGACGCCGCAACGGCGACAGACAGCATAAGCGGTAAAAAATTCATAGCATTACCTCAGAATAAGCTCACACTGTCATTTTGCGCCGAAAGCAACGCACGCATGAATGAGAAAAGCCGGAAAGGGCGGAATAATTCGCCTCTCCGACTTTTTCAGCCACACGGCTGTCATTTTTCGACAAATTTAATATTGTCTCCGTCAAGCTCTGCCGTGACCGCATCGCCTTCCTTTACGGCTCCCGACAAAAGCTCCTCCGAGAATTTGTCCTCCACCGCGCGGACTATCGCACGTCTCAGCGGACGCGCACCGTATATCGGGTCGTAGCCGACAGACGACAAGTGCTTTACAGCCCCATCGGAGAAATCAAGCGTGATTCCGAGAGCGGAAACTCTCTTTTGAAGCTCCGCGAGCATAAGGCGCGCAATCCGCTCGATATTTTCGGGCGAGAGCTTGTTGAAAACGATTATCTCGTCGAGACGGTTGAGGAATTCCGGCTTGAAGGTCGCCTTCAGCGCGTCGTTCACGCGAGCCTTCATTTTCTTATCCTCGTCCGCGGCAGATACAGCATCCGAGAAGCCGAGCTTCTTCGGCTCGACGATGCCCGCAGCGCCGACATTCGAGGTCATGATTATGATGGTATTCTTGAAGTCGACGCGCCTTCCCTGCGAATCGGTGAGAATACCGTCCTCGAGTATCTGAAGAAGAATATTGAATACATCCGGATGCGCCTTTTCGATCTCGTCAAAGAGCACCACAGAATACGGCTTGCGGCGTATCTTCTCGGTCAACTGACCTCCCTCGTCAAAGCCGACATAGCCCGGAGGCGAGCCTATAAGCTTCGAAACGCTGTGCTTCTCCATGTACTCCGACATATCGACACGAATCATCGCGTTCTCACTGCCGAACATAACATCCGCAAGGACCTTTGTCAGCTCGGTTTTACCGACGCCGGTCGGACCGAGGAATATGAACGAGCCTATCGGGCGGTGCGGATCCTTCAGACCCATTCTGCCGCGCCTTATCGCGCGCGCGACGGCTTCGACAGCCTCGTCCTGACCGATGACCCTCTCCTTGAGTATACTCTCAAGCTTTAGCAGTCGCTCACTTTCCTCCTCGGCAAGCTTTTTAACGGGAATGCCCGTCCACGAGGAGACGATATCCGCAATATCCTCCTCCCCGACGCAAAGCTCGCCTGTGCTGCGGGCGTTTCCCTTCTTCTCTGCAAGCTCGTCCGACAGCTTCTTTTCGCTGTCGCGAAGACGTGCCGCGCCCTCGTAATCCTCGGACAGTATGGCCTCCTCCTTCTCTGCGGCAACGCTCTTGAGCTTCTCCTCAAGCTCGCGAACATCGGGTGTCGGCGTAAAGCTCGATATACGCTTCTTTGACGCTGCCTCGTCCACAAGATCAATCGCCTTGTCGGGCAGGTATCTGTCGCTGATGTAGCGCACCGAAAGCTTAACTGCGGCGTGTATCGCGTCGTCGCCTATTCTTAGCTTGTGATGAGCCTCATACTTGTCGCGAAGACCGAAGAGTATCTGCTCCGCCTCCTCGGGCGTCGGCTCGCCGACCGTTACGGACTGAAATCTTCTTTCAAGTGCCGCGTCGCGCTCTATGTGCTTTCTGTATTCGTCTATCGTTGTGGCGCCAATGACCTGCATCTCGCCTCTTGCGAGCGCGGGCTTTATAATGTTCGCAGCGTCGACTGCGCCCTCAGCACCTCCGGCTCCGATTATTGTATGGATCTCATCGATTAAGAGGATAATATCCTAGCGATTTCT
>CAYNHY010000115.1:0-5720 GCA_964397225.1 uncultured Ruminococcus sp.
GATGGTTGCGGGGCGCAACTTCGGCTGCGGCTCTTCCCGCGAGCACGCGCCGCTTGTTATCAAGACCTGCGGCACGGGCTGCGTTATTGCCAAGAGCTTTGCAAGAATTTTCTACCGTAACGCCATAAATATCGGACTTCCGATTCTCGAATGCGAGCAGGCGGCGGAGGAGATCAACGCAAACGACGAGGTAAGGGTGGATTTTGACACCGGTGAGATCAGCGACCTTACCACCGGAAAAACCTATAGGGCGCAGCCCTTTCCGCCGTTCATTCAGAGCATTATCAAAAGCGGCGGGCTCTTAAATTCTCTGAAGGAGGGCGAAGACAATGCTTAAGAATATTGCGGTCATCCGCGGTGACGGCATCGGCCCCGAAATCGTAAACGAGGCGCTGAAGGTGCTTGACAGGGTTGCCGAGCTGTACGGACACAGCTTTCACTACACCGACGTGGACATGGGTGGCTGTGCCATTGATAAATACGGCGAGCCTCTGCCGGAAAGCGAGCTGAACAAGTGCATAGCCTCGGACAGTGTGCTTCTCGGAGCAGTCGGCGGCAGCAAATGGAACGACGTTCCCGGCAATATGCGCCCCGAGAGGGGACTGCTCCGACTCCGTGAGGGAATGGGTGTTTACTCCAACAACCGCCCCGCAAAAATTTGGCGTCAGCTCAGCGAGGCTTCACCCCTGAAGCGCTCCATCGTAGAGGAAGGCATTGACTTCATTATAGTTCGCGAGCTGACCGGCGGAATTTATTTCGGAGAGCATAAAACAGAGGGAGATACCGCCACAGATGTTCTGAAATACAGCGAGGCGGAGATCGAGCGCATCGGAAGGATCGGCTTCGAAAGTGCGAGAAAGAGAAATAAAAGACTCTGCTCGGTTGAAAAGAGCAACGTTATGGATTCGGGGCGTCTTTGGAAAAAGGTCATGCACAGGCTTGCAGAGGAATACCCCGATGTGGAGCTTTCCGATATGCTCGTCGATAACTGCGCGATGCAGATCGTAAAGAAGCCCTCTCAGTTTGACGTTATCGTAACCGAGAATATGTTCGGAGATATTTTGTCGGATGAGGCCTCTATGATCACGGGCTCCATCGGCATGATCCCGTCCTCAAGCTTAGGTGCGACCTCCTGCGGACTGTATGAGCCGATCCACGGCTCTGCCCCCGACCTTGCGGGCAAGGACATCGCAAATCCCATCGGAACCATTCTTTCGGCGGCGATGCTGCTGCGCTACAGCTTTGATATGAAGGACGAGGCGGATGCTGTCGAAGACGCCGTTTCAAAATTCCTCGATGCAAGTTACCGTACAGCCGATATTATGAGCGAAGGAATGTCACTCGTCGGCTGCAAAAAATGCGGCGAGCTGATCGCAGGCTTCTTAACAAGGGAGTGACGATATGCTGCTTTCAGGTTCAGATATATTGGTAAAAGCCTTGATTGAGCAGGGCGCAGACACCGTATTCGGCTATCCCGGAGGACAGATACTCAACGTATACGACAGCCTCTATAAATATCGAGATGAGGTATCTCACGTGCTGACGGCACACGAGCAGGGGGCGGCACACGCCGCCGACGGCTATGCACGTACAACGGGTAAGGTCGGTGTTGTGATTTCCACCTCGGGTCCCGGGGCTACAAACCTTGTCACCGGTATTGCCACCGCCTACCTTGATTCGGTTCCTATGGTGGCGATATGCGGCAACGTGCCGACAACTCAGATTGGTACAGACAGCTTCCAGGAGGTCGACATTACCGGCGTTACCTTACCAATCACAAAGCACAATTACTTCGTAAGTGACGTTTCCGCATTAGCCGATACCGTCCGCGAGGCGTTCAAGCTCGCCAAATCCGGAAGACCGGGACCTGTTCTTATCGATGTCCCAAAGGACGTTCAAATTGCGAAATGCGAATATGAGCCAAAGGCTCCCGCGGAAAAGGAGGAGCTGTTTGCCGCAAAGGACGTGCGTATCGAGGAAGCGGCAAGGATCATCAATTCGGCAAAACGCCCCTTTATCTACTTCGGCGGAGGTGTGATAACGGCAGAGGCGCAGGACGAGCTTCTCGCACTTGCCGAAAAGCTTGATGCGCCGCTCGGCTGCTCCCTGATGGGGCTATCCGCAATTCCGACCGAGCATCCGAGCTTTTTGGGCATGCAGGGCATGCACGGGCACTTCGCCTCCTCGATGTCGATGCATAAGGCAGACGTGATAGTTTCGCTCGGCGTTCGCTTTAATGACCGTGTTACAGGCAACCGCGCTAAATTTGCGCTCGGCGCCAAGATCGTTCACGTGGATGTGGACGGCTCGGAGCTCAATAAGACCGTAAGCTCGGTATGCGGGCTGAGAGGTGATGTGAAGCTTACCCTGCAAAAGCTCCTTCCCCTTGTGAATGAAGCAACAAGACCCGAGTGGTGGGAAACTATCAAGGCTTTACGCCGTGAAGAGGAAGAGTATCTTGATAACAGAGAAGGCTTGACTCCTCGCAGAGCCATCCTGACACTTAATAAGCACCTTGGCAAAAGCACCGCCGTTTGCACCGATGTCGGTCAGCATCAAATGTGGTCGGCACAGAATCTGAATTTCAGGACTGCAAGGCGGTTCGTTTCCAGCGGCGGTCTCGGCACTATGGGCTACGGTCTCGGTGCGGCGATCGGCGCGGCATACGGTACGGGTGAGCGCAGCGTTTTGGTTACAGGCGACGGCAGCTTCGGTATGAATCTTAATGAGCTGGCAACCGCGGTCAGCTACAACGTTCCCGTCGCGGTCATCATTATGAACAACGGCGTGCTCGGCATGGTTCGCCAGTGGCAGACGCTTTTCTACGATAAGCATTATTCCAATTCCGTTTTAGAGCGTAAAACCGATTTTGCCGCCCTTGCAAGAGCCTTCGGCGCGCAGGGTGAAGCGGTAAGCACGCCGGAGGAGCTGGACAGGGCGCTTGGCAGAGCCTTCAGTGTCGAGGGACCTTATGTCATCGATTGCAAAATCGATAAGGACGAATTCGTTCTTCCCATGCTGCCGCCAAACGGAAGCATGGATGACATCATTACAGGACCGGAGGTGGAATTATGAAGCGGTATACATTAGCGGTGCTTGTGCGTAATCAGTTCGGCGTGCTGAACAGACTGACAAGCATGTTCAGAAGAAGACAGTTCAATATCAGCTCCATTACCGCCAGCGAGACCGAAGCGGAGGAATATTCACGTATCACCTTCACCTTTGACGGAGAGGAAAACGGGAAGCAGCAGCTTATCAATCAGCTCTACAAGCTGCCTGATGTGTGCTCAATCAAGGAGCTTACCGCAAGCAATTCCATAAGCTGTGAGCTTATGCTGATCAAGCTGAAAAACGACCCATCTACCCGTGACGAGATCCGCGCGGCAGCCGAAGCGTTCAAGGCGGAAACCATTGATTACTCAAAGGATTCCATCGTGCTTCGGATTATCGGAAGCAGCACGAGGACGGATGATTTTATTTCGCTTATGCGGGAGCATACCATTCTTGAAATCTGCCGTACCGGTACGGCATCTATCGAAAAAGGAAATTCGATACTGCGTCAAAACTTGAATTTATAATGAAAAAGAGGTAATTATTATGGCAAACAGAATTTTTTATCAGCAGGATTGCGATTTGAGTAAATTAAACGGCAAGACCGTTGCGATCATCGGCTACGGCTCTCAGGGACATGCTCACGCCCTTAATCTGAAGGACAGCGGCGTTGATGTCGTTGTCGGTCTGTATGAGGGCTCGAAAAGCCGGGCAAAGGCTGAGGCACAAGGACTTCGCGTTATGAACTCCGCCGACGCCGCAAGGCTTGCCGATATCATCATGATCCTTATCAACGACGAAAAGCAGGCGGCTCTCTACAAGGAGAGCATAGAGCCCAACCTCACGGAGGGAAAGACCCTGGCATTCGCGCACGGCTTTAATATTCATTTCGGCTGCATCAAGCCTCCGAAGAATGTCAACGTTATTATGATAGCACCGAAGGGTCCCGGTCACACTGTTCGCAGTGAGTATCAGGCGGGAAAGGGTGTTCCTTGCCTGATAGCAGTCGAGCAGGACGCCACCGGCGATGCGTGGGATTTGGGCCTTGCTTATGCGCTCGGCATCGGCGGCGCACGTGCGGGTGTGCTTGAGACGACCTTCCGCACCGAGACCGAGACTGACCTGTTCGGTGAGCAGGCTGT
Source organism: uncultured Ruminococcus sp. (assembly GCA_964397225.1). Taxonomy (GTDB): domain Bacteria; phylum Bacillota; class Clostridia; order Oscillospirales; family CAG-272; genus RUG11130. The sequence continues at coordinate 4,194 of CAYNHY010000115.1, forward strand.
TCTTTGCGGCGGCGTTTGCGCGCTGATGCAGGCAGGCTATGAAACTCTGGTGGAGGCAGGCTACGATCCGAGAAACGCTTACTTTGAGTGCATCCATGAAATGAAGCTGATAGTCGACCTCATATATCAAAGCGGCTTTGCAGGTATGAGATATTCCATCTCCAACACCGCTGAATACGGTGATTATATCACCGGTCCCAAGATCATCACCGAGGACACCAAAAGGGCTATGAAGAAGGTACTTTCCGATATTCAGGACGGCAGCTTTGCAAAGGACTTTCTTCTCGATATGTCCTCAGCCGGCTCGCAGGTCCACTTCAACGCAATGAGAAAGAAGGCGAGCGAGCATCCGAGCGAAGTGGTGGGTGCGGATATTCGCAAGCTGTACAGCTGGAGCGATGAGGACAAGCTCATCAACAACTAAGGGAGGCACCGCTATGCATAAGGAAAATGTAGTGGAGGGCGTACAGAATGCGCCGCACCGCAGCTTATTTCACGCTTTGGGGCTGACGGAGGAGGAACAAAAACGCCCGCTTATAGGTATCGTCAGCTCCTATAACGAGATAGTGCCGGGACACATGAATCTCGATAAGCTCGTAGATGCCGTAAAGCTCGGCGTAGCAATGGCGGGCGGTACACCGATCGTCTTTCCCGCCATTGCCGTATGCGACGGTATCGCTATGGGACATACGGGAATGAAATATTCTCTTGTGACGCGAGACCTGATTGCCGACTCTACCGAGGCAATGGCTCTTGCACACGGCTTCGACGGTCTTGTGATGGTGCCGAACTGCGACAAAAACGTGCCGGGGCTTTTGATGGCGGCTGCAAGGGTGAATATTCCCACCGTGTTTGTCAGCGGCGGGCCTATGCTTGCAGGCAGAGTGGAAGGCAAAAAAACAAGCCTCTCGTCGATGTTTGAAGCGGTGGGGGCTTACAATGCGGGCAAAATAGACGGTGAAAGGCTCCGCGAATACGAGTGCAGGACCTGCCCGACCTGCGGCTCCTGCAGCGGCATGTACACCGCCAATTCGATGAACTGCCTGACAGAAGCGCTCGGTATGGGTCTGAAGGGCAACGGCACGATCCCCGCCGTTTACTCTGCACGTATAGAGCTTGCCAAGCACGCCGGTATGGCAGTCATGGAGCTTCTGCGTAAAAATATCCGTCCGCGCGATATTATGACAAGAGAGGCGTTGATGAACGCATTAACCGTGGATATGGCGCTCGGCTGCTCTACCAACAGCATGCTGCATCTTCCTGCCATTGCTCACGAGTGCGGCGTGGAGCTGAATTTGGATATCGCAAATGAGATCAGTGCAGTAACGCCAAATCTCTGCCATTTGGCTCCCGCCGGACGAACCTATATGGAGGACTTGAATGAGGCGGGCGGTGTTTATGCCGTTATGAACGAGCTTAACAAAAAAGGCTTGCTCAATACCGAATGCATGACCGTCACCGGCAAGACGGTCGGCGAAAATATCAAAGGCTGCATCAATCTTGATCACGATATAATCCGTCCCATAG
>CAYNHY010000116.1:0-5695 GCA_964397225.1 uncultured Ruminococcus sp.
AACTGTACGTTACAGCCGCCCTCGATCTTCAGCTCGCGAATGATCTTAATGGCACTGTCGTTGAGCATCTTGAGGTCGTGGTCGGAAAGGGTGAGTATGGGAGCTACAACGATGGAGTCGCCGGTGTGTACTCCGACGGGGTCGATGTTTTCCATACCGCAGATGGTGATGGCGTGGTCGTTCGAGTCACGCATTACCTCGAACTCGATCTCCTTATAGCCCTTGACGCTCTTCTCGACGAGCACCTGATGAACGGGGGAAAGCTTGAAGGCGTTGAGCGCAATCTCCTCGAGCTGTGCCTCATCGTAGGCAAAGCCGCCGCCGGTGCCGCCGAGCGTGAAGGCGGGACGGAGAACAACGGGGTAGCCGATATCCTCTGCCGCGCGCTTTGCCTCCTCGACGGAATAGGTGATCTCCGAGGGGATGACAGGCTCGCCTATCGACTGGCAGAGCTCCTTAAAGAGCTCGCGGTCCTCGGCGCGCTCGATGCTTTCGCTGCTTGTGCCGAGAAGCTCAACGCCGCACTCGCGGAGAACGCCCTTCTTCTCGAGCTGCATTGCAAGGTTGAGGCCGGTCTGACCGCCGATTCCGGGGACGATGGCGTCAGGGCGCTCGTAGCGAAGTATCTTCGCGATATACTCAAGCGTCAGCGGCTCCATGTACACCTTGTCGGCAATTGTGGTATCCGTCATTATCGTCGCGGGGTTCGAGTTGCAGAGGACTACCTCATAGCCCTCCTCCTTGAGTGCGAGACAAGCCTGTGTGCCCGCATAGTCAAACTCAGCCGCCTGACCGATGACTATAGGTCCCGAGCCGATGATCAGGATCTTCTTCAAATCTGTTCTTTTTGCCATACCTTGGCCTCCTGTGTATATAATCTAACTTTTGACTTGGTTTATCAGAGACGGCGCTGTGCGACGGTTTTGTCGGTTTTCTCGCCGAGCAGTCACGTCATGCGCTCACATCGGATGTTCGCACTGTACGCTCCCGCCGGGCAATCACGCCGGGCGATCACGCCGTATGCTCGTCTCAGGGCTGCGTGTCGCTGTACACGACGTGCCCGTCGCGCACCGTAAGAAGGCATCTGCCGAAAAGCCTGTCTCCCTCGAACGGCGTTGCGTGTCCCATCGAAAGGAATTCGTTGCTGTCGACGGTGAATTCCTCGTCGAGCCGCCACACGGAGAAGTCACGTTTTGCGGGAAGCTTAAAGCGGCGGCGCGGATTGTCAGAGAGCAGTGCCGTAAGCTGTGCCGCCGTGAGCACGCCTTTTCTCACAAGGTGTGTATATAAAACGGGGAACGCCGTTTCGAGTCCGACGATGCCGAACGGACTTTTGAGAAGCCCGCGCGACTTTTCCTCATCGGAATGCGGCGCGTGATCCGTCGCTATCATGTCTATCGTGCCGTCGATGACGCCGTCGAGAAGCGCCTCGCGGTCGCGTCGTGCGCGAAGCGGGGGATTCATCTTAAAGCGACCGTGCTCCCGCATGTCGCCCTCGTCGAGGACAAGGTAATGCGGCGCAGTCTCGCAGGTTATGTCGACGCCGCTCTTTTTCGCATCGCGAATAAGCTCGACGCTTTCCGACGTTGAGATGTGGCACACGTGGTAGGCGCAGCCCGTCTCGTCGGCAAGGCGAATATCTCGCTCAATCTGTCGCCATTCACTCTCGGAGCAAATTCCGGGATAGCCGTGTGCGGCTGCGAACTCGCCGTCGTGGATCACACCGCCGAAGAGCAGCTCGTTGACCTCGCAGTGCGCGACAATCATCTTTCCTGCAGAGGCAGCTCGAGTCATTGCCTCGCGCATCATGCCCTCGTCCTGCACGCCGCGTCCGTCGTCGGAGAAGGCAATGCACAGCTTTGAAAGCGCCTCCATGTCGGAAAGCTCCTCGCCGCGCTGTCCGCGCGTTATCGCCGCATAGGGATGTACACCGATGACCGCGTCGCGGCTGATAATATCCGTCTGAGCCTTCATTGACTCGACGCTGTCGGGAACGGGTGAAAGATTCGGCATGGTACACACGTCGGTGTAGCCGCCGCGCGCCGCCGCGCGCGAGCCCGTGCCTATCGTCTCTTTATAAGAAAAGCCCGGCTCACGAAAATGCACATGCACGTCGCAAAAACCGGGAAAGGCGGAATTCTCCGCTGAATTAACGATGTCGAGAAAGCCGGACACAGCCGGATCCGTGAGGCAATCCGACAATACGGACACAAGCCCGTCAGTCGAAGGCGCGAGCACGTCTGCGGATGCTGTATTAATGAGAAGCTGCTTTGACATAGTCTGACTCCTTGCACCGAGGTATTTATATCTTTCATACTATTTTATCACACGATACCTCATTTGTCAACATAGAAGTTAGTATAAATTCGCTCCGGTCGTCAGCACGAATTCTCGGCAAATTGACACAGACCGTCTTACAGCAAAACGGCGCGGGAGATGACAGTGCAGTGTCATCTCCCGCGCATATTACGGCTATGGCCGCTTTAATCAATTACTCGCCAACATTGATGTTGTCGTAGTACTTCTGGAGGACCTCGATAGCCTTGTTGCAGTTAGCCTCGAATGCTTCCTCGGAAACATCGAAGTAACCGACATAGGAGCTCTCGGACGGGCAAGCGTTCTTGTAGAACTCTGTGCCGTCAGCGTCCGTCATACCCATTGCAACGAATGTGGATGCGGGAAGCTGTCCGCCCTGTGCGATCTCTTCTACGAGGTAGTTACGGTCGAAGAGGAGACCCATAGCTCTTCTGATCTCAGCCTGAGCCTTCTCCTTCTCAGCACCTGTGAGGTCGCTGCCGGGGAGAATATCCTCGTTGATGTTCCAGCATACATAGTATGTACCGATCTGACCAGCAACAACGAACTCATCCGGATAATCCTTCTTGAGGGTTGCGATCTCGTTGGTGGGAACGTCATCGATGAGGAGCCAGTCGCCCTTCTTGAAGTTTGTGAGCATGTTGTTGGTGTCATCGCTGAGGTAGAACTTGAGCTCGCCCATGGTAACGTCATCCTTATCAAGGTAGTTCTCGTTCTTCTTGAGCGTGATATAGCTCTCATGCTCCCACTCTGTCATGGTGTAAGGACCGTTGCAGATGTATGTGGAAGGATCTGTAGCCCACTCCTCCTTGTCATAAACGGAGGAATGTACGGGGAAGTATACCGGGAATGCAAGGAGCTCATCCCAGTATGCAACAGCGTTTGTAAGAGTTACGGTAATGGTGCGAGCGTCGTCGTCAGCCTGAACGTTCAGAGTCTTGTCTGCGCCGTCCTCTTCCTGCATAGCAGCGTAGCCGTCAACAACCTCGAACATGTAGCCGTAGTCGGCACCGAGAGCCTGAGAAGCTGCACGATTCCATGCGTTTACATAGTCGGAAGCCTTAACATCGTCGCCGTTGGACCACTTCATACCCTCGCGGAGAGTGTAGGTGTATGTAACTGTTCCGTCGTCGTTTGTTACACCCTCTGTGAGCTCCTCAGCTGCGTCTGCGGTGATAACGAGCTTGCCGTTCTCATCCTGGGACCACTTAGCGAGACCGGAGAAGAGGTGAATAAGCATTGTAGCACCGTCAACTGCGCTGTTGAGAGCCGGGTCGAGAGTCTGAGGCTCACTTGCAAGGCAAGCGGAGAGAGAGTCAGAACCGTCTGCGATGGATGTGTACATGAAGTACTTATATCCGAGGGGGTTGGAGTAGAAGCCGTCTACGTTCTTGTTGATCATGTAAAGGTCTGTATAGTAGTAGAGGGGAACGATACAGCCGGTGTCCATGAGCATATCCTCGGCGATGTGCATCATTGCATAACGCGCGTCGGAGTCTGTGCAGGTCTTGATCTTGGAGATAAGAAGGTCATAGGTCTCAGCCCATGTGCCGTTCTCGACCTTAACATCCTCGTAGCCCTTAATCTCGGAAAGGTCAAGATTGTACATCTTGAGATCGGCGTGTGCGCCCTTACCGAACTGAACGTCGTTGTTACCCGACTGTGTAGTCCACATGTCGAGGAAGCAGATCGGGTCGTTGTAGTCAGCTACCCAACCGTTTCTTGCAACGGAGTAGTCGCCGTTCTTACGGGTCTCAAGGAAGGTTGCCCACTCCTGGTTGTCAAGTGTCATATTGACACCTGCAACTGCAAGTGCGCTCTGGAGATACTCTCCGATAGCCTTGTGTGCATCGCTTGTGTTGTAGAGGTACTTAAGGGTGGGGAGAGATACCTTCTTGATCTCTGTGTCACCGCCGGTCTCTGTACCGCCGCCGTTGTTTGTATTGCCGCAAGCAACGATCGAAAGAACCATAACCAGTGCAAGTACCAGTGCGAGGAACTTTTTCATGATAGGAAATCCTTTCTGAAAATAAAATTTTATATTTTTGTCAGCGGGATGCACGCCCTCCGACAATAAATATTCTGTCTTGTCTGCCGCATCGGCGCATTACCGTGGCGGCAAGCTACGAATCCGGAGACGTCGCGTCAGTTTAGCTCTTCATCTCTGTGGCACGCGACAAAGTGTCCCTTCTCGATCTCGCGGAAGGCGGGAGTCTCCTCGGCGCAGCGCTCGCAGGCGTGAGCACAGCGTGTACGGAAGGGGCAGCCGGAGGGAGCGTTGAGCGGAGAAGGAATATCGCCGTTCAGGGGGATACGCACATTGGCGCGAGCTACCTTCGGGTCGGGCATCGGTACTGCGGACATGAGAGCCTTGGAGTACGGATGGAGCGGACGATTGTAGATCGTGTCGGCGTCTGTCAGCTCGACCATCTTGCCGAGGTACATTACGGCAATACGGTTACTGATATGGCGGACGACGAGCAGGTCGTGCGCGATAAAGAGGTAGGTCAGACCAAGCTCCTGCTGAAGCTCGCCGAACATATTGATTACCTGTGCCTGAATGGAAACATCGAGAGCGGATACAGGCTCGTCGCAGACGATGAACTCGGGGTTCAGCGCGAGCGCACGTGCGATACCTATTCTCTGGCGCTGACCGCCGGAGAACTCGTGTGCATAGCGTGACGCGTGCTCACTGTTGAGTCCGACGCGATCCATGAGCTCGAGCACTCTCTCGCGACGCTCCTCCTGAGACGCATACATCTTATGGATATCAAGCGGCTCTGCAATGATGTCGGAGACGGTCATTCTCGGGTTCAGCGAGGAATACGGATCCTGAAATACCATCGTCGCTCTCTTACGGAACTCATTGATCTCCGCCTTGGTCTTTACAGCCTCGCCGTCGAAGATTATCTCGCCGGAGGTAGGCTTGTAAAGCTGAAGGATGGTGCGACCGACGGTGGTCTTACCGCAGCCGGACTCACCGACGAGTCCGAGCGTTTCGCCGCGCATTATATCAAAGGATACGTCATCAACGGCCTTGAGAGCACGTGTTTTGAAAACTCCCGTGCTGATATCGAAATATTTCTTGAGGTTTCTGACCTCAACAAGAGGTCTGGCGTTTTCGTTATTGCTCATTTTCGGCAGCCTCCTTCTCCTCGGCGGGAGCATACTCTATCTCGCCGCTTTCAATGCCGGATTTAACATTCATCCAGCATGCCGCCATGTGGTCGGCATTGATCTGCATGCGCTCGCACTTTTCTCTGATGCAGATCTTCATAGCCGCGTCGCAGCGCGGTGCGAAGGGACATCCCTTGGGCATATTGAGAAGGTCGATCGGCGTACCGGTAATGGGCTGAAGCTTCTGACCGAAGGTGTTTGC